>DRQR01000107.1 GCA_011371355.1 Actinomycetota bacterium
ACCGATCCCGGCTCACCGAGGCTGCCACCGTGGCGGGTGAAGGTGGCCCGGACGTCGGAGGCGGCGCGGTTCCGGTTGTCGGTGAGGACCTGGACCAAGAGCGCGACCCCGCCCGGGGCGTACCCCTCGTACCAGATCTCCTCGTAGGCGACGCCTTCGATCTCCCCGGTGCCGCGCTTGATCGCCCGTTCGATGTTGTCCTTGGGCACCGAGGCGTCCTTCGCCTTCTGGATCGCGTGGGCGAGGGTCGGGTTCGCCGCCGGATCGCCCCCGCCCGTCCTCGCCGCGACCTCCACGGCCCGGATGAGCTTGGCGAAGAGCTTGCCCCGCTTCGCGTCCTGGCGCTCCTTCCGGTGCTTGATGTTCGCCCACTTCGAATGACCCGCCACGTCAGCTCCCCTCCACCGCGTCGACGAGCAGCCGATGGATCCGGTCGTCGTCGGTGAGCTCGGGGTGGAACGACGCCCCGAGGACGTGGCCCTGCCGGACGAACACCGGCCGCCGCCCCTCGGGCCGTTCGACGGTGGCGAGCACCTCGACGTCGGCACCGACCTTCTCGATGAGCGGGGCCCGGATGAACACCGCGTGGAAGGGTCGGTCGAATCCCGCCACCTCGAGCTCCGTCTCGAAGGAGTCGACCTGGCGACCGAAGGCGTTCCGGGCGACGACGACGTCGAGGACGCCGAGCTGGGGCTGGTCGGGGCCCGTCGTGCCGGCCGCGAGGTAGATGAGCCCGGCACAGGTCCCCAGGGTCGGCATCCCCGCGGTGATGCGCTCCCGGAGGGGTGCGGCGAGACCCCAGGTGGTCGCGAGCCTGCCGATCGTCGTCGACTCGCCGCCGGGCACCACGAGCCCGTCGACCGTGGCGAGCTCGGCGGGGGTGCGCACCTCGATCCCCCCGACCCCGAGGCGTTCGAGGACGGCGAGGTGCTCCCGGAAGTCGCCCTGGAGGGCGAGGACGCCGATCCGCACCTAGAGCCCCCGGTCCTGCATCCGCTCGGAGGCCTCGAGGGTGTCGATGTCGATCCCGACCATCGGCTCC
The DNA here is from genome assembly GCA_011371355.1 of Actinomycetota bacterium. Lineage (GTDB taxonomy): Bacteria > Actinomycetota > Acidimicrobiia > Spongiisociales > UBA5794 > DRQR01. Next base: position 1,043 of record DRQR01000107.1, read on the forward strand.
CCGAGGTTCCGGGAGACCTTCGCGAGCTTCGCCGGGTCCCGGTAGAAGGTCGTCGCCTCGACGATGGCCCGCGCCCGCTCCACGGGATCACCGGACTTGAAGATCCCCGAGCCCACGAAGATCCCGTCGCAGCCGAGCTGCATCATGAGCGCGGCGTCGGCGGGAGTGGCGATCCCGCCGGCGGCGAAGTTCACCACGGGCAGCCGCCCGGTCTCCGCGACCTCGGCGACGAGCTCGTAGGGGGCGCGAAGCTCCTTGGCGGCGGCCATGAGCTCGTCGGCGTCGAGGGTCCCGAGCCAGGCGATCTGTCGCTTCATGAGCCGCATGTGCCGCACCGCCTCGACGACGTTGCCGGTACCGGGCTCTCCCTTCGTGCGGATCATCGCCGCGCCCTCCCCGATGCGTCGCAGCGCCTCGCCGAGGTCCTTGGCGCCGCAGACGAAGGGAACGGTGAAGGCCCGCTTGTCGATGTGGTGCTCGTCGACGGGGGTGAGGACCTCCGACTCGTCGATGTAGTCGACGCCGAGCGCCTCGAGGATCTGGGCTTCGACGAAGTGGCCGATCCGCGCCTTGGCCATCACCGGGATCGACACCGCGGCGATGATCTCCTCGACCTTCGCCGGGTCGGCCATGCGGGCGACGCCGCCGTGGGCGCGGATGTCCGCGGGGACCCGCTCGAGGGCCATCACCGCGACCGCCCCGGCCTCCTCGGCGATGCGGGCCTGGTCGGCGTTCACGACGTCCATGATCACGCCGCCCTTGAGCATCTCGGCGAGACCCCGCTTGACCCGGTCGGTTCCCTGTTCGACGTTCGACTCCACCTCGCGCTCCTGGGATCGGGAGTCGAAGTGTACCGGGGCCCGGTGCTCGCTCAAGGCGCGTTCGCGGCGAGGGCCGCCTCGTAGGCCTCGAGGTAGGCGGTAGCCACGACCGAACCGTCGAAGCGCCGCGCCCGCTCTCGGGCCGCCGTCCCGAGGACGCGGATGGCGGTGGGATTGTCGAGCAGTCCGATGAGCCGTTCGGCGAGGGCGATCGGGTCCCCGGGACCGACGAAGATGCCGGTGTCGCCGAGCACGTGGACGAAGGCCGGGATCGACGAGGCGACGACGGCGCACGCCGAGGCCATCCCCTCGACGACCACGAGCCCGAAGCTCTCCCCGCCGGTGTTCGGGGCGACGAGCACCCCGGCGGCGGCGAGCTCGGCTCGTTTCCGCTCCTCGGACACCCGACCGAGGAACCGGACCCCGTCGATGCCCTCCCTCCGACGCGCCCCCATGACCACGAGCTCCGCGCCGGGCCGTCGCCTGGCGACCCGCCTCCAGGCCTTGAGGAGGACCGACAGGCCCTTGCGCGGGTCGTCTCGGCCGAGGAACACGACCCGGGAGGGGTCCCCGACCTCCGGGGTGTAGGCGTCGAGGTCGATGCCGTTGGGAACGATCCGGTACTCGGTCACCACCTTGTCGATGGCCGAGGCGGCGACGGGGCTCACCGCGGTGACGACGTGGGCCGGCTTGAGGATCGCCCGGGCGATCGGCGCCATCGAGCGGTAGGCCCGCCGCGCCCAGCGAGGCGGATCGGCGTGGAAGGTGGCGACCTTCGCCGGACCCTCGACCTGGAGGGCGGCCGGGCCCACCACCGGCATCATCGGCTCGTGGACGTGGAGGACGTCGCAGTCCCCGAGATGCCCTTGGAGCACCCCGAGCATCCGGACGTCGACGCCGATGGGGGTGGCGGCACGGTTCGCGGGCACGGTCGTCGTCTTGCCCAGGAGGATGGCGCCCGGCGGTCCCTCCTCCCCCGGACCGACGAGCACCGGGTCGTGGCCGGCCTCGCGCAGCCACCGGCGCAGGCGGATCGTTTGGTCCTGGACGCCGCCGAATCGGCCGAGGTCGTAGGGACAGACGATCGCGATCCTCACCGTCGCCCCCGCCATCCGGGATCCGAGGGCCAGTTGGGCTGGAGGACGTGCCACTGGGTGGGACGCGTCCCGATGAGCTCCTCGAGGACTCGGGCGAGCCGCTGGGTGCCCCGCCGCACCCGTACTCGGCGGTCGGGATCGTCGGGAATCTCGATCGGCCCTCGCACGACCACCTCGGTACCCGGCCCCTCGGCGAAGAACGGTGCTACGGCGAGGAGCGGCGCGCCGGTCCGGTCGGCGAGCGCCACGGGCCCTGCGGGGAGGAGGGTCTCCTCCCCGAAGAACTCCACCTCGACGCCCCGGCCGGCGACGGCCCGATCGGCGAGGAGGGCGATCGCCCCGCCGGCGGCGAGGTGGCGGAGGAGCCGACGGGTCAGCGGGTCGCCCGTGAGGGCCACCTCGATGCCGAGGGAGCGGCGGGTCGCGACGAACCACTCGGTCACCTTCGGATTCGGGAGTCGCTCGGCCACCGCGAGCAGCGGCAACCCCAGCTCGGCGGCGACGATCCCCGGAGCGTCGTAGTTGCCGACGTGGGCGACGGCGAACACCACGCCCCGTCCCACCGCCTTCGCCTCCTCGACGAGGTCGAGCCGGTCGACGCGGGTGCGTGCGAGCACCTCCCGCCGGCGGCGAGGCCGATACCAGAACAGCTCGGCGTAGTAGCGGCCGTAGGAGGCGAAGAGCTCCCGGGCGGCGGCGTCGACGACGTCGTCGGGCACGCCGGGTCCGAGGATCCGACGGAGATGACGCCGAGCCATCGCCGCCCGCCGCCCGGCGACCGGGTAGAGGGCCCTCCCCGTCGCCCTGCCCACGGCCCGGACCGCGGGTTCGGGGAGGAGCCCGAAGAGGGCGGAGAGGCCTCGATGGACGAGGTAGCCGGGGAGATCGCTCACCCTGGAAGCTGCTGCCAGGTCCTCAGGATCCGCTGGAACACCGTCAGCCAGACGAGGACGACGAAGACCACGAGCCCGGGCACGAGCACCTCCGGCCGGAACCCCGCGACGAGCACCGTGGTCAACGCGAGGATCATCCGCTCGGCCCTTCCCATCCAACCCCCCTTTCCCTCGGCGCCCCACGACTCGGCCCGGGCCCGCACGTAGGGCACGAGCAGCGAGCCGGCGAGCGCGGTCGTACACAGCAGCACCCCCGCCGAGTCACCGCGGAGGTGGACCCCGAGGCCGATCCACACCGCGATCTCCCCGAACCGGTCCGACATCGTGTCGACGAAGGCCCCCCGCAGCGTCGCCCGGTCGGCGTGTCGGGCCAGAGGACCGTCGAGCGCGTCGAGGAAGACCCCGACCCCGGCGACGAAGGCACCGGACGTGAGCCGACCCGACGCGATCGCCGTCGCCCCCACGATCGTCAGGAGGAGACCGACGACGGTGACCCCCATCGGCTTCACACCGACTCGGTGGAGGCCGCGCGCGAGGGGCTCGAGCACGGGGGCGACGCGTTTCCTGGCTTTGAGATCGATCACGGGGGCACCTCCCGGCAGGCCGAGGTTACACCGGATCGACCCCCCGGTTCGCTCACTACAATCGGCTCCCGGGGAGCGCGATCGTCCCGAGGTGAGGAGGCCCGTCGATGACCGAGCGAGAGGCGACCCTGCACACCGACGCCGGCGACCTCGAGTTGCCCGTCGTCGAGCCCACCGCGGGGAACGCCGGCCTCGACATCCGGCGCCTCCGAGGTGAGCTCGGGTACGTGACCTTCGACCCGGGGTTCGCCAACACGGCGGGAACGAAGAGCTCGATCACCTACGTCGACGGCGCCGCCGGGGAGCTCCGCCATCGCGGCTACCGGATCGAGGACCTCGCCGAACACTGCTCCTTCCTCGAGGTGGCCTACCTCCTCCTCTTCGGAGAGCTGCCCACCCGGGCCCAGCTCGAGGCGTGGTCCCTGGAGATCAAGCACCACACCCTCCTCAGCGAGGAGATGAAGCGCTTCTTCGACGCGTTCCCCCGCTCGGCCCACCCCATGGCGATCCTCTCGTCGGCCACGAACGCGATCTCGACCTTCTACGAGACCTACTACAACCCGTCGGACTCCGAGGCGGTCATCGAGTCGGCGAAGCGGCTCATCGCGAAGATGCCGACGATCGCCGCCTGGGCCTACAAGAAGTCCATCGGCCAGCCCTACGTCTATCCCCGCAACGACCTCGACTACGTCGAGAACTTCCTCCACATGATGTTCGCCCTCCCCGTGGAGGAGACGAAGATCGATCCGGTGGTCGCGCGGGCCCTCAACGTCCTCCTCATCCTCCACGCCGACCACGGTCAGAACTGCTCGACGGCCACGGTACGGTCCGTCGGTTCGGCCCGGGCGAACCTCTTCGCCTCGGTCGCCGCCGGGATGAATGCGCTGTGGGGCCCGCTCCATGGAGGAGCCAACCAGGCGGTCATCGAGATGCTCCAGGAGATCCTCGACGACCCCGATGCCACGGTGGAGTCGACGATCGCCCGGGCGAAGGACCCGAACGACCCCTTCCGCCTCATGGGGTTCGGGCATCGGGTGTACCGCAACTACGATCCCCGGGCGAAGGTGCTGCGAAGCTTCGCCCACGAGGTCCTGGAACGGACCTCGGGGACGGACCCGATGCTCGAGGTCGCCCAGGAGCTCGAGGCTCGAGCCCTCGCCGACCCCTACTTCGCCGAACGGAAGCTGTTCCCGAACGTGGACTTCTACTCGGGCATCATCTTCCGGGCCCTGGGCTTCCCCCCGCGCATGTTCACGGTCCTCTTCGCCATCGGGCGGCTCCCGGGTTGGATCGCGAACTGGAAGGAGATGATCGAGGATCCCGACACCCGGATCACCCGACCCCGCCAGGTCTACGTGGGGATCGTCGATCGGCCCTTCGTCCCCATCGACCGGCGCTGAGCCTCACGCCTCGGGCACGTCCTCGACGTAGACGTCGAGCCGGTCGCCGGTGATCCCGTCGATGCGCACGAGCCCACGTCGCGCCGGCGGCGTCTCCGCCGAGTAGACGACCACGTACCAGGTCGGTCGGGCGAGGGGGCCCCGGAACCCGAGTTGGGCCGAGGCGTGGCCGACGGGGAAGTCCACCGCCCGGTTCGCGATCTCGAGGGCTCGGCGTTCTCGGACCTCGAGGTCCCTGCCGGTGACGAGATGGAAGATCCCGATCGCGGCGAGGAGGCCGACCGTCGTCCACCACATCGACGTCGGCAGGCCGGAGCCGACGACGGCCACCGCGGCCGCCCCGGCGGCCGCGAGGTAGACGAGCCCGACCGTCCGCCGCCGGGCGGTGTCGGGCACCGCGTAGGGTCCGACGTTGCGGGAGTCGAGGTCCTCGGGGAGCCCCGCCGCGGCGGCGACGTCCTCGGGGATCTCGAATCCTCCCCAGTCCTTGGATGGTCTCGTCACGTGAGGTCCTCCTCGAGGGCGCGGGCGACCGCTGCCGCGTCGACGGGGTCCTCCCCTCGTGCCCGATGCCACCGATCCCACACCACGAGGTAGGCAGGGAGCACGAGGACCGCCCCGACGACGGCGAGGAAGATGGTATAGGCCGTCACGAAACCGAACTGCCGGAAGGGGATCGTCGAGGAGATGACGAGGACGCCGAAGCCGGCGATCGTCGTGAGCGCCGATCCGGTCAACGCCCCGCCGGCGTGCAGGAGCGTCTCCCGGATCGCCTCCTCGGCGGTGGGACGCCGTACGCGGTCCTCGAGGTAGCGATGGGTGACGTGGATCATGTACGGGATGCCGATCCCGACCGCGAGGGCCGAGATCGTCGCCGTCACCGGACCGAAGGGGATCCCGACGAGGGCCATCACCGCGAAGGACCACAGCACCACGAGTCCCACCGGCAAGGTGGTGAGCACCCCCAGCATGGGACGGCGCGACTCGTAGGTGAAGTTCACGACCAACAGCGCGAGGGCGGCGAGGATCGTGAGCAGCAACGAGGTGACCTGGGAATCCTGGAGACTTCGGATGACGACGTCGGAGATGATCTCCTGGGAGGTCGCCTGTGCCGAGAGTCCGGCGGCGACCACCGGCGCGAAATCGGCCCGGAGGGCCGCCGCGAGCTCGGCGGCGCCCTCCTCCCCGGCGTTCGTGGTCACCACGAAGCGGGCCGCGTCGTAGCCACCGTCCCCGCGATGGAGGACGCCGACGGCGGCGTCGGGCGCCACCTCGAAGAGCGCGTCGTAGAGGGGGGTGACGCTCGCTCCCTCCGGCACCCGGAGGTCGGACCCCAACCCCACTTCCCCGGCCACGGCGGCGAGCTCGGGCACGAACCCGTCTCGGGCGGGATCCACTCGTTCGACGATCTCGGAGATGGGTGATCGGGCCGCCGCCACGTCGCCGACCACCACGACGCCCGGGGAGTCGGCCATGTTCTCCCAGGCCTCGGCCATGGCGTTCCACGCCGCGCCGGTGGCGACGTCGCCCTCGACGAGGACGTCGGTCCGCTCGCCGAACCCACCCCGGTAGTCGTCGAGGAGCGTCTCGAAGGTCTGCCGGAGGGGGGAGGTCGTCGGGATGAAGTCGAGGAAGGAGAACCTCGCCTCGACCTTCGAGGTGCCGTAGGCACCGAGGACGCCCAGGAGGAGGGACACCACGATCGTGCCGACGGCGAAGTGGGTGGGGAGGGCGGCCGCGGCACCCACCGTGCGAGAGAGCCGCCGTGCTTCGCCACCGGCGAGGCGCTCCCGGTCGAGGGCGCCGCGGCGCTCGGCTCGACGGTCGAGGAGTCCCCGGACCGCCGGCACGAAGGTGAGCATGAGGAGGAACGACGCCCCGATCCCCACCGCGGCGAGCTCGCCGAACTCCCGGAGGGCGGGGAGGTCGTTGACGAGGTTCGTGAGGAAACCGACCGCGGTCGTCACCGTGGCGAGGACGAGGGCGACCCCGACGGTGTGGATCGCCGCGTCGATCGCCGCGGTCACCGACGCGCCGCCGTGGACCTCCTCCCGGTATCGGCTGTTGACGTGGATCGCGTAGTCGACGCCGAGGCCGATGAGGAGGATCGGGAGGATCTGCACCATGTCGTTCTGCCGGCCGAATCGCAGCGCGCCGTACCCGAACATCCAGCTGATCGCCATGACGATCGTCACGATGGTCACGAGCGTGTCCGCCGTCGTCCGGCGCAGTCCTCGGGAACCGAAGGTCCACACGAGGTAGACCACGGCGTAGACCCCCGCCGCGGCTCGAAGCACCGTCCCGGTCTGCCACGCCGCGACGGACTCGGGCAGGAGGTCGGGGAAGATCGCCGCGATGCCGGGGAGGACGAGCACGACGACGGCGAGCGCCATGGCCGCCGCGCCGGCACCGGCGAGCAGGCGGTCCCTGCCGGATCGAGGCCGGACGAGGAACACGATCGACAAGACGAGGAGGATGATGAACGCCGCGGTCGCGAAGAGCCGGCCGATCTCCCGCTGGAACTCCCCGCCGCCCTCGGCGAAGAGCAGCTCGAAGGCGAAGGGCTCCACCGACATCCCCTCGGGAGCCGAGACGGTCCGGAGCCGCTCGGCCGTCGCGGCGAGGGCGGTCCGGTACCCCTCCTCGCCCGCCGGGTCGGCGGGAGGTCGGGTGAAGACGAGGAGGAGGCCCGACGGCGACGTCGCCGCCTCGAGGTCCGCCTGCTCGGGGAGCAGACCGACGAGGAGCGCCGCCTGCTGGCGGGGCATGCGATCGAGGGCGGCCCGGAAGAGCGCCTTCACCTCGGCGTCGGTCGTCGGAGGCGGCGCGCCCCGCCGCAGCGCCTCGACGACCGGGAGGAGGAAGTGCACGACCGGGGGCTCGTTCTCGTCGTCGACGAGGTACGGCGCGAGCTCCGACTCGAAGACCGTGCGGGTCGCCGCCTCGACGACGGCGAGACCGTCGAGATCGAGCACGTCGCCGTCGTCGGCGGCGACGAGGACCTGGAGGACCTCACGGCTCGTGCCGTCCCCGAAGAGCTCCCGGATGCGCTCCTGGGCGACGATCTCGGGAGCCTGGGGAGCGAACTCCTCGCCGCCGCCCTCCGCCGGCTCGAAGCGGCCGGCGAGCGAACCGAGCCCGAGGGTGACGAGCACGGCGACGCCGATGACCACCCAGGGCGCGCGACGCGCGGCGAAGGAGAGGAACCGGACGATCGTCTTCATGGAGAACCTCGAGGGTCGAGAACCGACACGCTGTCGGATTCGGAGTCTACCCCGCTCCCGGTCCCGCTCACCGCGGGGGGCGGGAGGCCTCGGCGAGGGAAGCGACGGCCTCGTCGAGCGGTACGTCCCGCCGCTCGCGATCGGCGCCCCTGAGCCGTAGTCCGACCGTCCCGGCCTCGGCGTCCCGATCCCCCACCACGAGGACCGCGGGGTGCTTCTGGGTGATCGCCCTGCGGATCTTCTCCCCGACCGTCTCGTCGGCCGCGTCGACCTCGACGCGGAGGCCCGCCTGCCGGAGGCGGCGTCCCACCTCCTCGGCGTAGGCGACGTGGCGGTCCGCCACGGGCACGACGGTCGCCTGGACCGGGGAGAGCCAGGACGGGAAGGCGCCCGCGTAGTGCTCGACGAGGATCCCGATGAACCGCTCGACCGAACCGAAGAGCGCCCGGTGGACCATCACCGGCCGAGTTCGGGTGTTCTCCGAGGTCGTGTAGACGAGGCCGAAGTTCTCCGGTTGGGCGAAGTCGACCTGGATCGTCGAGAGCTGCCACCGTCGCCCGATCGCGTCCCGGATGTGGACGTCGATCTTCGGCCCGTAGAAGGCCCCTTCCCCCTCGGCGACGGCGTAGTCGAGCCCGGCGGCGTCGAGGGCGCTCCGGAGCGCCGACTCCGCCCGTTCCCACAGGTCGGGGGCGCCGACGTACTTCTCCGGCCTCGTCGACAAGTCGGCCTCGAACTCCTCGAATCCGAAGTCCCGCAGCACCATGAGCACGAAGTCCAAGAGCCCCGCCAACTCGGCGCCGAGGTCCTCCTCGGCGACGAAGATGTGGGCGTCGTCCTGGGTGAAGCCGCGGGCCCGCAGGAGTCCGTGGAGGACGCCGGATCGCTCGTAGCGGTAGACGGTGCCGAGTTCGAAGAGCCGGAGGGGGAGCTCCCGGTAGCTGCGGCTCCGGGAACGGTAGACGAGGATGTGGAAGGGACAGTTCATCGGCTTGACGTGGTACCGCTGCCCGTGGTCGAGCTCCATGGGCGGGTACATGCCCTCGGCGTAGAACCGCAGGTGTCCCGAGGTCTCCCACAGGTCCGCCTTCGCCACGTGCGGGGTCACGACGTGTTCGTATCCGTGGTCCGCGTGGACGCGCCTCGAGTAGTCCTCGATCTCCCGACGAAGGATCCCGCCCTTGGGATGCCAGATCGCCAACCCCGCCCCCAACTCGGGGGGGAAGGAGTAGAGGTCGAGTTCGACCCCGAGCCGGCGATGATCGCGGCGTTCGGCCTCCTCGAGACGATGCAGATGGTCCGCCAGGGCCTTCGACGACTCCCACGCGGTGCCGTAGATCCGCTGGAGCTGCGGCCGTCGTTCGTCGCCCCGCCAGTAGGCGCCGGAGCTCCGCAGGAGCTTCACCGCGGGGATGCGACCCGTCGATGGGACGTGCGGCCCCCGGCAGAGATCGACGAAGCCGTCGTTCCGGTAGACGCTCACCACGCCCTCGCCCACCCCCTCCCCCTCGTCGACGCCTCGGATGATCTCGAGCTTGTAGGGCTGGTCGGCGAAGACCTCGAGCGCGTCGTCGATGCTGAGCTCCTCGCGGACGAAGGGTTGATCCTCGTCGATGATCTCGAGCATCTTCGCTTCGATCCGCTCGAGATCCTCCGGGGTGAAGGGGCGACCGATGTCGAAGTCGTAGTAGAAGCCGTCGGTGATCGGCGGACCGATGGCGAACTTCGCCCCGGGGTAGAGGTCGAGGACGGCTTGGGCGAGCACGTGGGCCGCGGAGTGCCGGAGCACCGACCTCCCCTCGTCGGTGTCCCTCGTCACCACCCGGAAGCGTCCTCCCCGCTCGAGGGGCCGGGTGAGGTCGTACCACTCGTCGTCGATGCGGACGGCGACGGCCGCCTCGGCGAGCCGAGGGCCGATCTCCCGGGCGACGTCGAGACCGGTCGTTCCCTCCGGGTACGACCGCACCGACCCATCGGGCAGGATCAGCTCGACGCCCATCACGCTCCTTCCTCGCTCGCGGCGGGACAGGCTACCCCGCTCGGCGTGCGTTCCCCGTCGTCCGTGCGACAATGGTCGCGGAGGTGAGGGGAATGGCCGACGTCGTGCAGCTCGCAGAACGAATGAGTCCTCGGGGCAGCGTGCAGGACCTCAGCGGTCCGGTGCGAGAGCTCGGGGCGAACCGCGTCTTCCGGATCTGGACCGACGACGGGCCGCGGGTCCTCAAGGTCTACGGGACCCCGGCGCGAGAACGCCGCGAGCTCCGTGCCCTCGAGGTGCTCGACGGCATCGAGGGCCTGCCCAGGATCCTCGACCGCGGCCGCGACGACGAGTTCGTCTGGGCGGTCTTCGCGGACGCCGGGCGTTGGAACCTCGCCACCCTGCCGGAGAACACCGCGCTGACGAAGAAGGCCGGGGAGATCCTCCGCACCGTCCACACCGCCACGAACGCGCGCATCTCCAACCTCAACCGGGGCATCGACCAGGAATGGGTCGAGATCGACTTCCGCTCCACGGTCCGGCGCCTCCGCCGTTACCGCGGCAAGATCGGGATCACCGAGCAGCTCATCGAGGCCGCGGAGCTCGTGGCGAGGGACACCACCCCCTTCGCCTCCGAGCCCCGACCGGCGCACACCGATCCCAAGCCGACGAACTTCCTCGTCGACGACGAGGGGAACGTCACCCTCGTGAACTGGGAGTGGGCCACCCTCGCGCCACCCGAATGGGACCTCTCGAAGGCCGTCTGGCTCGTCACCCGCAGCTCGGGACCCGGCGCCGCCGAGGCGCTCCAGGAGGGGTACGGCCGGAGGATCGATCCGGCCCAGCTCGACCGCTGGGTCGTCTACCACGCCGCGATGGGGCTCGTCTTCGAGGCGGAGCGGCGGGTCGGCGGCCGCTCCCGCGAGCCCTACGAACAGCTCCTCGCCGAGCTCCGGCGAGCGGTCGCCGCGACGGCCACCTGAAATCCACCGCTTCCGGACCCGCCTCGCGTAGCCTGGCCGCAGTCTCGACGAGGAGCTGGAGATGATCGAGATCGTCGCGGCCTTCGGGATCGTCGTGGGAGGCATGGTCGCCGCCTCGAGCGGCCTCGGGACCCGAAGGCCCCCCGCTCCTCCGGCGCCCGTCGAGTCCGATCCGCGAGATCCGATCGTCCTCGACGTGGATCTCCCCTGCCCTTGGTGCCTCGCCCCCACCACCGAAGCCGATCGTCGCTGCCCGTCCTGCGGTCAGCGGTTCGGCTGAACCCCGCCTGGCGGTCGATACTCGACGTTCTCCGCGTCGACGAGGAACCCCAGCCGACGGTAGAGGCGTCGGGCGGGCTCGTTCGCGGCATCGGTCCACAACACCGCTCGGCGGCAACCCGCGTCCGAGAGCCGGCGGAGTCCTTCGAGGACGAGGGCGCGGCCGAGCCCTCGACCCTGGTGGCGAGGGTCGGCGGCGACGACGTGGATCTCCCCCACCTCGGCGGCGGGTCGGGTCGTCCAACAGAACCCCACGAGCTCGTCGCCCTCCCGGGCGACCACGATCGCCGCCGGCGGGCTTCCGGCCGTGCGTCGACGGAACTCGGCGACGTCGAGGGTCCCCTGCTCCCGGTGGTCGGCGAAGGCCCTGGCGTTGACCGCGACGATCTCGGCGTCGTCGATCCCGGGCCGCCGCGAATCCAAGACGATGCCGGGGGGCGGCTCGGGGGGCGGCGCCGGGAGGGAACGGCGCATCCGCACCACACCGCGCAGGGGCCGGTACCCCCTCGCCTCGAGGGCCGCGCGCTGGGCGGCACGATGAGCCCAGACCGTCCAGGACCGGTCGCCCACGAGGGACTCGGCACGTTCGATCGCCGCGGGCTCCACCCAAGGACGCACCTCCGGGGCCACGGCGACCTCGACGGCGTCGTGCTCCGGATAGGGGGCGACCACGGCGACGACGACCGGTCGGTCCTCCACACCCCAGATCCCGAAGCGACCGGGACGTCGCCCCGCCACCACCTCCTCCTTCGCCGCGCTCAGCGGTGGCAGCTCGTCCTCGTCCCAGGCCGCGACGAGGCGGGCGGCGAGGTCGGGATCGGCGGCCATGGGCTCCACCTCGGGGAGCCTATCGGCCGGCACGATCGGAGGCGGCGTCGCGCCTCGTATGCTGCGGCGCCGTGAGCGGGATCGGACTCGTCCTCGGAGGCGGCGGCGTGACCGGCGCGGCCTTCCACTTCGGCGTGCTCCTCGCCCTGCGGCTCGCCACGGGATGGGAGCCGAACGAGGCCGACGTGATCGTCGGCACCTCCTCGGGCGCCTTCGTGGGCGCCATGGTGCGAGGTGGGAAGCTCGACGTCGACTCGATGATCGGCGACAACGAGTCGCGGGAGGCCGCGGCGGCCTGGCTCCAGCGGCAGGTCTACCCCCGCGCCCGGCCCGGCGGGGTGGGTCGATGGGTCACGAAGAGCCTCCTCCCCGCCCTCCGCCGTCCCACGATCAACGTCGTCCTCGGCAGTCCCGGCGTCTACACCACCCGCGGGATCGAGGAGTGGATGCAGGCGCGCCTGGGCCCGCTCGCCGAGTCGTGGCCGCCGCGACCGACGGTCGTCGTCGCCTACGACCTCGAGGCTCGAGCCCGGGTCCCCTTCGGCACCGACGCCGCACCCGAGGTGCCGCTCCGACGTGCCGTGGCCGCCTCGAGCGCCGTCCCGGTGGTGTACGAGCCGGTGGAGATCGAAGGTCGCTGGTACGTCGACGGCGGGGTCGCCTCGGGAACGAACGCCGATCTCGTGCTCCTCCACCCCGAGCCCCTCGACCTCGTCGTCGTCGTGGCCCCCCTGGCGGCCACCGACCCTCGCCGGGGTCGTCGCTTCTACGAGGACGTCCTCGACCGGCTCGGACGCAACGCCCTCGGTACCGAGCTCGAGGCGATCCGCCGGGCGTGGCCGGACACCGACCTCCTCGTGCTCCGGCCCGACGAGCGGGTGCTCGACGTGTCGCGACCGAACCCGATGTCCACCTCCGCGACGATCCCCACCTTCCTCGCCACCCTACGGTCGATGCGGGACGAGCTCGGAGACCCGGTGACCTGGCGGCTCCTCGAACGGCACCTGCCGACCCTCGACGGCGCGGCCCCCGCCGGCTGAGCTCATGCCCGCGCCGAGTCGCGAAGGCGAGCGGCCTCTCGCTGGGCCTCCGCGAGGATCTCGGCCGCCTCTCGTCTCGCCCGGGCGAGCATCTCGTCCCGGGCCTTCGTGGCCGTCAGGATCGTGAGCTGGAGCGCCTCTTCGGCGGCGAGGACGTCGGCGACCTTGGCCCGGGCCTCTTCGAGCCGTCCTTCGAGATCGACGACGAGTCGCCGCAGCCGGGCGACCTCCTGCGCCACCTCGTCGAGGAAGGCCGTCACCTGCTGGGGATCGAAGCCGCGTCGGGTCATCTCGAACCGCTTGGAACGGATCTGCGCGGGGTCGAGGCCGCGGGGCCCCTGTTCGTCGGCCATGGGACACCTATCGGAGCCCCTCGGAAGCCGGTTGACCCCTTTCCCCGGACCCGTCGATACCCTCCGTGCGATGGGCCACGAGCCGACCACGCCTCCGATCGCCGTCACCCAGCCCACGAAGGTGCTCTTCCCCCGAGACGGGATCACGAAGCGGGACGTCGTCGACTACTACGTCGGGATCGCGGATCGCCTCCTCCCGCATCTCGCCGGCAGACCCCTCACCCTCGAGCGCTACCCGGACGGTATCGACCGCGAGGGCTGGATCCAACGGAACGCCCCCGACTGGTTCCCCCCGATCATCGGACGCCTCGAGGTGCCGAAGGTCGGCGGCCGCACCCGCTACCCCGTGATCACCGACCTCGCCGGCCTCGTCTACCTCGTGAACCTCGCGACGATCACCTTCCACGTGCCGCCGGTCGTCGCCGACGACCTCACCCACCCCGACGTCCTCGTCTTCGACCTCGACGGTCCCGAGGACGCCGGACCCGAACCCGTCCGCCGCGCCGCCGCCCTCGTACGAGACCACCTCGAGGGCCTCGGGATCCCCTCCTACGTGAAGACGACCGGTTCCGCCGGGTACCACGTCCACGTCTTCGTCGTCCCCGAGCTGCCCACCGAGGCCTTCGCGGCCACGGCGAAGGCCCTCGCGGACGAGCTCGTCGCCGCCCACCCCGACGAGCTCACCTCGGCGTTGCGGAAGCGGGATCGGGGAGACCGGGTCTTCGTCGACTGGCTCCGCAACCGCTTCCCCGCCACCGCCGTGGCGCCCTGGTCCCTGCGGGCCCGACCCGGCGCACCGATCGCGGCCCCGATCCGGTGGGAGGATCTCCCGTCCGTGGCGCCCCGCGACCGCACCCTCCGGGACGTCGCCGCGCTCGCCGCCGAACCCGATCCCTGGCAGGGGCGCCGCCCGATCTCCCTCGTCCCCCAGGCTCGCCGGCTCGGGATCCTGGAGCCATGAGTCCCCGTCCGCCCGATCGAACCGTCGGCGTCGGTCCCCACCCCGAACCCTGGCCCGACGACCCCCGCCTCGATCCCCGGCTCCTCGCCGAGGGGGATCGCCGCAACGTCGTCGACCGCTACCGCTACTGGCGGACCGAGGCGATCGTCGCCGATCTCGACCGGCGCCGCCATCCCTTCCACGTCGCGATCGAGAACTGGCAGCACGACTTCAACATCGGGACCGTCGTACGGAACGCGAACGCGTTCCTCGCCGCCTCGGTCCGCATCGTGGGCCGGCGCCGGTGGAACCGCCGGGGTGCGATGGTGACCGACCGCTACCTCCACGTCCACCACCATCCGACGGTGGCCGACCTCGCCGCCTGGGCCGAGACCGAGGGCCTCCCCATCTACGGCATCGACATCGTGCCCGGGGCGGTGCCCATCGAGCACGTCGAGCTCCCCGAACGCGTCGTGCTCCTCTTCGGCCAGGAGGGGCCGGGGCTGACGCCGGAGGCCCTCGCCGTCTCCGAGGTCGTCTGTGCGATCTCCCAGTTCGGCTCCACCCGCTCCCTGAACGCCGGAGTGGCCTCCGGCATCGCGATGCACCAGTGGATCCTGCGCCACGCGGCGCTCCCCCCACCCCCGACGGCGCCCTGAGTCAGGCGACGACCCGCACCGCCTCGTAGCCGTGGATCACGAAGGTCGGATTCCGCCGGGGCGGCTCGACGAGGTCGAGCCCGGGTGCCCGGGCGACGAGGCGGGAGAGGGCCACGTCGAGCTCGAGGCGGGCGAGGGGCGCCCCGAGGCAGTAGTGGATCCCACCCCCGAAGGTGATGTGGGAACTGTCGCCTCGGGCGACGTCGAACCGGTCGGGGTGGGGGAAATGACGGGGGTCCCGATTGGCCGAGCCGAAGAGCATCGCGAGCTTGTCCCCGACGGGGATCTCCCGGCCGCCGTAGACGACGCCCTCCTCACGCACCCAGCGCTCGAAGAGCTGGAGGGGCGGATCGAACCGGATGAGTTCCTCCACGGCGGTCCGCGCGTCGACCCGGCCCTCGACGAGCGCCCGCCACTGGTCCCGATGCTCCATGAGCGCGGTGACCCCGTTGCCGAGGGTGTTCACCGTCGCTTCGTGCCCGGCGTTGAGGAGGAGGATGATCGTCGAGACGATCTCGTCGTCGGTGAGCCGACCGTCCTCGGTCTCGGCGGTCACGAGGTCCGTGACGAGGTCGTCCCTCGGCCTGGCCCGCCGGTCGGCGATGAGCTCGCGACACCACTCGGTGAACTCGCGGCTCGCCTGCACCGCGGCCCGGACCTGCTCCTCGGTCCGGTCGAGCTCGTACATCTTCACGATGGCGTGGGACCAGTCGAGGAGGCTCCGCCAGTCGTCGGTGGGGACGCCGAGGAGTTCGGCGATCACGTGGACCGAGTAGGGCTGGGCGTACTGGGTGAGGAGGTCGAAGGGGCCGGCCCCGACGACCTCGTCGAGGAACCGGTCGGCGTGGCCGGTGATCGCCGGGCGGAGCCCCTCGATCCGCTTCGGGGTGAACGCCCCCGCCACGAGCCTGCGGAGCCGGGTGTGCTCGGGAGGCTCGAGCATGAGCAGCGACCACTGCTCGACCTCGAAGTAGGGAGCGAGGTCGGGACGGTCCGACGGGATGCCGAGCTCCTCGGGCGTCGGGGTCGATCCCTTGATCCGCCCGAGGCGCCGGTCCCGGAGCGCCCGGTAGACGTCGTCGTAGCGGGTGAGGAACCACAGGGTCGCGCCGCGACCCTTCGGGTCCTCCACCGGGAAGATGGGCGTGGCCTCGCGGACCTCGGCGAGGGTGGGATAGGGATCGTCGAGGAAGGCCGGATCGCGGAAGTCGATCATCCTCCGACCCGCCTTCAGCGGGGCGCCATCCGCAGGGCGCCGTCGAGTCGGATCGTCGCGCCGTTGAGGTAGCCGATCCGCACGATGGCCATGACGAGCTCGGCGAACTCCTCGGGTCGCCCGAGGCGTCGGGGGAACGGAACGCCCTCGGCGAGGCGCCGCCGATAGTCCTCGTTGAGCCCGGCCAGCAAGGGCGTGTCGATGATGCCCGGGGCGATGGTGTTCACCCGAATGCCCACCGAGGCCAGATCCCGCGCCGCAGGGACGGTCATCCCGACGACGCCGCCCTTCGAGGCGCTGTAGGCGATCTGGCCGATCTGTCCTTCGAAGGCGGCGACCGAGGCGGTGTTGACGATCACGCCACGCTCGCCGTCGTCGAGCTCGGGCGCCTCGGCCATCCGCGCCGCGGCGAGACGGAGCACGTTGAAGGTGCCCACGAGGTTGATCTCGACCACCCGCCGGTACCGGTCGAGCGGAAGGGGACTACCGGCGCGGTCGAGGATGCGCCCGGCGTCGCCGACGCCGGCGCAGTTGACCACGACCCGCAGCGGGCGGTCTTCGGCGGCGACGTCGACGGCGACCGCGACCTCGTCGGGATCCGTGACGTCGGCGTGGACGTAGCGCGCGCCGAGCTCGGCGGCGAGCGCCTCGCCCGCCTCGTCGGCGACGTCGAGGATCGTCACCGAGGCCCCGGCGGCCCCGAGGGCGCGGGCGGTCGCGGCCCCCAGCCCGGAGGCTCCACCGCTCACGAGGGCCGCTGCGCCGGAAACGTCCATGGCCCCATGTTACCGCCCGTCGCCGCGCCCGGCGCCGCGGAGCCCGAGGGACTCGAGGACGGGCACCACCTCCTCGAGGGGGAGGCCGATCACGTTGCTCGTCGATCCCTCCACCTCGGTGACGAATCGACCACCCTCGCCCTGAAGGGCGTAGCCGCCGGCCTTGTCCATGGGCTCCCCTGCGGCGACGTAGCGGACGATCTCGTCCTCCGACACCGGCCGCATCGTCACCCGGCTCTCGGCGACGCCGTCGGCGACGACCCGACCCCGGCGGACGACCGCCCAGCCCGTGAGGACGAGGTGGGTACGCCCCTGGAGGCGCCGGAGCATCCGCCGGGCCTCCTCCTCGTCCGCCGGCTTACCGAGGATCGAGCCGTCGAGGACCACGGTGGTGTCCGCCCCGACGACGATCGCCTCGTCGGAGGCCGACACCGCGGTCGCCTTCGCGGCGGCGAGTCTCGCCACGAGGTCGACCGGCGACTCCCCCGGCCGGGGGGTCTCGTCGACCGCCGGGGGTCTCACGACGGGCGAGAAACCCGCCCGACGGAGGAGCTCGACCCTCCGAGGCGAGCCGCTGGCGAGCACGAGCGGCGGCGGACTCGGCGGCATCCGGGCACGGTACCGTGGCCCGATCGGAAAGGAGACGACCCATGGAACGCAGGCTCTACGAGCAGGACCACGAGCTGTTCCGGGAGAGCTTCCGGGCCTTCGTCGAGCGGGAGATCGTCCCCCACCACGAGCGCTGGGAGCGGGAGGGCAAGGTGGACAAGGCGATGTTCCGCGCCGCGGGCGCCGGGGGCTTCCTCGGGATGGCGATCCCCGAGACCTACGGCGGTGGGGGCGTCGACGACTTCCGGTACAACGCCGTCGTGGGCGAGGAGATCGTCGCCGCCGGGGTCGCGTCCTCGGGGATGTGCATCACCCTCCACAACGACGTCTGTATCCCCTACTTCCTCCGTTACGCGGACGACGACCAGCGTCGTCGCTGGTTCCCCGGGCTCGTCGACGGAACCCTCATGACGGCGATCGCGATGACCGAGCCCCACACCGGTTCCGACCTCGCCGGCATCAGGACCTCGGCCGTCCTCGACGGCGACGAATACGTACTGAACGGCTCGAAGACCTTCATCACCAACGGCATCAACGCCGACCTCGTGATCGTCGTCGCTCGCACCTCCGACGATCCCCACGGCGGCCTCACCCTCCTCGTCGTCGAAGAGGGCATGGAGGGCTTCACCCGGGGCCGCAACCTCGAGAAGATGGGACTCCATGCCCAGGACACCGCCGAGCTGTTCTTCGACGAGGTTCGGGTGCCCGTCGCCAACCGTCTCGGCGAGGAGGGGATGGGGTTCTACCAGCTCGTCGAGAACCTCCCCCAGGAGCGGCTGTCGATCGCGGTGGGGGCCATGGCCGGCGCCGAAGCCGCCTTCGAACTCGCCCTCGACTACGCGAAGCAGCGCACCGCCTTCGGTCGCCCGATCGGCTCCTTCCAGCACAACCGCTTCCTCCTCGCCGAGCTCAAGACCGAGATCGACCTCGGCCGGGTCTTCGTCGACCGCCTCGTCGCCGACCACGTCGAGGGACGGCTCACCATCGAGCAGGCGGCCGAGGCGAAGTGGTGGACGACCGAGCTGCTCAACCGGGTCGTCGACCGGGGCGTCCAACTCCACGGCGGCTACGGCTACATGCTCGAATACCCGATCGCCAGGGCCTTCCTCGACGCCCGGGTGCAGACCATCTTCGGGGGCACGACCGAGATCATGAAGGAGATCATCGGGCGCGGGCTCGGCCTCTAGCCGAAGGCCGAGATCCCGGTGATCGCCTCGCCGAGGACGAGGGTGTGGATCTCGTTCGTACCCTCGTAGGTGTAGACCGACTCGAGGTTCGTCATGTGGCGGATCACCGGGTATTCGAGGGTGATCCCGTTGGCCCCGAGGATCGAGCGCGCGGTTCGGGCGACTTCGAGGGCCTGCCGGACGTTGTCGAACTTCCCGAAGGAGACCTGCTCGGCGGTGAGGGTCCCCGCATCTCGACGGCGACCGAGGTGGAGGGCGACGAGCATCCCCCGGTTGACGGCCACCATCATCTCGACGAGTTTGCGCTGGGTGAGCTGGAAGGAGGCGATCGGCTTCGAGAACTGGATCCGTTCCCGGGCATAGCCGAGGGCCGCCTCGTAGCAGGCTCGGGCCGCGCCCATCGCCCCGAAGAGGATGCCGAAGCGGGCTTCGTTGAGACACGACAACGGGCCCTTGAGGCCGACGACGCCGGGGAGGACGGCGTCGCCGGGGAGCCGAACGTCGGTGAGGACGAGCTCCGAGGTGATCGAGGCCCGCAGCGACATCTTCCCACCCACCTCGTTCGCGGTGAACCCGGGGGTGTCGGTGGGGACGACGAAGCCTCGGATCCCCTCGTCGGTCTGGGCCCACACGACGGCGACGTCGGCGATCGAGCCGTTGGTGATCCACATCTTCGTGCCGTTGAGGATCCAGTCCGGCCCGTCTCGCCGGGCGTGGGTACGCATGGAACCGGGGTCGCTCCCGGCGTCGGGCTCGGTGAGCCCGAAACAGCCGATCGCCTCGCCCGCGGCCATGGGCGGGAGCCACTGCCGTTTCTGCTCCTCCGAACCGAAGGCCCAGATGGGGAACATGGCGAGGGACCCCTGCACGGAGACGAAGGAGCGAACGCCGCTGTCCCCGTACTCGAGCTCGGTGCAGGCGAGCCCGTACTGGGTGGCCGTGGTCCCGGCGCAGCCGTAGCCCTCGAGGTGCATGCCGAGCAGCCCGAGCGCGCCCATCTCCTTCGCCATCTCCTTGGGGAAGGTCCCCCGCTCGAACCACGTGGCGACGTCGGGGAGGATGCGCTCGGCGACGAAGCGCCGGACCGTGTCCCGGAGGAGTCGTTCCTCGTCGTCGAGGAGCGCGTCGATCCCGAGGAAGTCGAGGGGATCGTGATCGCCGGGACGGATCGTCGCGCCCATGGGACGATCCTACCCCATCGGCGCCGGCGGCTGGCCGTCCGGTCAGGACGGGGCGTCGAAGAGGGTCCGCTGGGCCCGGCGACGACGGATCCCTCCCCAGGGGAGATCGTCGACGAAGGCCCAGCTCGTCCGATGCACGGTGGAGGGACCGAAGGCGGCGAGGGCCGCGAGGTGCCGCGGCTCGGGGTATCCCTTGTTCGAGGCGAACCCGTAGGCGGGAAAGTCCACGGCGAGCTGCTCCATGAGTTCGTCGCGGGCCTCCTTCGCGAGGATCGAGGCCGTGGCGATCGTCAACGAGGTCCGGTCCCCGGAGGGCACCGGAACGACCCGCCCCCGGCCGACGAAGTCCCGGTTCCCGTCGACGAGGACCACGTCGGGCTCCACCTCGAGGGCCTCGAGGGCCCGGTGGGCGGCGAGCCGCTGCGCGGCGG
Organism: Actinomycetota bacterium; assembly: GCA_011371355.1. Classification (GTDB taxonomy): domain Bacteria; phylum Actinomycetota; class Acidimicrobiia; order Spongiisociales; family UBA5794; genus DRQR01. Next base: position 21,522 of record DRQR01000107.1, read on the forward strand.
CCATGCCGAGGAGGTCGCACTCGGCGGGACTCGCGTGGCCGACCGACCAGGCTCGGCACCACGCCCGCAGCCGGGGTACGAGGGCCCTCCGTTCCGCCGAGGTGAGGAGCTTCGAGTCTCGCACCTTGTACACCCGGCGGTCCCGGGGGATCACCGCGGCACCGACGCTGAGGGGCCCGGCCCAGGCGCCTCGTCCCACCTCGTCGAGGCCGACGATCACCTCGGCGCCGCGCCCCCACCACTCCCGTTCGACCCCGAGGCCGGGAGCCGACGACCGCAGGGACGGGCGGAGCCGCGGTACGCCTCCGGGATCCACGTCAGTTCATGCGTGGATCGACCGGGTGGTGGAGGTAGAGCCGCACCCGACTCCGCTGGCGTCCGACGACCTCCTCCCACAGCGACTCCGGCTTCGGGGTGAAGACGTCGCCGAGGTGCCCGTCGAGGACGAACCAGGACCCCGCGGCGAGCTCGAACTCGAGCTGACCGGGCCCCCACCCCGCGTAGCCGGCGAAGACCCGGAGCCGTTCGAGGTCGGGGAACTCCTCCGGCTCCTTCCCCAGATCGACGAGCCCGACGCCGTCGAGCACCGACGGCCACGTCGGATCGGACGTCGAGTCGGGGCGATAGCCGATCCCGATCGCGGTCTCGGGTTGGACGGGGCCGCCGACGAAGACCCTGCCGGGCGCGGCGAGGAAGGGGCCCCAGGCCGGGAGGAGATCGACGACGGGCTGGTCCACCATCCGGTTGAGGACGATCCCGAGGGCGCCCTCCTCGTGGTGTTCGAGCATCAACAGGACGGTCCGGTGGAAGTTGGGATCCCGCAGGATCGGGGTGGCGACGAGGAGTCGCCCGGCCGTGCTCCCCTCCACGGCCGGGCCCGTGCGTCCGGTGGTCGACCGTTCGTCGGCCACGGCGTCAGCGCCCGACCTTCTCTCGGTCGGGGACGAGGATCGCGCCGGAGAGGATCGAGGTGTGCCCGTCGTCCCAGCGAACCTCCACGCTGTCGCCCTCGACCCGCAGCACGACGCCTCGACGGGGAGGAACGCCGACGTGGCTGGTGAGGGTCTTGACCCGCATCCCCTTCTTCACGCTCACGTGGTCCTCCTTCCTCGCTCTCCTCCAAGCCTACGCGCGCGCTCGCCGCATCGTCACGTCCCCCGGTCGAAGAGGTTGAGGAGGATCGACAGGAGGATCGACACCACGAGCATCGAGGTGATGGGGATGAAGATCGTCGTCCCGTCCCGTTCGACGAGGATGTCGCCGGGCAGCTTCCCGAACCACGACACGAGCCAGGGGGCGAACCGCAGCACGAGGCCCACCCCGACGAGGACGAGGCCGACGAGGACGAGGACGTTCCCGACCCTCATGCGACGAACTCCATGCCGTCGTAGGCGACCTCGAAGCCGAGGTCCCGCACCGTCGTCGCCTCCGGACCCTCGGGGACCCCGACCGGGTTCGTGTGGTTCAGGTGGGTGAAGACGATCCGGCACCGCCCGGCGAGCTCGGCGAAGACCTCGAGGGACTCGACGATCGACGGGTGCGGCACCGCCGCCCGGTCGCGCCCTGGCGGCTCGTCGTCGCTCCAGAAGGTGCCGTCGACGAGGGCCACGTCGTGCTCGCCGACGAAGCCCGCGGCGTCCCAGCCGGACCACGTGTCCACGTCGGGCAGGTAGAGGAGCCGCAGGCCGTCGCCGACGATCGACCAGGCGAAGGTGTCGGTGAACTCGGCGCGGTGGGGGACCCGCCGGGGAACCGCCCGCCACCCCTCCCCCAGGACCACCTCGTCTCCGGCGTCGACCACGCGATCCACGAGGTGGCGGGCGGTGAAGAGCGACCGCCACGGTTCGTTCGTGTCCAGGAAGGTGAGCATCCTCGGCGAGGCCCACACCGGCACGTCGTGCACCGCGGCCGCCTCCTTGCCGAGGTGGACGAGGCCGGCGTAGTGGCCGACGTGACCATGGGTGAGGAGGATCCCGGCGAGCCGTCTCGGCCGGAGGGGCGGCCACTGGTAGCGCAGATCGATCGAGGCGTCGACGAGCACGACGCGGTCCTCCCAGACGAGGGCGATCGACGAGGCCGTCCTCGGCGCGGCCGGACTCGGGGAGCCCACCTGGGGGATCCCGCCGTCCTGGGCGCTGCCGAGCACGACGATCCGCACGCTCCGAAGCTAGCCCGCGTCGGGTCCAAGGGAGGTGTAGGTTCGGTGGGGTGGAGGTTCGACGCGCCAGGCCCGCCGACCTGCCGGCGATCGACCGAGTCGCCGAGGCGTCGTGCGTCGAAGCCCTCGCCGGCGTGGTGCCCCCCGAGGCGACCGTCGAGGCCCGCCGCCGGCTCTGCTCGCGGGCGGAGCTCCGCGAGGGGATCCTCGCCGGGCGGCTCCTCGTGGGCGAGCTCCCCGACGGTCGGCTCGTCGCCTTCGCCCTCGTCGCCGAGGGTGCCGAGGTCGTCGAGCTCCGCACCGCGGTCGCGCCTCGCCATCCCTCCTGGGACCTCACCGCGACCCCCTTCGTCGCCGCCGTCCGCCGACGGGGATGGTGCGGGCCGATCACCGCCGAGGCCCTCCTCGGCGACGTCGTCCAGGAGTCGTTCCTCGAGGGCGCAGGGTTCGTGCCCGGGGAGGTGTGGGACGACGAGATCGCCGGCCATCCCGTCGTCCGGCGTCGGTGGTGGCTGCCGGCCGCCGCCCGAGCTCGATCGGAGTAGGCTCCCGCCGATGGACGTCGAGACCGCCCGAGGGCTGCCGAAGGTCCTCCTCCACGATCATCTCGACGGCGGACTCCGCCCGGCGACCATCCTCGAGCTCGCGGACGAGGTCGGCTACGACGGGCTGCCCACCACGGACCTCGAGGCCCTCGAGGCCTGGTTCTTCCAAGGACGCAGCGGCTCCCTCGAGCGCTATCTCGAGGCCTTCGCCCACACCGTCGCCGTCATGCAGACTCCCGAGGCCCTCCATCGGGTCGCCTACGAGGCGGGCATCGACCTCCACGCCGACGGCGTCGTCTACGCGGAGGTTCGTTTCGGACCTTCGCTCCACACCGCCGGCGGCCTCCGGCGTGAGGAGGTGATCGAAGCGGTCCTCGCCGGTTTCGAGGACGCCCGACGGGAGACGGGGATCGAGCTCTTCACGATCGTCACCGCGCTGCGCCACGACACCGACTCGGCCGCGGTCGTCGCGGCCGCCGCGCCCTTCGTCGACGCCGGGGTCGTGGCCTTCGACCTCGCCGGTCCCGAGGCCGGCCACCCGGTCGACGATCATCTCCCCGCTTGTCTCCTGGCCCGGGAACTCGGGCTCGGGGTGACCCTCCATGCCGGGGAGGGCGACGGGCCACGGTCGATCTGGCAGGCGCTCGCCCACGGAGGCGCCGCCCGGATCGGCCACGGTGTGCGGATCGTCGAGGACACCGACTTCGACGGCCGCGAGATCCGCCGCCTCGGATCCCTCGCTCGCCGGGTGCGCGACCATCGCGTGCCCCTCGAGGTCTGCCTCTCGTCGAACCTCCACACCGGCGTCGCCTCGACGCCCGAGGCCCATCCCCTCGGCGCGCTCCATCGGGCCGGCTTCGTCGTCACCTTGAACACCGACAACCGGCTCATGTCGGGGGTCACCCTGAGCGAGGAGGTCACCCTCGCCGTCGAGACCTTCGGCCTCGACGAGGCCGACCTCGGCGCGTTCATGGTCGCCGCGCTCGAGGCCGGTTTCGGCCCGTGGCCGGTGCGTCGGCGACTCCGCGACGAGGTGGTGGGTCCCGCCTACGCGAGCTGAGCGTCGAGCCAGGCGACGACGTCGTCGAGCACCTCGGGCCCCTCGGGTTCGTTGTGGGGCTCGTGTCGCAGGCCCGGGTAGAGCTTGCGCTCCACGGTCTCCACCGCCGCGAGAGGTGCCGACGCCTCGGGACGGACGAGTTCGTCGTCGGCACCGTGGAGAACGAGGGTGGGCACGTCGATGCGCTCGTAGTGGGCCGCGAGGCGGGCCTGCTCGGCGAAGAGGGCCCGACCGAAGCGGGCGGTGACCTTGGTCTCGACGAGGGGATCGGCGAAGTACGCCTCCCCCACCGCCGGGTCGCGGGAGAGCTGGTCGCCTCGGATGTCGCTGGGGAACCGGATCCCTCCCGCGAACCGCCCGAGGATCGCCGCGGCCGCCCGGAGGGGCGGTGCGACCTCGGCGCTCAGCGCCGGCGCCGACAACACCGCCGCCGCGGGGCGGGCAGCGTCGTCCACGAGGCGTCCCACGGCGATGAGCCCTCCCATCGAGTGCCCGTAGAGCACCCAGGGTCGCTCGTCCGGCTCCACCTCGGCCCGGTGGACGGCGTCGAGGTCCTCGAGATAGCGTCGGAAATCGTCGACGTCGACCCGGGGCCCGCCCGACCGGCCGTGGCCGCGCAGGTCGAAGGCGACGGTCTCGTACCCGGCGGCGGCGAAGCGGGACCCGACGTGGCGATACCTCCCGGAGTGCTCGCCGAGGCCGTGGACGACGAGGATCGTGGCCCTCGGCTCGGATGCCGGCCACCGCCGGGTGAAGAGCACCGTCCCGTCCTTCGATTCCACCACCCCGGTGAGCTCATCCACGGCGTTCCTCCTCGTGGTCGGCGACGGCGACGAGCCGGGCGACCGCGTCGACCCGGGCGTCGACGTCGAAGTCGGCGTCCTCCACCACGATACGGATCCCGCCGGGGAGCTCGGGTAGTTCGACGCGGCTGCCGACGGCGTCCACGCCGTCGACGACGGGGAGGAGGGCGACGACGACGGGCGCCTCGGGCCCCAGGGTGGAGACCCCGCGGAGCTGGGCGAGGCGCTTCGCGAGCCGCCGGGCGACGGGAACCAGCGGCCCCGGGTCACGCCAGCGCGCCGGGCCGGTCACGGCCTCGGCCCCCACGGGGAGGGGACGGAGACCTCGACACGACGGATCGACGACGACGATGCCTCCCTCGGGGACGGGGTCGAAGCCGCCGAGCTCGTTGGGGTGTCCGCCGACGACGACCCCGTCGCAGGGCTCGATCGGTACGGCGCGCACGCCCCGGAGGGGGACGTCGACGACCGAGGTCTCGGCGGCGACTCGACGCCGGAGCGCCGGGGACA
>DRQR01000108.1 GCA_011371355.1 Actinomycetota bacterium
CGCAGGCCGAGGTCCGGCGGGCGAAGCGCTCTGGAGACGCCACGGAGGCCCCGGCGACGTCGGGGGGTGCCGGGGGCGAATCCGACGACCTCACGAGGATCGAGGGGATCGGCCCGAAGATCGCCGGGATCCTCGCCGAGGCGGGGATCACCACCTACGCGGCACTGGCGGCCACGCCGGTGGAGCGACTCCGGGAGCTCCTCGACGCCGCCGGTCCACGGTTCCGCATGCACGACCCAACCACCTGGCCCGAGCAGGCGCACCTCGCCGCGTCGGGGGAGTGGGACGCCCTCGAGGAGCTCCAGGAGCGCCTCGTGGGGGGTCGCGCCGGCTGAGGGTCAGCTTCCCCAGATCCGTTCTGCGACGTCGACGACGAGGGCGAGCTTCGCCCGTTCCTCGTCCTCGGTGAGGGGGTTCCCGCCGGCCACCGAGGCGAAGCCGCACTGGGGGCTCAGTGCGAGCCGGTCGAGGGGCACGAAGCGGCTCGCCTCCTCGACACGGGCGGCGAGCTCGTCGGGATCCTCGAGGTCGGGTCGCTTCGTGGTCACGAGGCCGAGGACCACGCCGACGGCCTCGGGGACGTGCCGGAGGGGTCGGAAGTCCCCGGCCCGCTCCGAGTCGTATTCGAGGAAGAAGGCGTCGACGGCGAGCCCGCCGAAGACCCGTTCGGCGATCGGGTCGTAGCCCCCCGAGGCCATCCACCTCGACCGGAAGTTGCCGCGGCACAGGTGCATGGCCACGGTGAGACCCGGGGGTCGGTCGGCGAGGATCCGGTTCGTGATCGTCACGTAGCGGTCCACGAGAGCGTCGGGATCCTCCCCCTCGGCGCGGAGCCGATCCCTGATCCCCGGATCGCAGAGCATGGCGAGGGGTACCTCGTCGAGCTGGAGGTACCGGCACCCGGCCGCGGCGAGGTCGGCGATCTCGGCCCGGTAGACGGCGACGACGTCGTCCCACCACTCCTCGAGGTCCGGGTAGACCCGGGGATCCCGGCATCCGTCCCCGCGGAAGAAATGGAGGGCGCTCGGGGCCGGGAGGTTCGCCTTGACGGTCCGATCGGTGAGGCGAGCGACCCGTCGGTACTCGTCGACGGCGATGGGCGCGATCCGGCGGATCCTCTCGACGGTGTAGGAGGTCGGCCATTCGTAGCGCCGGCCGGTGTGGTCGGTGAAGGTGAAGCGCGACGGGCGGAGCGAGAACCCCTCGAGGCGTTCGAAGAAGAACCCGAACCAGGAGGTCCGGCCGAACTCCCCGTCGGTGATCACCTCGAGTCCCACCTCCTCCTGGAGGCGAACGGCTCGGGCGATCTGCTCCTCGAGGATCGCCTCGTACTCGGCCTGGGGAACCGTCCCTTCGTCGCGTCCCCGGGCCGCGTCCTTGAGGCGGCGGGGACGCAGGAGGCTCCCGACGTGCTCGGCACGGAAAGGGGGAACCACGACCTCGTCCTCCCGATTCGTCCCTTCCCAAGGTAGCGGCACGCCGTCGGGCGAGGGCCGGTTTTCGTCACCGGCGGGTCGTACGGTGGGGGGCATGGAAGCCACCGCGGAACGGGATCGACTGAGAGGGGAGCTCGTCGCCCTCGTCGCCGAGCTGCAGCGGGTGCAGGCGCGCCTCGTCGCCGCCGTCGCCGAGGCCGGCCGACGCGGGCTCTGGGCCGTCGACGGCGCTGCGTCGGCGGCGGCGTGGCTGGCCGCGCACACCGGGGTCGCCTACCACACCGCCCGAGCCTGGGCCGAGCTCGCCGAGGGCCTCGAGGACTGGCCGGCGACCTCCACCGCCCTCGCCGAGGGACGGATCGGTTTCGACCAGGCCCGGGCGATCGTGCGGGCCGGACGTCCCGAGTTCGAGGCCGAGGACGTCGCCGTCGCCGAGACCTCGACGCACGACGAGCTCCGGAGGAGGCTGCGGGCTCGGGACGAGGGCGACCTGAGGGCCCTGCGGATGGCCGAACGACGACGGTTCGTCCGCTGGTCCTTCGACGACCGGCGACGCTGCTTCACCTTGACCGCCGAGCTCCCCGACGACCAGGGGGCCCTCGTGGCGAAGACCCTCGAGCGGCTCGCTACGACCACGCCCCCGGATCCGACCGTGGGCTGCTTCCTCGGGTACGAGGCACGACTCGCCGACGCCCTCGTCGAGCTCTGCTCGGAGCGTCTCGGCCTCGACCGGGATCCCGATCGGGCCACCGTCGTCGTCCACGTCGACGCCGAGGTGCTCTCGGGGGAGCGTCTCGGCGGCGGGGTCGTCGCCGACGGCCCCGCCCTCCACGTCGAGACCCTTCGTCGGTTCCTCTGCGACGGGCGGGTCCAGGTGGTCGTGGAGGACGAGGGCGTCGCCGTCGGGGTGGGTCGGGTGACGAGGACGATTCCACCCTGGCTGGGGCGCATCCTCCAGGCGAGGGACGGTGGGTGCCGCTTCCCCGGCTGTGGTCGGCGGCGTTGGGTGCATCGGCACCACATCGTGCCGTGGTCTGCGGGGGGTCCCACCGACCTCGACAACCTCGTCACCGTCTGCGGGTTCCACCATCGGCTCCTCCACGAGGGTGGATGGCGCATCGCCGGGGACCCGAACCGGGAGATCCGCTGGCTGGGACCCTCGGGCTCCGAGTACCGGCCCCGAGACCTCACCCGGTCCCTCTTGGAGTCGGCGAACGTCGCCATCCCCCGGGTGCAGGAGTTCTTCGACACCTCGTAGCGGGTCAGCGGGCGAGGGAGGGTTTCCAGGCCGGGCGGCCGGCTTCGTAGGCCGCGATCGCCTCGGCGTGGCGGAGGGTGAGGGCGATCGCGTCGAGGCCCTCGAGGAGCCGATGCTTGACGAAGGGGTCGATCTCGAAGGTGAACCGGTGGGGCCCGGCGGCGACGGTCTGGGCCTCGAGGTCGATGGCGACCTCGTTGTCGGGTGCCTCGGCGAGGCCGACGAGGACGTCGACGGCGTCGCCGGGGAGGACGACGGGCAGCAGCCCGATGTTCACGCAGTTGTTGTAGAAGATGTCGGCGAAGGACGGCGCCACGATCGCCTCGAAACCCCAGTCTTCGAGCGCCCACGGGGCGTGTTCTCGGGACGAGCCGGAGCCGAAGTTCGGACCGGTGACGAGCACCTTCGCGTCGGCGTACTCGGGGCGGTTGAGGACGAAGTCCGGGTCGGGTTCGCCCTCGACGTCCCGGGCCCAGTCGTAGAAGAGGTAGGGGCCGAAACCGGTGCGTTCCACCCGTTTGAGGAACTGCTTCGGGATGATCTGGTCGGTGTCGACGTTGGCTCGCGGGAGCGGCGCCATCTTCCCGACGATCCGCCGCACCGGCCTCATCGTCCCCACTCCCGCACGTCGACGAAGTGGCCCTCGACGGCGGCGGCGACGGCCATCGCCGGGCTCACCAGGTGGGTGCGTCCGCCCCGTCCCTGGCGGCCTTCGAAATTCCGGTTCGAGGTCGAGGCGCAGCGTTCCCCGGGGGAGAGGATGTCCGGGTTCATGCCGAGACACATCGAGCATCCGGCGTCTCGCCATTCGAAGCCGGCGGCGAGGAACACCTCGTGGAGTCCCTCCTCCTCGGCCTGGCGTTTCACGAGCCCCGA
>DRQR01000109.1 GCA_011371355.1 Actinomycetota bacterium
AGCTCGAGGGGTACCTCGAGAGTTGATCCGGTCGGCTCCGGCGCCGCAGCTCGTCGGCCGCGCCGAGGAGGGTGCGGCCCGCGGCCCGACGGAGGGGTCGGGCGGCCTCGCCCGCTGCGGCGACGGTGCGGGACACCGTCGGGGTCGCGGCGAGCCGCTCGGCGGCGGCCACGATGGCCTCGTAGCGTTCCCGACCCGCTCGGGCGCCGAGGACGTAACCGACGCCGAGGCCGAGGAGGAATCCCGTGCGCCATCTCATGGTGGGGGATTCTGCCAGGCCTCGAGCTCGGAGGCGAGGTGCCGACGGGGGAGAGAGTCAGGAGGCCTGTGATATCCTCCGGTCCACCTCGCGCATCCTTCCGGGGTAGCTCAACCGGCAGAGCAGCGGACTGTTAATCCGTTGGTTGGGAGTTCGAGTCTCCCCCCCGGAGCCGATGGAACCCCCGGTCAGAGGGGGTTTCGTGCATGGTGGGGGAGGTCGAGGACCCCGCCAAGGACGCGTCTCGGGCGCGACCCGAGCGTCGAGAAGGTCCGTCACCGCCGTCAGATCGCCCTCGGACAGGTGGGTGTGGGTGTCGAGGGTGACGACGGCGGTCCGTCGGTGTCGTTGCCGGCTCGGTTTCGGAACGTTCCGGCGCTCGGTCCCGAGCAAGGAAGCGTTCTCGTCGTACATGTTCGCCGCGACGTTCATCGACCCCGGCGTCGACGAGGTCCGCTTCGACCTCGCCGGAGATCCGGCGGCGTTCTGCGCGACGTCGAAACGCGACGTCGACTGTGCCGTGATGACTGGGGCCGCGTTCTTCCGACGGTAGCCCAGACCCACGCGGTTCCCCTGTCATCGGTCCGGGCGTTCTCCGGGATGTGGGGTGGTGTTATTCGGTTGGGATGGGGACGATCCTGACGGTGCGCCTCTCGGGTTCGAAGGAGAGGCTGGCGCAGGGCCGGTCGGGGCGCTGCTCGCCGACCGTGATGGTCCAGTCCGACACTCCGTGTTCGTCGAGGATCCGTTGGACGTCGTCGGCTGCCTGGGGGATGGGGATGCACGGGTCGGAGGAGAAGTAGTCGACGAGGGCGTTCTCGAGGTCGATGATCGGTGCGGCGTCGTCGATCGACTGGGGGTCGGGTGGGGCGAGCCCGAGCTCCTCGCAGAGGTTGGGGTCTTCGGACGGGAAGACGGCGAAGGTACCGACGTCGGTGACACAGGCCACGAGGGGAGGGACGGTCCCGGGCGGGTAGGCGGGGTTGGTGAGGGTCCCGTCGGCCCAGAATGGAACGCACGATGCCACCTCGAGGGGCCTGCCGACGAGGCCGACCTGGGAGCTGTCGAGGGTCGGCCCCTCGTAGCAGGACAGGGACGCCGGGTTGGTGACGGGCCGGGTGACGATCCAGGCGGCCGCCGCGGCGAGGGCGGCGAGGATGGCGGCGGCAACCGCCAGGCGACGCCGGCGACGACGCCGCTCGGGCACGGCTTCGGGGGTACGGTCGGTGGCGAGGATCGACGACAACAACGCCCGCGCGCGCGGCGAGTCGGGACCGTCGACCGTGGCCGGGTCGACCGGGTCGGCGGCTCGGAGCTGCTCGAAGGCGTCAGGCTCGTGGTTCATCGTTCACGTCCCTGCTGGTCCGGAGACGGACCCTCGGGGGGTTCTCGCATCTCGTTGTGTCCGTCGGAAGGCTTCCGTTTCAGTCGTCTGCGGGTGGAGGGTTCGGCGCGGCGCTCGAGCGCGGCCTGGAGCCGGCGGCGGGCGCGATGCAGCCGCACTCTCACCAGCCGGGAGGGCACTCCCCACACCTCGGCGATCTCGGTGGGGGAGAGCTCCTCGAACGCAACGAGGCGCAGCAGCTCCTGATCTGCCGCCGAGAGCGTCGCCAGCGCTCTGAGCACCGAAGCCCGGTTCTCCGCTGCGACCGGGGCGTCGGCGGGGTCGGGCGGCGGGGGAGGAACCGGGAACAGCCGATGTCGGAATGCAGCGAGCCGCCCACTACCACGCCGCTGGTTGGCGAGGTGCCCCGCAGCGACCCGGTACAGCCACGCCACCGGAACGGTCGCATCGAGGACGTCGTCGAGGCGCCGCCACGCGGTCAGATACGTCGCCGCGACGACATCTTCGGCGTCGTGTGGCGTCGCCGTGCGGCGCAACGCGTACGCCAACACGTCGGTGTAGGTCGACCGGTACAGGTCGGTGAAGCGCTCCGCAGCCGTCGGTGTCCCCTGATCTTCCGTGACCGCTCCTCTCCGTTCGATCGAGCCTACGAGACGGCGGACGGGGTGGTGTTCAGCGTAGGTACACCGATGACACCCGATTGTTCCAGCCCGAGCGCATGGACGACGACCGCCGGTAGGCGGACGTCAGGCTGGTCGGGTACCAGTCACCGCCGCCTCCGGGATAGTCGGCGAAGTACGCCGAGCAAGCTCCGATCTCGTACGACGAGGCCCGATTGGCGAACCCGAGGTCCCGCAGGTCGATCCATGTGTGTCGGTCCCACAGGTATAGGACCCTTCCACCGTAGCCCGCACCGTCGTAGAGGCGCGTTGGAGACGTGCAGGCCGATCCCGTTGTTGTGGTGAGGCCGTCGACGACCCGCTGGGCCGGATTCCCCAGCGCGGCGAGACGCGCCTCGAGCTCCGCTTCGGTACGGAAACACTCGGCGATGTTGCGGTCGTTCCAGATCGCACAGGCACGTGCATCACCCCATCCTTGGGCCAGATCGATCAGCGCCCCCTCGAAGAGGGCGATCTGCCCGGTCGGATGAGGGCCGTCCACGGGTTCCTCGGCGTGCGCCACGCCGGCCGGGCCCGCTGTTGGGGCGATCCATGCGGTGATGGCGACCGTGACCAGTCTCACGATTCGTTGCCGGAACATCGTCGTCGTGACCTCCTCGATCTTGGGTTTGGGTGGGGGGGTGGTGTTCATCCCGTATGTGTCCGGAATCGGCCTGGCGTTTCACCCGAAACGAATGCGACCCATCCGGACACAACCGGGATGAGGTCCGCAACCGGGAGGCAGCCCGGGTCGCGACACGCCACCGGTCGCAGGTTGAGCGCAGAGGAGCGGGGGCTGGTCGAGGTGTTCGTCGACGCCGCGACGACGGTCGCGGTCGCCCAGTTGGGATGGGTTCGCGTTCCCTCTTGTCGGTGGACGTGGAGCCCGGTCGACCCGTCGGTGGGAGGCGAGGTCCCCGGAGAAGCGCTGATTGGGGTGAAACGAATCCACGATGCTGGACACATAGGGCATGGAGGCTGCCGGAAGCACGCACCACCGTAGGGAAGGGAGGAATCGTGCGGATGTCTTCGAACATGGACCTCGTGCCACCTGCAGACAGCCCGGAACGGGGCGGATCTTGGAGCCGAGCCGTCCGTCGGGCAGGGGTGCTCTTCGGATTGGCGGCGGTGGTCACCGCCGGGCTCTTCGTGGTGGGAGCATCGCCTTCGCCGGCCGGATGTCCGTCGTGGGGTGATCCCTACACCGCATGGACGCCGACCGGCCAGATCTACGGGACCGAGTGGGCGCGCTACCCGTCGACCTGTGATGGGGATGGCATCTACAAGGGCAAAGTCGTCGACGAGCTGACCGACGGCAGCTGCGTGTACATCCAGTATCGGGAGAGCTCCGGCGACTCATGGCGAACCCAGGCTTACGATTGTTCGGAGTCTGGGAGCTCCTACACGTACTGGGACCAGAACGGTGATCACCAATCGCAGATGAGGCTCGGACGGAAGGTCGGTGGCTCCTACCAGTGGGAGTACTGGGTATGGAATTCGGGGTATTGAGCCGCCATGCGAGCCGACATGTCCCGTCGAGGCGTTCCGTGGTGGTGGGGGTGGGTGGCGGTGCTGGTCGTGTGTGCGGGGTGTGCGTCGTCGCCGGGGGGTGGGTCGTCGACGGTTGGGACCGTTGCGACAACCGCGGTGGGTTCGTCGACGAGCGTCCCCGGTCGGGTTGACGAGCCGCCGGGGTCGGTCCCTGCGGTGTCGGCTCCGGCCGAGGGGCCTTCGACGTCGACGACGGTGCCGTCGTCGCCGTTGGGGGCCTTCTTGGGGGGATGGGAGGCGGATGATGCCGAGACGCGGGCGTTCGTGATCGCGGTGGCGCAGGCGAGGGAGGATCGGTTCGCGGCGTGTATGCGGGCGGAGGGATTCGACTATGTGGCGCTCGACATGTCGGATCCTGCGTTCGGTCCGTATTCGGGTCCGGTTGTCGGCGACGTCGAGCCGGTGGCCTACGGGGTGGCCGGCGGGATCCGGCTGGCGATGGCGACGAACCGCGGCGTTCGTGGGGGGACGCCGAATCCGAATGCCGGGTTGACCGCCGGACTCGACGAGGCCGGGCGGGCGGCGCTTGGCGAGGCCGAGCGGCGCTGCCACGACGAGGCGTTGGTGGCGGTTCCCGATCCGTTCGACCCCTTCGGCCCGCCGGGGCTCCTCGATCCGGAGGTGGGGGCCTTGCGTCGGTGGTATGTCGAGGAGCTGTCGGCGTTGCAGCGCCGGATCGCCGGCGACCCCGAGGTGGTGGAGGCCGAGACGAGGTGGGCTCGATGCATGGCGTCGGCCGGGTTCGAGTATGCACGTCCGGGTGACATCTCGGCGGATCTGGAGCGGAGGGCAGCTCCCCTGTGGGAAGCGCTGGAGGTCGCCTATCGGGAGACGGGTGCCCCGACGCTTGGTCCGTCGGATCTGGATCGGCTCGCGGAGCTCGAACGCGACGAACGGGCGATCTGGCAGGCGGACCAGCGATGCCGGTCCGAGTCGCGTCTCGACGAGATCCGTCGCGCCGTCCGGCGGCGGTACGAGCAGGCGTTCGTCGACGCCAACGAGGACCGGCTCGCCTTGGTTCGGGACCGTTACCACGAGGCGCTCGCCAAGGCCCGAGAAGCCATCGGCGAGTGAGCCCGCGCCGAAGAGGACTCGTGTGAACCTCCGGAAGACGCCTCTCCTGGTGACGGTCCTGGTGGTCGTGGCCGCCGGGTGCGGGCCGAGCGCGGATGCTCCGTCGCCGCGGGCGTTCGCGGCGACGGCGTGCTCGGAGAACGAGATGCTCGTCTTCGGCGGCATCGACCTCCGCGGCGCTCTCGAGGTTCCCCGCAACGATGGCTGGATCTACTCGGTGGGCGAAGGGACGTGGAAGCCGCTCCCGCCCCCTCCGGCAGAACGGCTGGGGATGACCGCGATCTGGGACGGCGGGCGGTTCGTCCTCGTCGGCGCCGTGGAGAACCGCGGAACGGTGGTGCACGAGGACGGCTCGAGCTCCCGCGACCTCCGCTACACCCACGAGGCGGCCGCCTACGACCCCGATACGGGCAGGTGGACCGAACTCTCCCCGGCCCCGATCGACGGTGACGGTCCCATCGGCCTGGCGGCGGACGGCACCGGGGCGGTGGTGGCGTATCCCACGAGCCGGGGCTTCCCGGTCGACAACGCCGCGATCCTCACCGGAACGACCTGGGTCACCGTCCCGGCGCCCCCGGAGCGGCCGATCTCGGTCGTCGGGCTCGATGCCGGCTTCCTCGCCGTCGGTCTCGAGACGGTGTACCGCCTCGACGCCGCCGCCTCGACCTGGGAGCCGACGGCCCGGCTCCCCGAGGGGCTCACCGCGGCCGCAGAACCGGTGCGGACCGACGCCGGCGTCGTGATCCCCGGCGTGCCCACCCTCCGGCTCTCCCTCCCCGAGCTCACCGTCACCGAGCACCCTCCCCTCGAACTCGACTGGGTCGACGCCATCCGCAGCGACGGGAACACCGTCGTCGCCGTGGACACCTTCAACGGACGCCTCGCCGTCACCGACGAGAGCGTCACCGAATGGAGCTACGAGCACATCCCGGTCCGGGGCATCCGGGCCTCGTCGGTGTGCCTCGTCGACGGCCGCGTGATCGTCTTCGGGGGTCAGGACCAGTCCGACGCCTCGACGGTGCGATCCACCGATTCGTTCTGGACCGGCACCGTTCCCTGACGAGCGGCCGACGGCGCCCGATGTGGCGCTGGCTCACCGACCGGTCCTCCGTCGAGTAGGCTCGTCGGGGGCGGTCCGGTTCGTTCGATCCGTCGGGTGGTTCGTCGTTCGACGTCGGCGACTCGGAAGGTGTGGACCACGCCGCCCCGCGAGGGCGCATCCTCCACAGCGTCCAACGACGCCGAGTGATGACGCAACTCCGTCGACCACAACCCGGAGGAGGCGATCGCCCGAGGTGTGCCGGCACCGGGATGGGCCGATGGGAGCGGCTCGGGAGGGACCAGTGCGTGCGCAACCACCTGATGGCGATGCCGGGGTCGGCGGCGAGCTCCGGCGGTTCGCCGCCTTCACCGACACCCCCCGAGGGGGGAACCCCGCGGGCGTCTGGATCGGACCGGAGCTCCCCACGGCCGGAGCGATGCAGCGGATCGCGGCGGAAGTCGGGTTCTCCGAGACCGTCTTCCTCACCCGTCGCGGCAGCCGTTCCTGGGTGGCCCGCTACCACAGTCCCGAGGCGGAGGTGCCCTTCTGCGGTCACGCGACGATCGCCGCGGGGGTCGTCCTGGGGGTCGAGCACGGCCCGGGGATCCACGTCCTGGCGACCCGGGTGGGGGACGTCCCCGTCGCCGTGGACTTCGACGGGTCGGGGCGGCCGGTGGCGACGCTCACCTCGGTGGAGCCGGCCCGTCGGGCGGCGACTCCCCGGGTCGTCGGGCGCGCCCTCGAGGCCCTCGGATGGGCTCCCTCCGATCTCGACCCGTCGATCCCCCCGGCCTTCGCCTACGCCGGGTCCTGGCATCTCGTCCTCGCCGTGACGGCCCACGACATCC
>DRQR01000110.1 GCA_011371355.1 Actinomycetota bacterium
CGGGACTCGACGGCCACGATCGGGGCGCGAAGGTCGTCGCCCGGGCGCTGCGGGACGCCGGCTGCGAGGTGATCTACTCCGGGCTCCATCAGACCCCCGCGCAGATCGCCGAGACCGCGATCCAAGAGGACGTCGTCGCCGTGGGATTGTCGACGCTGTCGGGCGCCCACATGACCCTGTTCCCCCAGGTGGTCGAGGAGCTCCGGCGACGCGGTGCCGACGACGTCGTCGTCTTCGGCGGCGGCGTCATCCCCCCCGACGACGTGGCGGCGCTCAAGGAGCTCGGCATCGGCGAGGTGTTCACGCCGGGCACCCCGCTCGAGACGATCCAGCGGTGGGTGCTCGAGCACTTCGGTGGCAGGGACGACGAACGAGGAGACGACGAGTGAAGATCCACGAGTATCAGGCGAAGGCCCTCATGCGGGCCCGCGGGATCGCCGTACCCGAAGGCCGGGTGGCGCTCACCGTGGACGAGGCCGTCGCGGCCGTGCGACCGATCATCGAGGCGACCGGGAACCCGGTGGTCGTCGTCAAGGCCCAGATCCACGCCGGCGGTCGAGGCAAGGGTCGCTTCCGAGAACACCCCGAGCTCGGAGGCGTGGCCGTCGTGACCGCCGGGATCGACGGCGGCGTCGGCGCCGCCGAGGAGGCGGTGCGGGAGATCGCCACGAAGATGCTCGGCTCGACGCTCGTCACCGTCCAGACCGGCCCCGAGGGCAAGCGGGTGAATCGGCTCTACGTCGAGCAGGGGATCGACATCGCCGACGAGCTCTACCTCTCGGTGCTCCTCGACCGGGCGATCTCCCGGAACGTCGTCATGGCCTCCACCGAGGGAGGGACCGAGATCGAGGAGGTGGCGGCCGCCACGCCGGAGAAGATCCTCCGGGAGCCCATCGACCCCGCCTTCGGGCTCCTCGACTTCCAGGCTCGGCGGATCGCCTGGGGTCTCGGCCTCGATGGAGACGCCCATCGGAGTGCGGTGCGGTTCTTCACCGCGCTCACCGAGGCCGCCGTCGAGCTCGACACCGACCTCGTCGAGATCAATCCCCTCGTGGTGACGAGCACCGGGGAGGTGATGGCCCTCGACGGGAAGATGAGCTTCGAAGAGAACGCGCTCTACCGGCATCCCGACATCGTGGAGCTCCGGGACATCTCCGAGGAGGATCCCGCCGAGCTCGAGGCCAAGGAGCACGGCCTGTCGTTCATCAAGCTCGACGGCACGATCGGCTGCATGGTGAACGGGGCGGGCCTCGCCATGGCGACGATGGACGTGATCAAGCACGTCGGCGGCGAACCGGCGAACTTCCTCGACGTGGGCGGCGGCGCGAACGCCGACCAGATCGCCGCCGCCTTCAAGATCATCACGAAGGACCCGAACGTGCGGGGGATCTTCGTGAACATCTTCGGGGGCATCATGCGCTGCGACACCATCGCCGAGGGCATCGTCGCCGCGGTGGAGGAGGTCGGACTCTCGGTGCCCCTCGTCGTTCGCCTCGAGGGGACGAACGTGGAACTCGGCAAGCGCATCATCGACGAGTCGGGGCTCGACGTCGTGAGCGCCGCCGACATGAAGGACGGAGCACGCAAGATCGTGGAGTTGACGAGATGAGCATCCTCGTGGGTCGAGCGACGAAGGTCCTCGTACAGGGCCTGGGCAGGACGGGCCGCTTCCACACCGACAAGGCGATCGCCTACGGGACGAACATGGTCGCCGCCGTGCATCCCTCCAGGGCGGGGGAGGTGGAGGTCTTCGAGGGCGAGACCGACCCCTCCGGCGTGCCGGGACGTCCCGATCGGTACCGGGTCGAGCTCCCGATCTTCCGGAGCGTCGCCGAGGCGAGGTCCGCCACCGGCGCCGACGCCTCGGTCGTCTACGTGCCGCCGCCCTTCGCCGCCGACGCGATCATGGAGGCCGCCGACGCCGGGATGCCCCTCGTCATCGCCGTCACCGAGGGCATCCCCGTCGCCGACATGGTCCGGGTCAAACGGTATCTCGTCGACCGGCCCACCCGGCTCGTCGGTCCCAACTGTCCGGGGGTGATCACCCCACGGGAGTGCAAGATCGGGATCATGCCCGGCTACATCCACACCCCCGGTCGGATCGGGGTCGTGAGCCGGTCCGGGACCCTCACCTACGAGGCGGTCTACCAGCTCACCCAGAACGGCCTCGGGCAGACCACCGCCGTCGGCATCGGCGGCGATCCGGTGAACGGGACCGACTTCGTCGACGTCCTCGCCATGTTCAACGACGACCCCGCCACCGAGGGGGTGATCCTCATCGGGGAGATCGGGGGCACCGCCGAGGAGGAGGCCGCGAGCTGGATCGCCGAGCACATGCGGAAGCCCGTCGCCGCCTTCATCGCCGGCACCACGGCGCCGCCCGGCAAGCGGATGGGGCACGCCGGGGCGATCATCTCGGGCGGCAAGGGAACCGCCGCGGCGAAGATCGAGGCGCTCTCGGCCGCCGGGGTCGTGATCGCGCCGACGCCCACCGACATGGGTGCGGCGATGCTCGAGGCCCTCGAACGGGCCTGAGGGTGTTCGAGGCGGCCGTCGCCGGGCTCAGCCTCGGTCTCGCCGCCGGGGTCGCCCCCGGGCCGCTGCAGACCCTCGTCGTCACCGCCACGCTTCGACGCGGCTTCGGGGCCGGATGGCGGATCGCCGTCGCGCCGCTCCTCACCGACGCCGTCGTCGTGGGGGCGAGCCTCGCGTTCTTGTCGTTCCTCGACGCCGCGGTGCTCGGCACCCTCGGGCTCGTCGGCGCCGTGCTCCTCGTGGGCCTCGGCCTCGTGGAGATGCTCCGTGCCGCGGAGACGGCCCGGGTCGACGAGGAGGATCGGTCCGGAGGCGACGTCGGAGATCTCGCCGCCGGTGCCCTCGTCAACCTCACGAATCCGCATCCGTGGATCTTCTGGGCGGCCGCCGGCGGTCCCCTCGTGGTGCGGCTGTGGCGGGAGGCCCCGTCGGCGGCCTTCGCCTTCCTCGCCCCCTTCTACCTCGGTCTCGTCGGCGGGAAGGTCGGCCTCGCCGCGGTCGTCGCCGCCCTCCGGCGGCGGCTCTCGGCGGCCTGGCGGCGCCGCCTCGCCGTCGTCGGCGGGCTGCTCCTCGTCGTCGGCGGGCTCCTGCTGGGTTTCGACGCCTGGCGGGGCGGCCTCAGTCTCGGGTGATCCCCGCGTCGTCGACGACCTTCGCGTAGCGGGCGAGCCGCGCTCGGATCTCCTCCTCGCCCTCGGGCGGGAGCGCGAGGACGGCCCTGGCGAGACCGAGCTCGGCGAGCTCGACGAGCACGTCGGGTTTCGGTGGGACCCCGAACATCCCGAGCTCGACGTCGTCGCGGGGTCGGCCGGCGGCCTCCAGGGCGTCGCCGAGCTGCTCGAGCTTGGCGTCGTCGATGCCGTGGCGGCCGTAGATCGGCATCCATCCCTGGCAGAACTCGGCGATGTGGGCGAAGGTCTTCGGTCCCGCCCCGCCGCCCATGACGATCGGCGGGTGGGGCCGCTGCTCCGGTTTCGGCCAGGCCCACGACGGTTCGAAGTCGACCCAGGTGCCGTGGAACTCGGCGACGTCCTTCGTCCAGAGCTCCCGCATCGCGAGGACCTTCTCCCGGAGGATCTCCCGGCGATGCCGGAAGGGGATCCCGTGGTCCTCGGCCTCCTCCCGGTTCCATCCGTAGCCGATCCCGAAGAGGAACCGTCCCCCCGAGAGCACGTCGAGGGAGGCGACCTCCTTGGCGAGCCACAGGGGGTCTCGCTGGGCGACGAGGGTGATCCCCGTGGCGAGTCGCAGGGTCGAGGTCGCCGTCGAGGCCGCGGCGAGGGCGACGAACTGGTCGTGGGTCCGCCAGTACATCTCGGGCAGCGGAGGGGCGTCGGGCTGACCACCCCAGGGGCTCTTGCGGCTCACCGGGATGTGGCTGTGTTCGGGAAACCACAGGGACTCGAAGCCGTGCTCCTCCACGGCCCGGGCGAGGGCCACCGGTTGGATGGCCGTGTCGGTGGGGAACATCATGACGCCGACCCGCATGTCGTGGCCTCCTCGTCGTCGCGTGGCCGCGAGCCTAGATCGGATCACCTCCCGCCCGGCCGGCGAGGCCGGGGCGGAGGCCGCCGAGGGCGACGGGCGTGCCCACGCCCCTGGCCACGGCCCGGTCGTAGACGAGCCGTCCGGCGGCGACGTCCTCGACGCCGACCCCGAGGGACTTGAACACCGTCACCTCGTCGGAGGTGCGGCGTCCTTCGAGGAGCCCGGCGGCGACGGCGCCGATCTCGCCGAGGACGTGGTCCCGGTCGATCGCGCCCTCCTCGAGGGGGATGACGACGTCGCCGGCCTCGGCGAACACCGATTCGAGGCGGTCGGTGAAGACCCGGGCACGGACGACGAGGTCGGTGTCGGCCTCCCGGGCGGTGGGCATCGCGCTCCCGACGAGGTTGACGTGGGCGCCCGGGGCGACCCATCGACCTTCGAGGATGGGTTCGGTCGCCGCGGTGACCGTGCAGATCACGTCCGCGTCGGCCACGGCCTCC
>DRQR01000111.1 GCA_011371355.1 Actinomycetota bacterium
GCGCTCGTGCGGTTCGAGTCCCACCTCGAGGACGTGGGGACGGTGGTCACCGATCCGGACCGGATCGCCCAGATCCTCGCCAACCTCCTCGACAACGCCCTCCGATACACCCCCGAGGGAGGCACGGTGACGGTCACCCTCGCCCGAGACGACGGCGTCGTGCGGCTCGCGGTCGCCGACACGGGCCCCGGCATCGACCCCGAGGACCTGCCGCGGATCTTCGACCGTCTCTACGTCGCCGAGCGGTACCGACCCCTCCGCCCCGAGGGGTCGGGACTCGGTCTGGCGATCGTCAAGGAGCTCGTCGACGCCCTCGGAGCCGAGGTGCTCGTCGAGAGCGTTCCCGGCCGGGGCACGCGCGTC
This sequence comes from Actinomycetota bacterium, assembly GCA_011371355.1. Taxonomy (GTDB): domain Bacteria; phylum Actinomycetota; class Acidimicrobiia; order Spongiisociales; family UBA5794; genus DRQR01. The sequence continues at coordinate 364 of DRQR01000111.1, forward strand.
GAGGTGCGGCTCGCTCGGTAGCCTCGGCGCCCATGTCCCGTACGACGCTCGCCGTGGCCCTCGCCGCCGTGGTCCTCGGCACCGCTTGTACCGATCCGGCGGTCGGGAAGACCGACCGGGAGCTCTACGAGGCCGTCTGTGCGCGGTGTCACGGCGTCGACCTCGAAGGGGGGATCGGACCGGCCCTCGGGCCGGGTTCCAGGGCGGAGACCCTCACCGACGACCAGCTCCGCGGGGTCATCGAGGTCGGACCCGGGGCGATGCCGTCCTTCCGTCGCCTCGACGACGACCAGGTCGACTCCCTCGTCGCCTACCTGCGCCGGCGGCAACGAGACCGGTGATCGGGAAGGCCCTACCATCGGAGGATGCTCGACCATATCGTCAGCGTGGCCCGACGGAGGGCCGCCGTCGTGGCGGCCCGTCCGGTCGAGGCTCCCGCGGCTCGCAGGCGTTCGCTGCGGAGGGCGCTCCGAGGGCGTGGTCTGGCGGTGATCGCCGAGGTGAAGCGACGTTCGCCCTCCGCCGGGTCCCTCGCCGACGATCTCGACGCCGCGGACCAGGCGCGCCGCTACGTCGAGGGCGGGGCCGCGGCGGTCTCGGTCCTCACCGAGCCCGAGTTCTTCGCCGGTTCCCTCGACGACCTCCGGGCGGTGCGACGGGCGGTGACGGTACCGATCCTCCGCAAGGACTTCCTCCTCCATCCCGCCCAGGTGGCCGAGGCGGCCGCCGCGGGCGCCGACGCCGTGCTCCTCATCGCCGCGATCGTCGACGACGACGTCCTGGGTGCCCTCATCGCCGAAGCCCGGAGGCTCGGACTCGACGCCCTCGTCGAGGTCCACGACGAAGCGGAGGTGGCGCGGGCCCTGGGGGCGGGTGCCGACCTCGTCGGCGTGAACAATCGGGACCTGACGACCTTCGAGGTGGATCTCGGGGTCGCCGAGCGACTCGCGAACCTCCTCCCGGACGACGTCGTCCGGGTCGCCGAGTCGGGGGTGTCGGACGTCCGGGGGGCGCGCCGGATGGCCGCCGCGGGCTACGACGCCATCCTCGTGGGCGAGGCGGCGGTGCGGGCCGAGGATCCGGCGGCCTTCGTCGCCGCCCTCGGGGGGGCGCGATGACCTGGGTGAAGGTCTGCGGGATCACCTGCGAGGAGGATCTCGAGGTCGCCGAGGCGGCCGGGGCCGACGCCGTAGGCCTCGTCGTGGCGCCCTCGTCGCCGCGGGCCGTGGCGGTGGATCGGGCTCGCCGGCTCGCCCGGCGCACCTCGCTGGCGACCGTGCTCGTGACCGTCGATCTCGACCCCGGGGAGCTCCTCTCCCTCGCCGCGACGACCGGCGTCACCCACGTCCAGCCCCACGGCGCGGGCCGCGTCGAGGCCGCCGCCGCGGCGCTCGCCGAGGGCCTCGAGGTGCTCTTCCCGGTGGGGGTGGGCGCCGCGGTGGAGGCGACGGTCCCTCCGGCGGGGGCGACGGTCCTCTACGACCGGGCGTCGCCGCGCCACGGAGGGACGGGGACCGGGTTCGACTGGTCGCTCGTCGTCGACGCTCCCGGTCCCTACGTGCTCGCCGGGGGGTTGGGTCCGGACAACGTCGCCGAGGCGGTGGCGCGGCTCGATCCCTGGGGCGTGGACGCGTCGAGCCGTCTCGAGGTTGCCCCGGGGCGCAAGGACCCGAGGAAGGTCGTCGAGTTCGTGCGACGGGCGAAGGGGGAGGGGTGACCGCGACGTCGACCGGCCGCTTCGGGCCCTACGGGGGACGGTTCGCACCGGAGACCCTCATGCCCGCCCTCACCGAACTCGAGGAGGCCTTCACCGCGGCGATGGCCGATCCGGCCTTCCGGGGGGAGCTCGACGGACTCCTCCGGGACTTCGTGGGGCGCCCCACGCCGGTGTTCCGGGCCGCCCGGCTCTCCGAGCGACTCGGTCTCGATCTGTGGCTGAAGCGCGAGGACCTCGCCCACACCGGGGCCCACAAGATCAACAACACCGTGGGGCAGGCGCTCTTGGCCCGTCGCATGGGCAAGCCGAGGGTGATCGCCGAGACCGGCGCCGGCCAGCACGGCGTGGCGACGGCCACCGCCTGTGCCCTCCTCGGACTCGACTGCGTCGTCTACATGGGGGCCAAGGACATCGAGCGGCAGGCCCTCAACGTCTACCGGATGGAGCTCCTCGGCGCCGAGGTGGTCGCCGTCACCACGGGGGCGAAGACCCTGAAGGACGCCGTCTCGGAGGCGCTCCGGGACTGGGTGGGCAGCGTGGAGACCACCCACTACATCATCGGCTCGGTCGTGGGTCCCCATCCGTTCCCGGTCATCGTTCGCGAGTTCCAACGGGTGATCGGGGACGAGCTCCGCCGCCAGATGGACGGGCGGGACCGGCCCGCACCCGAGGTCGTCGTCGCCTGCGTCGGCGGGGGCTCGAATGCGATGGGGGTCTTCCATCCCTACGTGGAGGCGGGGGAGGACGTGGAGCTCGTCGGCGTGGAGGCGGCGGGGCTCGGGATCGAGAGCGGCCGGCACGGGGCGTCCCTGGGGGCGGGCAGCCCCGGGGTGCTCCACGGGGCGCTGACCTACATGCTCCAGGACGACGAGGGCCAGGTCCTCGAGGCGCACTCGATCTCCGCCGGACTCGACTACCCGGGGGTGGGCCCCGAGCACGCCTACTACAAGGACGCCGGGCTCGTGCGGTACGAGGCGGTCACCGACGCCGAGGCCCTCGACGCCTTCCATCTCCTCGCCGAGGTGGAGGGGATCATCCCGGCCCTCGAGTCGGCCCACGCCCTCGCCTGGGTGGTCCGGGAGGCGCCGAGGCTCGCCGGACGGCGTGTCGTGGTGAACCTGTCGGGGCGCGGCGACAAAGACGTCGAGCAGGTGGCGGCCCTCGATGCGTGAGCTTCGGCGGCGCTTCGAACGATGCGCGGCGGAGGGCCGGGCGGCCTTCCTTCCCTACCTCACCGCCGGGCTGCCCGACCCCGACTCGGCGCTCACGGCCTTCGAGGCGATGGCCGAGGCGGGGGCCGACGGCTTCGAGGTGGGGATCCCCTACTCGGATCCCCTCATGGACGGTCCGGTGATCCAAGAGGCGGCGCGGCGCGCCCTCGCCGCCGGCATGGACGTCGACCGGTCCTTCGAGCTCGTGGCCGGCGTCGTCGACCGAACCGGGGTGCCGGTGATCGCGATGACCTACGTGAACCCGGTGCTCCGCCGCGGCGTGGCGCGGTTCATGGCCGACGCGGCGGCGGCGGGGGCGAGCGGGGTGATCGTCGCCGACCTGCCCGTCGACGAGGCCGATCCCTTCCTCGACGCCGCCCGGGACGCAGGAGTGGACCTCGCCCTCTTCGCGGCCCCGACGACCACGCCGGAGCGGCTCGCCCGCATCGGTCGGGCTCGGCCCGGGTTCGTCTACGCGATCGCCGACCTCGGGGTCACGGGAGAGCGGGACCGGGGCTCGAGGAGGATCGGCGACCTCGTGGCGGAGATCCGACGGGTCACCGACGCGCCCGTCGTCCTCGGCGTCGGGATCACGACCGTCGACGACGTCCGGGCCGCGGCCCGGCTGGCCGACGGGGTCATCGTCGGCAGCGCCCTCGTTCGACGGGTGCTCGAGGCGTCTCCTCGCGCGGCGATCGGCGAGCTCGGGGCCGCGGTCGCCGCCTACGCGGCGGCCTGCCGTCGGGCACCGGAGAAACCTCTTCACGGAGAGTGAGAGTTCTGCTACTCTGCGTAGTCATCGGCCGAGGGGTGGCGCACTAGTCCCGACGAGGGTCACGATCTGATCCTCAAGGATCCCGCCCAGGCGCCGATGCGACAACGACGACGAGCGAGGGAGCCGAAGTCGATGGGTACCGGGAGTGGGATTCGAACCCACACGGGCTTGCGCCCAGCGGATTTTGAGTCCGCCGCGTCTTCCGTTCCGCCATCCCGGCCGGAGACCCGTATCGTACGCCGGCGCCTCGGGTTCCCTCAACGCCGGCGGACGACTACCGTGGGTGGCGACCGAGCACCGTCGAGAGGGGGGACGCAGATGAGCCGCAGGTCGGAGCGAGGCGCGGCACTCGTCGAGATGGCCCTCGTGGTCCCCGTCCTCCTCGTCATCCTCTTCGGGATCATCGAGCTCGGGATCGCCTTCCGGGACCGACTCACGATCGGCAACGCCACCCAGACCGCCGCCCGGGTCGGTACCGCGATGGGCCAACAACCCGACGCCGACCTCCGCATCCTCCAGTCCTTCGAGCAGAGCCTCAGCGCCCTCCCCAACAGCGGCGTGGGGATCATCAAGTACGTCGACATCTTCGAGGCCGACGCCTACGGCAACCCCGTGGGCGGGTGCCCCGGCGGGAACTGCAACCGCTACTTCTACACCTACGTCGACGGGACGGGACCCCTCTGCGACTGGACGCCGTGTCCCGACCCGGACGCCGGGTACTCGGGATGGAACTGGGCGCCGAACGAGCGCAGCATCCTCGTCGGGGACCTCGACGTCATGGGCGTCCGGATGACCTACGGCCACAGCTGGATCACCGGCGGGTTCCTGCCCCTCCCCGACGTCGCCTGCGACAGCGGATCGCCGCCGACGAACTGCTGGGCGGACACCGCCCTCATGCGAATGGAACCCCAACAGTTCGGGGTCGGGAGCCCGTGACGCCATGAAGTCCCTCCTCCGCCGCATCCGGGAACGCAGCACCGCCCAGGAGGGCACGGTCCTCGTGCTCACGAGCCTCCTCGTCGTCGTCATGCTCGGCATGGCCGCCTTCGCCGTCGACTACGGGTGGATCTTCTTCAACCAGCTCAAGACGCGGAAGGCCGCCGAGGCCGCCGCCCTCGCCGGCGTCGTCCACATGCCCCTGCCGGGCTGCGCCGACCCCGACGTCGGTACGGAGCCGTACACCGTCGCCCTCGACATCGCCAAGGCGAACGGTTACACCCACGGCGTCGGCGGGGTCACCGTCACCCCTTCGATGGGAGGGACCTGCAACCGCCTCACCGTCCGGATCACCCACACCGTGCCGACCTTCTTCATGAAGGCCTTCGGGATCGCCACGGTGGCGATCGACCAGGAGGCCACCGCGGAGCAGCTCCCGCCCCTGAAGATCGGCTCCGACGAGTCCTACCTCGGGGAGGATCCGGAAGTCGCCGGGCGCGACCGCGACTTCTGGCTCGCCACGAACGGCGACTGGACCCCGAAGGGTCAGGGCGACCCCTACACGCCGTACTGCAACGGCGCCGGTTGGGGACCATGCACGGGGACGAACTCCGAGTTCCGCTCGCCGTCGTACTGGTACGCCTTCGACGTGCCCGCCTCCGAGGCCGGCTCCTCGATCACCTTCCAGGTCTTCGACCCCCAGGTCAACGAGGGCGGCCTCACCGTGGACTACCACCGCACCCATCCCGACGCGAGCGGCACCGAGCCCGTCGACTACACCTTCACCGTCTACGCTCCCGACGACACCCCGAACGACTGGCGGGACAACTCCTCGGTCGTCTGTTCCCGGACCTTCCGTCGGGAGGGGCAGGCCGGCTACGACCCCGCGGACATGGACGAGTGGGTGAGCCTGTGCACGACCACCGGGATCGAGGGCATCTACGTCCTGTCCGTCCAGGTCACCGGCGACGTCTCGATCCTCAACGCCTGGTCCCTGCGGGCCCTCTCCAACGGGAGCGTGAACAACGACGTGGCCGTCTACGGGCTCGGCTCGATGTCCCTGTGGACCCCCGAGGCCGGGAGCGCTCCCCAGTTCAAACTCGTGAAGATCGACGAGATCTACGCCGGCCAGGAGCTCGTCATCAGTCTCTGGGACGTCGGAGACATCTGGGACGACGGCACCCTCGAGCTCATGAATCCCTCGTCGGGCGCGCCGATCAACACCCTCGACTGCCAGGTCCGGACCCGCGACGAACAGGGGGGCAACCCCACGGCGTGGACCGACGACGACGGTGCCGGGAGCTTCGGCGAGTGCTTCCTCTACATCAGCACCCAGGAGCACAACAACGAGTGGCTCGACTTCCAGATCCGCATCCCCGGCGACTACACCTGCGAAGACGACGAGTGTTGGGCCTACATCCGCTACGGGTTCTTCGGCTCGACCACCGACCGGACCACGTGGTCGGCGCAGATCAACGGCCAGCCCATCCACCTGGTTCCCTGACCGGGGCGTGATCCCGAGGTCGAGGGCTCGTCTCGAGCGGAAGATCCTCCGCCTCGGCCGGGAGCTCGCCGCGCTCCGCGCCGAGGAGGCCCGGCTCGTCGAGGAGCTCGCCGTCCTCCGACACCTCGACGACGACGCCCGCCGGGATGCGCTCGTGACCGACGATCCCTTCGACCGAGCCGACGCCCGGCGCACCGCCGCCGACGTCGCCCGGGCGGAACGGAACCTCGCCGCGCTCCGCGCCGAGATCGACCGCCTCGAACGTCGGCGAGCCGGCCTCCTCGACCGGATCTGACCGCGATCGGGTCGAGACCCGGTACGCTCCGGCGGGTGAAGCTCGCGCTCTTGGACGGCCACTCCCTCGCCTACCGGGCCTTCTACGCCCTCCCCTCCGACCTCGCCACCCCGACCGGCCAGGTCACGAACGCGGTGTTCGGGTTCACCTCGATGCTCATCAAGCTCCTCACCGAGGAGCGTCCCGACGCCGTCGTCGTCGCCTGGGACCTGCCCGGTCCCACCTTCCGCACCGAGGCCTACGAGGAGTACAAGGCCCAGCGCGAGGCCGCGCCCGATCTGTTCACGGAGCAGCTCCCCCTCATCCACGAGGTGCTCGAGGCCCTCGGGATCCCCCAGCTCGGGGTGCCCGGCTACGAGGCCGACGACGTCATCGCCACCCTCGCCCGGCGGGCCAGGGCGCGGGGATGGGAGGTTCTCGTCGTCACCGGCGACCGCGACGCCTTCCAGCTCCTCGAACCGGGGATCACCGTCCTGTACACCCGCCGAGGGATCTCCGACATCGTCCGGGCCGATCCCGCCTGGCTCGAAGAACGCTACGGGATCCGTCCCGACCAGTACGTCGACTACGCCGCGCTCCGGGGCGACCCTTCGGACAACCTCCCCGGCGTACCCGGGGTGGGGGAGAAGACCGCCGCGCGGCTCCTCCGCGACCACGGCGACCTCGAGGGGATCTACGCCCACCTCGACGAGCTCAGTCCGAAGCTCCGGGAGAACCTCGCCGGGGCCCGGGAGCAGGTGTTCTTGAACCGCGACCTCATGCGGCTCCGCGACGACGTCCCCCTCCCCGACGACTTCTCCCTCGACGAGCTGCGCCTCGAGCCCTTCGACCGGGAGCGGGTCCGGGAGGTCTTCGACGCCCTGGCCTTCCGCGGCCTCTGGGAGCGACTCGCCGCCTACGGGGGGTTCGCCGACCCCCCCTCCGACGAGGATCCCCTCGACGTCGAGGTCACCACGGCATCCACCGACGAGGAGGTGGCCGCCCTCGCCGCCGACGGTCCCGCCGGTGTGGAGCCCCTCTGGGACGACGACGCCCTCGTGGGGGTCGTCGCCGCCGCCGGGGACCGCATCGCCTACGTCCCCGCCGAGGGGATCGATCCCCTCGTCGACCGCGGAGCCTTCGCCGCCCACGATGCGAAACCCCTCGTTCGCGCCCTCCTCGAGATGGGGCTCGAGCCGGAGGTCGGCTTCGACACCGCCCTCGCCGCCCACCTCGTGAACCCGGCGCGGCGGGTCACCGACCTCGCCGGGCTCGCCGAACGCGAGCTCGGGCTCGTGGTCGAGACGGCCGACGACGAGGAGCGAGCTCGCCAGGGCGCCTTCGACTTCGACGACCGGGGCCCCGACCTCGACCGGGCCGGACGACGGGCCCTGGCGGTCCGGCGTCTCGTCGAGCCCCTCACCCGGCAGCTCGAGGTCCGGGGCGAGCTCGCCCTCTTCCGGGAGGTCGAGCTCCGCCTCGTGCCGGTCCTCGCCCGGATGGAGATCGCCGGCGTCCTCGTCGATCGTCCCTACCTCGAGGACCTCGGCGAGGACCTCCGCCGCCGTCTCGCCGAGATCGAACGCGCCATCCACGAGGCCGCCGGAGGGCCCTTCAACGTGAACTCGACCCACCAGCTCCGGACCCTCCTCTTCGAGCGCCTCGGCCTCCCCGTGGTGAAGAAGACCCCGAAGGGCGCCCCCTCCACCGACGCGTCCGTGCTCGAGAAGCTCGCCTCGGAGCATCCCGTGGTGGCCGACATCCTCCGCTATCGGGAACTCGAGAAACTCCGGGGGACCTACGTCGACGCGCTGCTCCGGCTCGTCGGCGACGACGGGCGCATCCGCGGCCGATTCAACCAGATGGGGGCGGCGACGGGACGTCTCTCGATGGAGCGGCCGAACCTCCAGAACATCCCGGTACGGACCGAGGAGGGTCGGGCCATCCGCCGCGCCTTCGTCGCCCCGGAGGGCTCGGTGCTCTTCGTGGCCGACTACTCCCAGATCGAGCTGCGCATCCTCGCCCACCTCTCGGGGGATCCCGGCCTCGTCGAGGCCTTCGCCGAGGGGCTCGACGTCCACGCGGCGACCGCGGCGAGGATCTCCGGCATCGCTCCCGACGCGGTGACCCCGGAGCTGCGACGGCGCGCGAAGGCGATCAACTTCGGGCTCCTCTACGGCATGGAGGCCTACGGTCTCGCCGAACGTCTCGGCATCTCGCGCGAGGAGGCGCAGGCCCACATCGACGCCTACTTCGAGCAGTTCCCCGAGGTGGCGGCGTTCATGCGCGGGATCGTCGCCCGAGCCCGGGAGACGGGGTACACCACCACCCTCCTCGGGCGCCGTCGGTACCTCCCCGAGCTCCAGAGCACCCGTTACCGAGATCGGCAGATGGGGGAGCGGATGGCCCTCAACGCCCCGATCCAGGGCACGGCGGCCGACATCATCAAGAAGGCGATGGTCGAGCTCGACGCCGAGCTCGCCGCCCGCTTCGAGGCGCGGATGATCCTCCAGATCCACGACGAGCTCGTCCTCGAAGTGCCCCTCGACGAGCTCGAGACCGTCGAGCGACTCACGAGGGAGGTCATGGAAGGGGTCGTACGGCTCGACGTCCCCCTCGTCGTCGACGTGGCCTCGGGTCCCACCCTCGCCGACTGTCTCCACTGAGCCTCGCCGGCCGTCTCCACCGAGGGTGTCCTCGGCGGGGATTCCTGGTATCTTTCGGGGGCCCTCCGCCGGCCTGGGTCCGCGCGGCGGGGCGAATCACATGTTCGGGTAAGGAGTTGATGCGCTCGTATGGCCATCGAGAACGAGAACGAACCCACCCCCACGGGTGAGGAAGAGGCGACGACGTCGCCGGGGGCCGAGGCCTCCACCACCGAGACGACCCCGCAGGCCGAAGCCTCGGAACCCACCGAAGCTCCGGTCGCCACCGCCGAAGCCGAGACGCAGCCCGAGCGCATCGAGGCCGCCGATCCCGTCGAGTCGCCGCCGGCGCACGTCGACAAGCCCGCCCTGTCGGCCCCGGACCTCGGCGATCTCCCCGAGGAGCTCACCGCAGAGGACTTCGCCGCCGCCGTCGACCGTACGGTCTTCCGGTTCAAGGCGGGCGACATCGTCTCGGGGACCGTCGTACGGGTCGATCCCGACGAGGTGCTCGTCGACATCGGATTCAAGTCCGAAGGGGTGATCCCGGCCCGGGAGCTGTCGATCCGCAACAACGTGACGCCTTCGGAGGTCGTCGCCGTCGGCGACGAGATCGAGGCGCTCGTCCTCCAGATGGAGGACGAGAACGGCCGGCTCGTCCTCTCGAAGAAGCGCGCCCAGTACGAGCGGGCCTGGGGTCGGATCGAGAAGATCATGCAAGAAGGCGGGACCGTGAAGGGCCCGGTGATCGAGGTGGTCAAGGGCGGTCTCATCGTCGACATCGGCCTCCGGGGCTTCCTCCCGGCCAGCCTCGTCGACCTCCGACGGGTCCGCGACCTCCAGCCGTACGTGGGGCAGGTCATCGAGGCCAAGGTCATCGAGCTCGACAAGAACCGCAACAACGTCGTGCTGTCCCGCCGGGCCTTCCTCGAGGAGGAGCAGGCGGAGCAGCGTCAGGCCTTCCTCGCGGAGCTCCATCCCGGCGACATCCGCGAAGGGGTGGTCTCGTCGGTCGTGAACTTCGGGGCCTTCGTGGACCTCGGGGGCATGGACGGGCTCGTCCACGTCTCCGAGCTCTCCTGGCAGCACGTCAACCACCCGGGGGAGGTGGTCGCGGTCGGCGACCAGGTGAAGGTCAAGGTGCTCGAGGTCGATCGGGAGCGGGAACGCATCTCCCTGTCGATCCGCCAGACCGCGGAGGATCCCTGGGACGCCTTCGTCCGCGAGACGAGCGTCGGCGACGTCGTCGAGGGCGTCGTCACGAAGACCGTCCCCTTCGGGGCCTTCGTCTCGGTCGGGGAGGGCGTCGAAGGGCTCGTCCACGTCTCCGAGATCGCGATGCACCACGTCGAGAGCCCGGAGATGGAACTCTCCATCGGCCAGCAAGTTCGGGTAAAGGTCACCGAGATCGACGCCGACAGGAGACGAGTGAGTCTGTCCATCAAGCAGGCTCAGCCCGAATGGGAAGCTCGCTCCCAGGGATGGAGCGAACGTAGACCGGCACGAGCGAAGCGAAGGGAGTTCAAGCGTGAGGACGAACCCGAGTCCGAGCGGCCCAGCTTCAGTGCCGACGCGTCGCTGGAAGCCATCCTCGAGGAGCTCAAGGAACGGGGGATCGGCCGGAGCTGATCCCCGGCGGGCGTCGAGGCGACGTCCGGTCACCGTGACCACGTCGATCCGGGACGAGGGGGGGCTCCGCCGCCCTACCCCGCGTCGTGGCGACATCCTCGAGGGGAGGGCCAACTCGAATGGGTAGGAGAACCATCGTGCTCGTGATCGCGATCGTGCTCGCGGTCGTCTCGGCGTTCGCCGTCTATCGGTACCTCACCACCGTCGAGGACGACATCCGAGCCGACATCACCGAGGTCCGGGTCTACCGGGCCACCGACCTCATCGAGCCGCGAACGCCGGGGGAGGAGGCCCGCCCCTTCATCGAGGAGGCCCGCGCCCTCCGGGAGGCGGTGGTCTTCGAGGGATCGACGATCGTCTGTCTCGGACCCGTCGATCCGAACGCCGACCCGAACGCCGTCGGCTGTCCCGACAACCCCCACGACCTCGACAGCATCCTCGCCGGGAAGGTGGCCGCCGGCCCGATCAGCGCCGGCCAGCTCATCACCGCCGACCAGTGGGTGAGCCCCGCCGAGCTCAACGCGAGTCTCTCCGAGGACATCCCGGCCGGCAAGGTGGCGATCTCGATCCGACCCGACGAGGTCGGGGCCGTCGGTGGCTTCATCCGGGCGGGGGACCGGGTGAACCTCATCGCCTCGGCGACGATCCAGCTCAACACCTTCGTCCAGCTCCTCCAGAACCCGGACCTCCGGGCGTCGATCCTCGGGGAGGGATTCGCCACTCCCGAACCGCCCCCCGGCACCGAGGGCGACGGCGAGGGCGGCAACGACATCGTCGGTCAGGTCGCCGAGACGCTGCCGGCGCAGCTCGATTTCACCCAGACGATCCTCCAGGATCTCGAGGTGATCGCCGTGGGACCCGACACCCGTCCCCAGCCCCTCGACGTGGGCCTCGAGCCCCAGGGCACCCAGGTGATCGTGCTCGAGGTGACCCCCGAGCAGGCCGAGCAGATCGAGTTCGCCCGTCAGTACACTTCGGTGGCGCTCACCCTGCTGCCGAAGGACACACCGTACAGCCCGTTCGACTCGAGGGGCGTGGTCGTCGACGACCTCTTCTCCCTCATCGATCGGATCGCAGAGAGTGTGGAGGCCACCGTTGGCGCTTCCGGCAACTGACCCGACGCTCACGAGGAACGTCCTCGTCGTCGACGCCGACCCGGCGTTCGTCGAGACGGCCGAGCAGCTCCTCGGCGACCACAAGGTCCACAAGGCGAGGAACGTCTCCGACGCCCAGCGGCGCCTCGTCGAGGAGTCGATCGAGCTGGCGATCATCGGGCCCACCTACGCGCACGCCGCCGGGGTCAGCGAGTCGGCGATGCTCCTCGACCTCCAACCCGACCTCCCGATGGTCCTCGTCTCGGACGCCCTGAACACCGAGGTGCTCCGGGCGGCCATCCGGGCCGGCTACCGCGACGTCGTCGACGTGCCCCTGACCCCCCAGAAGGTCGCCGAGATGCTCTCGATCATCGAGCAGGTCCATCGGCGGGAGGAGGAGGAGCGCGCCGGTCGGCACAAGATCGGCAAGGTCGTCACGATCATGTCTCCCAAGGGAGGCGCAGGCAAGACGATGACCACCGCGAACGTCGCCTTGACCCTGGCGATGTGGGGCGACCCGTCCCGGGTCGTCGTCCTCGACGCCGACCTGCAGTTCGGCGACATCTGCATCTCCCTCCAGGTCGACCCCCAGCACACGATCGTCGACGTCGCCCGGGACATCGACAAGCTCGACGAGGCCCTCCTCGACTCCCTCCTGGCGACCCACTCGTCGGGGATGCGGGTGCTGTCGGCGCCCCTGGAGCCGTCCCTCGCCGACGAGGTGTCGACGCAGGTGGTCGTCAAGACGATCGGGATGTTGAAGCGGATGTTCGACTACGTGATCATCGACACCGCGCCGTTCCTCGACGAGCCGGTGCTGTCGATCCTCGAACGGTCGGACGTGGTGCTCCTCGTCGTCGACATGGACCTCCCCTCGGTGAAGAACGCCAAGCTGGCCCTCGACACCCTCCGGCTCATCAAGTTCCCCTTCGAGAAGATCAAGCTCGTCCTCAATCGGGTGAACTCGAAGGCCCGCCTCGACGTCAACGAGCTGGAGCGGTCCCTCGGCCTCGAGGTCCAGGCGGCGATCTCCTCCGACAAGCTCGTGCCCCGCGCCGTGAACGAGGGCGAGCCCGTGGTCTCCCTCTACCCGCGGTCGAAGGTGGCCCGGGATCTCCGGAGCGTCGCCGCCCTCGTCCTCGACGAGGACGAGAAGATCCCTGAAGAGGAAGTCAAGTCGCGCCGATGGTTCCGATGACGCAAGCGCACGGGAGCGACCGGGTATGAGCCTCGCAGAACGAGTTCGCGCCGCCAAGGCCTCCGAGGGGGTCGTCGACTCCCAGCGGGAGGAGATCCGCCAGGAGCTGCGCCGCAAGCTCCACTACAAGGTCGTCGAGGGGCTCGGTCCCACCCTCTACGACCGCCAGATGTCCGACGCCGAGCTCAAGCTCCGGGTCATGGAGATGCTCGAGTGGGCCCTGGACCAGGAGCAGTCGGTGCCCCTCTCCCGGGCCGACCGGCTCAGCCTCCTCCAGGAGATCGCCGACGACGTGCTCGGGTACGGGCCGATCGATCCCTACCTCGCCGATCCGGAGGTCACCGAGATCATGGTCAACGGCCCCCACGCCGTCTGGATCGAGCGGGGCGGCCGGCTCTACAAGACCGACACCCGGTTCGTCGACAGCACCCACCTCGAGCGGATCATCGAGAAGATCGTCGGCCAGGTCGGGCGGCGCATCGACGAGTCGACGCCGATGGTCGACGCCCGCCTCCCCGACGGCTCCCGGGTGAACGCCGTCATCCATCCTCTCGCCATCGGAGGGCCGTACCTGACGATCCGGAAGTTCGCCGTCGATCCCTTCACCGTCGAGGACCTCATCGCGAACCACTCGATGACCGAGCAGGTCGCGGGGCTGCTGCGGCGCTGCGTGCTGGGGAAGCTCAACATCGTCGTCTCCGGCGCCACCGGCTCGGGGAAGACGACGCTCCTCAACGTGCTGTCGAACTTCATCCCCGACGACGAGCGGATCATCACCATCGAGGACGCGGCGGAGCTCCAGCTCAACCAGGTCCACGTCCTCAGCCTCGAGGCCCGACCGCCGAATCTCGAAGGCAAGGGGCAGATCACCATCCGGGACCTCGTCCGGAACTCCCTCCGGATGCGTCCCGACCGGATCATCGTCGGTGAGGTCCGGGGTGGCGAGGCCCTCGACATGCTCCAGGCCATGAACACCGGTCACGACGGTTCGCTCACGACGGTGCACTCGAACTCGCCTCGGGACACCCTCGCCAGGATCGAGACGATGGTCCTCATGGCCGGCATGGACCTGCCCGTCCGGGCCATCCGGGAGCAGCTCGCCTCGGCCCTCGACCTCATCGTGCACACCCACCGGCTCCGCGACGGGACCCGGCGGATCACCCACGTCACCGAGGTCGTCGGCATGGAGGGCGACGTGATCACCCTCCAGGACCTCATGCTCTTCGACTACGGCATGGGCGTCGACGAGAACGGCAGGTACCTCGGCCGTCTCAAGGCGACGGGGATCCGGCCCACCTTCTCCGACCACCTCGAGAACCTCGGGGTGCCGCTGCCGCCCGACCTCTTCGCCCCCGAGCCCTTCGCCCGGCGATGATCCGACGCGTCGCGTCCCTCGCCGTGGCCTTCGGCCTCGGGCCCGCCGCGCCCGCCCTCGCCCAGAGCGGTGGCATCCAGACGGGGGATCCGAAGACGTGGCTCGTCTACGTCGGTGCCGCGGCCGCCGGCATCGCGCTCTTCCTCCTCTTCATCATCCTCTTCGGGCGGGCACCCGGGCGCGAGGCGGCGCTCCGGGGTCGGCTCGTCACCTACGGGGCCCATCGCGAGGGCAGCGGCGGGTTCTTCTCCCGGTTCCGGTTCCTCCGGCGGGCCGCGGCCTCCGCCGAGGGGGTCGCCCGGGAGCGGGGCGTCTTCCAGATGATCGAGACCACCCTCGAGCAGGCGAACCTGCCGCTCCGGCCCGGGGAGGCCATCATCGGCTCGATCGGGGTGGCGATCGTCGCCGGGCTCATCGTCATGGCCGTCGCCCAGCAGCCCCTCCTCGGCGTCGTCGCCTTCGTCGTCGTCCTCGGGCTCGCGGCGATGACCGTGAACGTCGTCGCCGCCCGGGAGCGGAAGAAGTTCGAGGCCCAGCTCCCCGACACCCTCAACCTCATCTCGACGTCCCTGCGGGCCGGCTACTCGCTGCTCCAGGCCGTCGAGGCCGTCGGTGCCGAGGCCCCCGAGCCCACCTCCCGGGAGTTCCTCCGGGCGATCTCGGAGATCCGCCTCGGGAGCCCGGTCTCCGACGCCCTCGGTGGGATCGCCGAGCGGATGGAGTCGACCGACTTCGAGTGGGCGGTCCTCGCCATCAACATCCAGCGAGAGGTGGGTGGGAACCTCGCCGAGGTCCTCCAGACCACCGCCGAGACCATGCTCGCCCGGAACCGCCTCCGACGGGAGATGAAGGCGCTGACGGCGGAGGGTCGCATCTCCGCGATCGTCCTCGGCGCCCTCCCGTTCTTCCTCTTCGGCCTCATCTGGGTGCTCAACCCCGACTACATCGCCCCCCTCCTCACCACCCCGATGGGCCTCGGCATGCTCGGCGGCGCCTTCGTGATGATCGTCCTCGGCATCGTCTGGCTCCAGAAGATCGTGACGGTGGAGATCTGATGGACGCCTTGTTGTTCGCCGTGCTCGCGGTGGGGGTGACCGTCGGGGCCTTCACCTTCTACGTCGGCAACGGCGTCCTCCGAGCCCAGCAGAACGCGAGCCGACGACTCCTCGGCCTCCAGTCCCGGGCCGAGCTCCTCGAGGCCGGCTTCAACGAGCGCGCCCTCGCCCCCCTCGTCGAGAAGCTCGGCCGCTTCGCGCTCCGGTTCACCCCCCAGGGTTGGGTCGATCGCGCCCATCGGAAGCTCCTCATCGCCGGCTGGGGCGAGAGCATCGACGGGAACACGTGGGCGGCGATCCGGATCATCTCCCTCGTCGTCGGCGTGCTCGCCGGCCTGTTCCTCCAGGGCATCGCCGACACCGCGCTCATGCGGCTCGTCCTCTTCGGCTTCCTCGCCTTCGTCGGCTTCTTCGGCCCCGAGGCGGTGCTGAACCGGAAGATCGACGAACGCCGCAGCGAGATCGAACGGCAGCTCCCCGACGTCATCGACCTCCTCGTCATCTCCGTCGAGGCCGGCCTCGGCTTCGAGTCGGCCATGGGACGGGTCGTCCAGAACGTCCCCGGAGAGCTCGCCCGGGAGTTCGCCCGGGCGCTGCAGGAGACCAGGGTCGGCGTGAGCCGCCACGAGGCGCTGCGGAACATGGCGGCCCGTACCGACGTCGAGGACCTCAACTCGTTCATCCTCGCCCTCAACCAGGCGGATCAGTTCGGCGTGTCGATCGCCCGAATGCTCCGGGTCCAGGCCGAGGAGATGCGGGTGCGGCGGCGGCAGCGAGCCCAGGAGCGGGCCTTCGCCGCCCCGGTGAAGATGGTCTTCCCCCTCGTGTTCTTCATCTTCCCGGCGATCTTCGTCGTGATCATCGGCCCCGCGGTCATCAACATCTCCCAGGTGTTCTCCCGCTGACGGGGCCACCATGGCCGTTCCCCGTCGAGCGTGGGCCCGTCTCGAGATCCGACACCTCTTCGTCGTCGTCCCCCTCGTCCTCGTCGCCTCCATGGCGGCCAGGCCGATCGCCGACAACTCGTTCCTCTGGCACGTGCGGGCCGGGAGCCTCCAGCTCGACGTCGGGCGGGTGCTCACCTCCGACCCCTTCTCGGCGACCCGGGCGGGTGCTCCCTGGCGGACCCAGTCGTGGCTCGTCGAGCTCGGCTACGGGCTCCTCGAGCGCGGCGGCGGCCTGGGCTGGGTGCCCTGGATGGTCTTCTTCGTCGTCGCCGGGGCCCTCCTGACCGCGGCGGCGACGATCTATCGAGACACCCGCAACGTCGCCGCGACGGGGCTGTGGACGACGATCCTCGCCTGGCTCGCGCTCCCCTTCGCCCAGCCGAGGCCGATGGTGTTCGGGCATCTGCTCCTCGCGCTCGTCGCCCTCGCCACGAGGAGTCGGCGCCTCGCATGGACGATCGTGCCGCTCCTGTGGGTGTGGGCGGGGATCCACGGCTCGTGGGTGCTCGGCGTCGGTCTCGTGGTGCTCGAGGCGATCCGCCGCCGGTCCCGGACCCTCGGGGTCGCCGCGGCGGCCGGCGTCGTCGCCTCCGCGGCGACCGCCCACGGCCTCGGGGCCTGGGAGTTCCTCCTGCGCTTCGCCGCGAACCGGGACGCCCTCGAGCTCCTCAACGAGTGGAAGGCGCCCGAGTTCTCGGAGTTCCTTCAAGCCCCCTACGTGATCGTGATCGTCGGGTTGCTGCTCGCCGCGGTGCGGGGACGGCTCGAGCCGAGGGACCTCGTCGTCGTGGTCCCCTTCCTCCTCTTCGGGCTCACGACCCGGCGGGCCGTCTACCCGGCGGCGCTCGTCCTCGTTCCCTTCGCCGCCGGGGCGTACCTGCCCACCCTCCGAGCCGGTGAGGGCCGGCGAGTCCACGTCCCGGCACTCCTCGGGGCGCTCGCCCTCGCCGGGGCGATCCTCCTGCCGCTCGCCGGCGCCGACGGGCGCCTCGATCCCGAGCGGTTCCCCACCCCTCGGCTCGTCGACGCGGCGTTCTCCGGCGACGCCGAGGTGGTCTTCCACTCCGACGTCGTCGGGGGCTACCTCGTCTACGCCCGCTGGCCGTCGGTTCGCGTCTTCATCGACGACCGCGCCGAGCTCTACGGTCGGGAGGCCTTCGAGGACTACGTACGGGCGAGGAACGGGAACCCGTGGGAGCTCTTCGCCGACGAGGGGATCGACACGGCCCTCGTCCGGGAGGAAGACGAGGTGGCGTCGGTCCTCCGCCGTGAAGGGTGGCGGGAGGTGGCCGCCGAGGAGGGGTTCGTGGTCCTCCGCCGCCGATCGGGACCCTAGGTGGAGTCGAGACGCGACGAGGGGAGGCCGTCTCCGGCCTCCCCTCGGGCGTGTGTGTGGCGCGTGCTCAGAGGCTGGTCGCCGCCTCGGAGAGCGTGTCGCGGACGTTGCCGCCGAGGAGCGTGATCGCCGCGATGGCGATGATCGCGATCAGGGCGACGAGCAGCGCGTACTCGACGAGGCTGGCGCCCTCCTCGTCGGCGAGCATGGCCTGGAACTCGGTCCAGAGTCGAAGCATCGTGTCTACCTCCTGTTGGCAGGGTGATCCGATGCGTACGGTACGGGAAAACCCCCCGGAGGGCCATGGGTCGCCCGACCCATTCTCGCGAGGGCCGTCAGCGGTCGAGGCCGAGACGGATGGCCTCGACGGCGGCCTGGGCCCGGTCGGAGACGTGGAGCTTCTCGAAGATGCTCGCGAGGTGGTTCTTCACGGTCTTCTGGGAGATGTAGAGCTCCTCGGCGATCTCCGCCGTGCCGGAGATCCCCCGGGCCAGGAGACGGAGGACCTCTCGCTCTCGAGCGGTGAGGGTGTCGGCGTCCCCGCCGAGGCGCGCCTCGCGGTGGGCGTCGAGCGCGGCGACGGGATCGTCGGCGTCGATGACCCGCACTCCCGCCCGGGCCGCCCGCACCGCGGCGGCGAGGTCGTCGAGGGGAGCCGCCTTCGACAGGAAGCACGACGCCCCCGCCTCCCGGGCTCGGCGCCGGTGCTCTTCGTCGGCGTGCATGGTGACGACGACGGTGGGGGGAGGCTCCGACAGCTCCCGGAGGGCGGCGAGGCCGCTCTTGCCCGGCATCTCGATGTCGAGGAGGAGGACGTCGGGGCGGAGCCGCTCGACGACCTCGGCGACCCGGCCGCCGTCGGAGACCGTGCCGACCACCTCGATGTCGGGTAGCCCCCCGAGGGCCCGTCGGAGCCCGTCGAGGAGCAGGTGGTGGTCGTCGGCGATGACGACGCGGATCGGGCCGCTCATGCCGCCTCCGAGAGGCCGGGTCCCCAACGGAGTCGAACCTCGGTTCCCTCGGGGCCCGAGGTGACCTCGAAGGTACCGCCGATCTTCGCCGCCCGCTCCCGCATCCCGACGAGTCCGAAGTGTCCGGAGGGCACCTCGTCGGGATCGAAGCCCACGCCGTCGTCGACGACGGCGACGTCGCCTCGGTCCCGATCCACCTCGCCGCGGATCGTGATCCGCGTCGCCGCGGCGTGGGCGACGGCGTTGCGGAGGGCTTCGGTGACGATCGCGGTGACGTGGACCATGTCGGCTTGGCGAGGGGGACGGTGCTCGACGAGCTCGACGACGATCGACGGTCCCTCCGCGTCGACGGCGCCCGCCGCGGCGGCGAGGGCCTCGGTGAGGCTCGTCGCCCGGAGCGTGCGGAGGTCCTCGACCTTGCGCCGGATGTCCTCGACGATCCTCGTCGCGGTGGCCCGGAGCGCGCCGAGGTGGGCTTCGAGCTCGTCGTCGCCGGCGGCCTGGAGGGCGACGACGTCGATGCCGAGGCCGAGGGAGGCGACGGCCGGGCCGATGTCGTCGTGGAGCTCCCGGGCGAGGCGGAGCCGCTCCTCCTCGACGGCCCGGGAGGCGATGCTTCGCAGGAGGAGGATGTTGTCGAAGGCGAGGGCGACGGGACGCAGCATGGTCTCGATCGTCGGACGGTAGGCGGCGAGGTCCTCGTCGGCCCAGAGGCGGAGCTCGCCCACGCGACGTTCTGCGGTGCCCACGGGGAAGTGCAGTGGCGTTCCGTCGAGCCCGTCGCCTCGGCGAGCGACGACGACGTCGCCCTCGGCATCGGCGATGCGGAGCTCCGCGGCCGTGAAGGGCACCTGGCGGGCGAGGTCCCGTAGCGCGGTCCGTCCCACCGAGACCGGGTTGAGTTCGGAGACCTGGGCGAGCTCGGCGAGGCTCGTGAGCAGGTCGTGGGACGCCTCGAGGCGTCGGAGGCGCTCGAGGTCGACGAGGGAGGCGGCGCGGAGACGGTCGTGGAGGTCCTGTTCCTCGACGAGCACTCGCCGGGTCTGGGAGAAGACCACGACGATGAGGGCATAGAACATGAGGAGCTGGAGGTGGGGGGCCGCCAGGGCCGGGGCTCCGGCCCGGGCCGCGTCGACCGCGAGGATGCCCCCGGCGGCGACGACCGCCGCGGTGGCGCCGGGTACGACCCCGCCCCGGATCGTCGCGTCGTAGATCGGCGCGGCGAGGAGCAGGACGAAGGGGCTCGTGGCCCCGCCGGTGAGCCCGACGGCGGCGACGACCACCGCCGTGCCCGCCACCGCTGGCCACCACGGCGCGTAGTCGAGGTCGCGGACGACGGCCACGTGGACGGTCGTCGCGTAGCCGACGGCGAGGACGGCGGCGGCGAAGAGATCCGGGACGGACCCGAGGTCGACCGCGGCGAGGACGAGCCCCACTCCTGCCGCCGCCCAGTTGATCCACAGCAGGACGCGACGGAGGCGAGCCTCCCAGGTGACGTCGCCGGTGATCATGGTCCGAGAGGGTATCGTCGTCGGATGGCCTCGCACGGGAATACATCGGCGCCGCCGCGGGTGGTCCTGAGCGGTGGCATCGGCTCGGGCAAGTCCACGGTCGCCGAGCTGCTCGCCCGACGCGGCTGGCGCGTCGTTGCCGCCGACCGCCTCGGACACGAGGTCCTCGAGCCGGGAGGCGAGGCCCACGCCGAGGTGGCTCGCCGCTGGCCGTCGGTCGTCGTCGACGGGCGCATCGACCGGGCCCGGCTCGCCCGGATCGTCTTCGCCGATCCCGATGCCCTCGCCGAGCTCGAGGCCCTCACGCATCCGGCCATCGGGCGACGGATTCGCCGGCTCGTGGCCGAGGCCGGTGACGTCCCCGTCGTCGTCGAGGTGCCCGTCTTGGCCCCCGAGCTCGTCGATCCGACGTGGACGAGGGTGTACGTCGACGCGCCGGAGGAGCTCCGCCTCGCCCGGGCGGTGGCGCGGGGCGGCGACCCCGACGACGTCCGGCGACGGATGGCCGCCCAGCCCTCGGCGTCGGAGTGGCGGCGGTGGGCCGACCTCGTGATCGAGAACCGCGGGAGCCTCGACGACCTCGAGGCGAGCGTCGACGAGCTCGTCGCCGAGCTCGGCCACGCCCGCTGACCGTCGGCGCTCGATACCATCGAGGCGGTGAAGCCCTTCGTCGTCCACTCGGAGTTCCGGCCGGCCGGCGACCAGCCCGAGGCCATCGCCCGGCTCGCCGAGGGGATCCGGCGCGGGTACCGCTTCCAGACGCTCCTCGGCATCACCGGTTCGGGGAAGTCGGCGACGATCGCCTGGACGATCGAGCAGGTGCAGAAGCCGACCCTCGTCATCGCCCCGAACAAGGCCCTCGCCGCCCAGCTCGCGAACGAGTTCCGTCAGTTCTTCCCCGACAACCGGGTGGAGTACTTCGTGAGCTACTACGACTACTACCAGCCGGAGGCCTACATCCCCTCCACCGACACCTACATCGAGAAGGAGTCGACGATGAACGACGAGATCGATCGGCTCCGTCACTCGGCCACCGCGGCGCTCCTCACCCGCCGGGACGTCATCATCGTCGCCTCGGTGTCGGCGATCTACGGGCTCGGCTCGCCCGAGCAGTACGAGGGTCAGCTCCTCCGGCTCGTACGCGGGGTCGAGTATCCCCTCGACGCGGCGGTTCGCCGCCTCGTCGACATCCAGTACGAGCGGAACGAGGTGAACCTGGTCCGGGGACGATTCCGGGTCAAGGGCGACACCCTCGAGGTCTTCCCCGCCTACGAGGAGACGATCCTGCGGGTCGAGTACTGGGGCGACGAGGTGGAGCGCATCCTCCGGATGAACCCGGTGACCGGCGAGGTCGTCGAGGAGCTCGACGAGGCCTGGGTCTATCCGGCGACCCACTACGTCACCTCCCGGGACCGGATCGAGCGGGCCCTGGAGGGCATCGAGGCCGAGCTCGCCGAACGCCTCGACGAGCTCGAGCGGCGAGGCAAGCTCCTCGAGGCCCAGCGCCTCCGGATGCGGACCTCCTACGACCTGGAGATGCTCCGGGAGATCGGGATCTGCACCGGGATCGAGAACTACTCCCGTCATCTCGACGGGCGGCGACCCGGGGAGCCGCCCTACACCCTCCTCGACTACTTTCCCGACGACTACCTGACCGTGATCGACGAGTCCCACGTGACGATTCCCCAGCTCCGCGGCCAGTACGCCGGGGACCGCTCCCGCAAGGAGACCCTCGTCGAGCACGGCTTCCGCCTCCCCTCCGCCCTCGACAATCGGCCCCTCACCTTCGACGAGTGGCTGGAGCGGACGAACCAGGTGATCCTCCTGTCGGCGACGCCCGCGGCCTGGGAGCTCGAGGTCTCCGAGCAGGTCGTCGAGCAGATCATCCGTCCCACCGGGCTCGTCGATCCCGAGGTCGTGGTCCGGCCGACGAGAGGACAGATCGACGACCTCCTCGACGAGGTGCGTCGGCGGGCCGAAGCCGACGAGCGGGTGCTCGTGACGACCCTGACGAAGAAGATGGCCGAGGACCTCACCGACTATCTCCTCGAGCTCGGGGTGCGGGCCCGCTATCTCCACAGCGACATCGACACCCTCGAGCGGGTCCAGATCCTCCGCGACCTTCGCCTCGGGGAGTACGACGTCCTCGTCGGGGTCAACCTCCTGCGGGAGGGCCTCGACCTCCCCGAGGTGTCCCTCGTCGCGATCCTCGACGCCGACAAGGAGGGGTTCCTCCGTTCGGAGACGAGCCTCGTCCAGACGATCGGCCGCGCCGCCCGGAACGTCGAGGGCATGGTGATCATGTACGCCGACGAGGTCACCGACTCGATGCGTCGTGCCCTCGACGAGACGAACCGGCGACGGATGCGCCAGCTCGCCTACAACGAGGAGCACGGCATCGATCCCCAGACGGTACGGAAACGGATCTCGGACATCCTCGAGCTCGTCCGGACCGCCGAGGAGGCCCCGGCGCCCGCCCGGCGGGCCAGGGAGCTTCGCCGCCGGGAGCCCCTCCACCTCGACGTCCCCGACCTGCGTCGGCTCATCCAGAGCCTCGAGGAGGAGATGCACGAGGCGGCCGCCGAGCTGCGCTTCGAGTACGCCGCGCGGCTACGAGACGAGATCGAGGACCTCAAGCGGGAGCTCCGCGACCTCGTCGAGGCCGCCGGCTGACAGCCGTCGCGGGTCGGTACACTCGCCGGATCGGACGCAACCACGGACCCATCGTGTCGACCGACCGCATCGTCATCCGCGGCGCCCGGGAGCACAACCTCAAGGGGATCGACCTCGAGCTGCCCCGCGGGAAGCTCATCGTCTTCACCGGCCTGTCCGGCTCGGGGAAGTCGTCGCTCGCCTTCGACACGATCTACGCAGAGGGTCAGCGTCGCTACGTCGAGAGTCTCTCCGCCTACGCCCGTCAGTTCCTCGGGCAGATGGACAAGCCCGATGTCGACTTCATCGACGGGCTGTCGCCGGCGATCTCCATCGACCAGAAGACCGCCTCCCGCAATCCGAGGTCGACGGTCGGGACGGTCACCGAGATCCACGACTACCTGCGGCTCCTCTTCGCCCGGATCGGCGTGCCCCACTGCCCCGAGGACGGCAGTCCCGTGGCTCGCCAGACCCCCCAGCAGATCGTCGACCAGGTGCTTCGACTCCCCGAGGGCAGTCGGTTCCTCGTCCTCGCCCCGGTGGTCCGGGGGCGGAAGGGCGAGTACGAGACCCTCCTCGCGGACCTCGCCCGACAGGGATTCTCCCGGGCGAGGATCGACGGGGAGATCCGGGAGCTCACCGAGGAGATCAAGCTCGACCGCTACTTCCAGCACACCATCGAGGTCGTCGTGGATCGTCTCGTGGTCCGGGAGGGCATCGAACGGCGGCTCGCCGACTCCCTCGAGACGGCCCTGGGCCTCGCCGAGGGTGTCGCCCACATCGACCTCGTCGACGGTCCCACCCTCGCCTTCAGCCAGCACTTCGCCTGTCCGGAGTGTGGGCTCTCCTTCGAGGAGCTCCAGCCCCGGAACTTCTCCTTCAACTCGCCCTACGGGGCGTGCCCGTCGTGCAGCGGGCTCGGGACCCGCTACACCGTCGATCCCGAGCTCGTGATCCGGCACCCGGAACGGTCCCTCGCCGAAGGGGCGATCGCGCCGTGGACGGGGCGGCATCGCACGAGCTACTACCAGCGACTCCTCCGGGCGGTCGCCGCGGCCGAGGGGATCGACGTCGACGCTCCCTGGGAGGAGCTGCCCGAGGAACATCGACACCTCCTGCTCTACGGCACCGACCGGCGCTACGTCGTCTCGTACACGAACCGGTTCGGCCGGGAACGTCGCTACGACGCCTCCTACGAGGGCGTCGTTCCCTGGCTCGAGCGCCGCTATGCCGACGCCGAATCCGACGGCGCCCGGGAGACCTACCAGCAGTTCATGCGGGAGGTCCCCTGCGACGCCTGCGGGGGAGGCCGCCTCAACCCGGTGGCGCTCGCGGTCCGGGTAGGGGGTCGGACGATCTTCGAGTTGTCGACGATGCCGCTGCGTCGCCTCGTCCGCTTCTTCGACGAGCTCGAGCTCGACGAGCGTGAGCACCTCATCGCCGACCGGGTGATCCGGGAGATCCGGGCACGGCTCGGCTTCCTCGTCGACGTCGGGCTCGACTACCTCACGCTCATGCGCTCCGCGGCGACGCTCGCCGGCGGGGAGGCGCAGCGGATCCGGCTGGCCACCCAGGTGGGTTCCGGGCTCGTGGGGGTCCTCTACATCCTCGACGAGCCGTCGATCGGTCTCCATCCTCGAGACAACGAGCGCCTCATCGAGACGCTCGTCCGGCTCCGGGACCTCGGCAACACCCTCATCGTCGTCGAGCACGACGAGGAGACGATCCGGACGGCCGACCACATCGTCGACATCGGACCCGGGGCGGGGGAGCACGGCGGCGCGATCGTCGCCGAGGGCACCCTCGACGACATCGTCGCCGAGCCGGCGTCGATCACCGGCGCCTACCTCGCCGGCCGCCGTTCGGTCCCCGTCCCGGAGCGACGCCGGACGGGATCGGGTGCCTCGCTCGTGGTCCGGGGCGCCGCCGAGCACAACCTCAAGGACATCGACGTCGCCTTCCCCCTCGGTACCCTCGTGTGCGTCACCGGGGTGTCGGGGAGCGGGAAGTCGTCCCTCGTCCAGGACATCCTCTCCCGCGCCCTCCACGCCGAGCTCCACGGTGCCCGGATGCTGCCCGGCCGACATCGGCGGATCGAGGGTCTCGAGCACGTCGACAAGGTCATCGACATCGACCAGTCCCCGATCGGGCGGACCCCGCGGTCGAACCCCGTGACCTACACGAAGGCCTTCGACGCGATCCGTCGGCTCTTCGCCGCCACCCCCGAGGCACGGATGCGGGGGTGGAAGCCGGGTCGGTTCTCCTTCAACGTCCCCGGCGGCCGATGCGAGACCTGCAAGGGCGACGGAACCCTCCGGATCGAGATGCACTTCCTCCCCGACGTCTACGTGCCCTGTGAGCAGTGCAAGGGGGCGCGGTACAACCGGGACACCCTCGAGGTCACCTTCAAGGGCCACACGATCGCCGACGTCCTCGACATGTCGATCGAAGAGGCCCTCCACTTCTTCGAGCACCAGCCGCGGATCGCCCGCATCCTGCGGACCCTCGACGAAGTGGGGCTCGGCTACATCCGGCTCGGACAGCCGGCGACGACGTTGTCGGGTGGTGAGGCGCAGCGGGTCAAGCTCGCCGCCGAGCTCGGCAAGCGATCGACCGGACGCACCTTCTACATCCTCGACGAGCCGACCACCGGTCTCCACTTCGAGGACGTCCGGCGGCTCCTCGAGGTGCTCCACCGCCTCGTCGACGGCGGCAACACCGTCGTGGTCATCGAGCACAACCTCGACGTGATCAAGTCGGCCGACTGGATCATCGACCTCGGGCCCGAGGGCGGCGACGAGGGCGGGTACCTCGTGGCCGAGGGCACCCCCGAAGAGGTGGCGAAGGTCGCGGGGAGCTACACGGGGAAGTTCCTACGCGAGGTCCTCTGAGACGACGCGGCGGGCCACCGTGGCGACGAGGGCGACGAGCATCACGTTGCGGATCGCGAGGCCGACGGCCCAGAGAGGCCGGGCCGGGTACCAGTAGACGAGGAGCACCGTGGTGACCGTCGCCACGAGCCATGCGACGAGGAGGATCCGCCGCCGCCGGAAGAAGGCGACGAAGGGCGTGGGCCAGAAGAGGAACTGGGCCGACAGCAGGGGACTGGCGAGGAGGAGGGCGAGGACGGCGAGGGCGACGAGACGGGGTGTGGCGCTTCGCCGACAGGGACGGCGGAGGGCGACGAGGAGCGGGACCGCGGCGGTGATCCCGAGGAGGGCTTCGGCGCCGACGGCCCATCGACCGACCGAGACGTAGGTCGCGCCGGCGACGCCGAGCAGTCCCGGCTCGCGCCCCGCGAGATGGCGAGCGACGAGGACGAGGGACCCGATCATCGTCTCGACGTGGATCCCGTCGAAGCTCCGGCCCGTTCGGAACCCGGGGAGGAGGGAGAGGAGTCCGAGACCGACGACGGTGCCGACGACGACGAGGACGGCTCGGCGGCGCCGTCCTCGCCACCAGTCGAGGATCTCGAGGACGACCGGCCATCCCTTCGCGCCGATGCCCACGATCGTCGCGCCGAGGGCGAGTCGGTCCCGTCCGGCGAGGACGGCCCAGAGGGCGGTGGTCGCGGCGAGGACGGGGACGGCGTCGAGCCGGAACAACACGAGAGGGAAGAGGGGAGTGGCGACGAGGAGCCACCGGGTCGACGCCGCGGGATCCTCGACCCGGCGGGCCACGGCGTCGACCACCGCGGCGGTGAGCACGAGGAGCGGCGCGGTCACCGCGGCGTAGGCGACGGCCGGAGGCATGCCGGTGAGCTCACCGAGCGCCCAACCGGCGAAGAGGGGGAGGAGCATGACCGGGAGGTGCTCGAGGACGGCGTCGACGTACGGCATCCCGCCGGCGACGATCGCGTCGACCCGGTCTCGGTAGATCGTCGGATCGGCGTGGAGGACGGTGTTCACGCCGAGGGCATCGCCGGCACCCACCGCGAGGGCGATCGCGAAGAGGAACGCCGCGGCGACGAGCGTCGCGGCGAGGAGGACCGGCCGACGGGTCGGGAGGGTGCCCGGCATCGTCGGAGACCTTAGAGTGCGACGAGGAGCGCCCCGAGGACCTCGGAGATCGAGCCGTGACCACCTCGCCGATCGAGAGCTGGGACGAGATCGCCGAGTGGTGGCGGTCGGAGGTCGCCGACGATCCCCTCTTCGACGAGCAGGTCCGCCCCCTCCTCGACGAGCTGCTTCCCCGAGAGGTCGACTACGCCCTCGACCTGGGCTGCGGGGAGGGTCGGCTCCTTCCCCTGCTCGCCCGTCGGGCCGACGTCGCCGTGGGTGTCGAGGAGGCGCCGCGCCTCGCCCGGTGGGCGGTGGAACGGGGACCGGTGGTCCGGGCGATCCTGCCGCGCCTCGACTGGGTCCGGGACGGCACGATCGCCCTCGCCGTGGCCGTCTACGTTCTCGATCTCCTCGACGATGCCGGGACCTTCTTCGTCGAGACCGCCCGGGTCGTCCGTCCCGGGGGCTTCCTCGTCGTGGTCGTCAACCATCCCGTGTTCACCCCCGACGACGCCGCGCCCGTGGTCGACGCCGACGGGGAGGTCCTCTGGCGGTGGGGTGGGTACTTCGCCACCGGGGTGAGCGACCAGCCGGCCGGGGAGCGAACGGTCAGGTTCCACCACCGCCCGCTCGGGGTCCTCCTCACCGAGGCGGCGCAGGCGGGATGGTGCCTCGAGACCCTCGTCGAAGTCCCCCTCGGGCCGGGGACCGTCGCCCGTCACCCGGGGTACCGCGGGCAGGAGCAGATCCCGAGGATCCTGGCGGTTCGATGGCGGCGGACCGATTCAAGGAATCCTCCAGGGACGCCGATGTGAAGGGGGAGCGAACGAGGAGCGTCCTTGCAGCACCATCTCGTCTCCTTCGAGTACGGACTCGGCGCCGTCTGGGGCTACGTGGCCGCCCCGTCGGCGGAGGAGATCCTCGCCGCCGCCCCGGAGGTGGACGTCCACGACGAGCCGCCGGTCTGGTTCGAGCCGGAGGACCTCGAGCGGCTCCGCCGCCGCACGATCGTCCTCGAGGACGGCAGCGTCGTGGACTCCCTGCTCCACCGCGGTCCTCGCTACTGAGCGGCCGGCGCCCCTCGATCCGCCGAGGGCGCCCGATACACTTCGCCGGGTGGAGCGTCCCCGGCCCTCGGAGATCCCCGACCGTCCCGGCGTCTACCTCTTCCGGGACCGTCACGGCGCGGTGCTCTACGTCGGGAAGGCCCGGTCGCTCCGGAAGCGGATCCCGAACTACTTCGCGAGCGAGCTCCCACCCCGGACGCGGGCGATGATGGAGGTCGCGGCATCGGTGGAGTGGATCCTCACCGAGACCGAGGTGGCGGCGATCATGGTGGAGTACGCCCTCGTCCAGGAGCACCGACCCCGGTACAACATCCGGCTCCGGGACGACAAGAGCTTCCCCCATCTCGCGATCACCGTCGACGACGAGTGGCCCCGGGCCCAGATCGTCCGGGGGCGGAAGCGGCGGGGGGTCGCCTACTTCGGTCCCTACGCGCACGCCCACGCCATCCGGGACACCCTCGATCGGCTCCTCCGAACCTTCCCCCTCCGCACCTGTTCGGATGCGAAGTTCCGTCGGCACGTCGCCCAGGGGCGTCCGTGCCTGCTCTACCACATCGAACGCTGCGCCGGTCCGTGCATCGGGGCCGTCGACCCGGAGACCTACGCCGAGTACGTCGAGGGGCTCGGCGAGTTCCTCTCGGGCCGCACCGGGCCGGTCCTCGAGCGGCTCGAGTCCGAGATGCGGGCGGCGGCCGACCGCCGGGAGTACGAGTTGGCCGCCCGGCTCCGGGACCAGCTCGCCTCGGTACGGCTCGCGACCGAGACCCAGGAGCTCGTGACCGAACGGCCGGAGGACTTCGACGTCCTCGCGGTGGCCGGCGACGACCTCGAGGTCGGGGTCGCGGTGCTCAGGATCCGGCACGGTCGGGTCGTCGGGCGAACGACGATGGTCGTCGACCGGGTGGAGGACGTCTCCGAGGAGGGCCTCGTCGCCACCCTGCTCCTCCAGCTCTACGGCGCGACGTCCCCTCCCCGGCTCGTGCTCGTCCCCGCGGCGCCCGCCGACGAGGCGATCGTCGAGTGGCTCGCCGCCCGCCGGGGCGGGAGGGTGGAGGTGCGGGTGCCGCGGCGAGGGGCGAAGCGTCGGATCATGGAGACGGCCACCGAGAACGCCGCCGACGAGCTCGCTCGGCACCGCCTGCGGCGGGCGAGCGACCACAACGCCCGGGCCCGGGCCCTCGAGGCGCTCCAGCGCCATCTCGAGCTTCCCGAGCCCCCGCTCCGGATCGAGTGTTTCGACGTCTCGACGATCCAGGGACGCCAGACGGTCGCCTCGATGGTGGTGTTCGAGGACGGCCTGCCCCGCCGCAGCGACTACCGGCGTTTCCGGATCCGCACCGTCGAGGGGCAGGACGACTTCGCGGCCATGGCCGAGGCCGTCCGACGGCGCTTCCGGGCCTATCTCGAGGAACGGGAACGACCCGCCGGCGGCCGCGGCCGCTTCGCCTACCCGCCGTCGCTCCTCGTCGTCGACGGCGGCGCCGGCCAGCTCTCCAGCACCCTGGCCGTCCTCGACGAACTCGGTCTCGAGATCCCCGCGGTGGGGCTCGCCAAGCGGCTCGAGGAGGTCTACCTGCCCGGTCGGTCGGAGCCGGTTCGGATCCCCAGGGGGGACGACGCCCTCTACCTCCTCCAACGGGTTCGCGACGAGGCGCACCGCTTCGCCGTCTCCTACCACCGACGGCTCCGCTCGAAGCGCATGGTCGACTCGGTGCTCGACGAGGTCCCGGGGGTCGGACCCCGGCGCAAGCGGCTGCTCCTCCGGCGATTCGGTTCCCTGCGGCGTCTCCGGGAGGCCGACGTCGACGCCCTCGCCGACGTCGTGCCGAGGCGGGTGGCCGAGGACCTCCATGCCGCGCTCCACGGGACGTCGCGATGAGCGCCTCGCTCCACGTCGTCATCGTCACCGGGATGTCGGGCGCCGGCCGGTCGAGGGCGGCGAAGGCGCTCGAGGACCTCGGGTACTTCGTCGTCGACAACATCCCTCCGACGGTCGTGGGCCAGGTCGTCGACCACGCCGCGGGCGAGGGGCTCCGGTCCCGGATCGCGATCGTCCTCGACAGTCGGGGTGGGTTGACCTACGAGGACCTCGAGCACGTCCTCCGGGGCCTCCACGGCCGGGGGTTCACCACCACGGTGCTGTACCTCGACGCCGACGACGCGACCCTGATCCGCCGCTACGAGGAGGCACGGCGCCCGCACCCCGCCGAGGGTGCGACCCTCGCAGCGTCGATCGCCGGGGAGCGTCGGGCCCTCGAGGAGATCCGAGGCGCGGCCGACATCATCATCGACACCTCGGAGCTCACGGTCCACGACCTCGGGC
Source organism: Actinomycetota bacterium (assembly GCA_011371355.1). Lineage (GTDB taxonomy): Bacteria > Actinomycetota > Acidimicrobiia > Spongiisociales > UBA5794 > DRQR01. Next base: position 30,585 of record DRQR01000111.1, read on the forward strand.
GTCGGATCCGCTCGGCCTTCGCGGCGAACGTCCCGGCCGCCACGATGCGGGTCGACGTCACGTCCTTCGGGTTCAAGCACGGCGTGCCCCGGGTCGTCGACCTCCTCTTCGACGCCCGATTCCTCCCGAATCCCCACTGGGTGCCCGAGCTGCGGCCCCTCACCGGCCGCGACCGGGAGGTTCGCGACTACGTGCTGGGCCAGGAGGATGCCGTCGAATTCCTCGGCCGGATCACCGACCTCCTCGACTTCCTCGTCCCTCGGTACGTCGCCGAGGGGAAGTCCTACCTCACCATCGGGGTGGGTTGCACCGGCGGTCGGCATCGCTCGGTGGTCCTCGCCGACGCGATCGGGGCGCATCTGCGCGACCGCGGGGTCGAGGTGACCGTCCACCACCGCGACGCGGGGCTCGACGACGATGCAGCGCACCGGCACTGAGCCCGAGCTCCTCCTCGAGGAGCTCCTCGTCGACGACCCGGGACCCCGGGTCGTGGCGGTCGGGGGTGGCCACGGCCTCGCCGCCGCCCTCGCCGGGATCCGGGGCTACGCCGGTCGGGTCGACGCGGTCGTCACCGTCGCCGACGACGGGGGCTCCTCGGGCCGCCTCGCCGCCCTCGACATCCCGCCGCCCGGCGACATCCGCCAGTGTCTCGTCGCCCTCACTCCCGACGATTCCGTGTGGCGGCGGCTCTTCGAGTATCGATTCGAGGGCGCCGACGTGACGGGTCATTCCCTCGGCAACCTCCTCCTCGCCGCCCTCGCCGATCTCGAGGGCTCCTTCGAAGGAGCCCTCGAGGCCGCCGGGCGGCTCCTCGGTTCGGTCGGATCGGTGATCCCCGCCGCCCCGACCCGGCTGCGGCTCCACGCCGACCTCGACGGTCGGAGGGTGGAGGGTCAGGTCGCGATCTCCCTCGCCCGGGGGCGGATCCGTCGGCTCTGGGTGGAACCGGGGACGGTCCGGGCCTCTCCCCGGGCCCTCGAGGCTCTCGAGGCCGCCGACCAGATCGTCCTCGGCCCCGGGAGCCTCTACACGTCGGTCCTCGCCACCCTCGTGGTGCCGGGGATCGTCGAGGCGATCAACCGGTCGAGGGCGGAACTCGTCTTCGTCATGAACCTGACGACCCAGGACGGGGAGACCCTCGGCATGGGAGCGGCGGAGCATCTCGCGGCGCTCTTGGACCTGACGGGGCTCCGAGTCCCCGGTGCTATCGTCGCGTCGGCGGAGCCGATCCGGGTCGATCCACCGCTCGAACCGGTCCGTGTGGACCCGGAGGCCCTGGCGACCTTCGGCGTCGACGTGGTGCTCGCCGACCTCCTCGACCGGTCGTCGGCGCGACCGGCCCACGACCCGGACAAACTCGGCGGGGTCCTCGGGAGCCTCGCCCACGGACGCAGTGAGAGGTGAGGACGATGCGGGTGGCGATCAACGGGTTCGGCAGGATCGGACGGAACTTCCTCCGAGCCGCGAAGGGCGGCGACGTGCTCGCCGAGGTGCGCAAGGCGCTCTCGGCCGCCGAGCTCTCCGACGCCGAGAAGGTGGCGAAGACGATCGAGCGGCTCCGGACGGCGATCCTCGGTCTCGACATCGTGGCGGTGAACGATCTCTCCGACGCCGAGACCCTCGCCCACCTCCTCCGCTACGACTCGGTCCACGGCCGGTATCCGGGCCGGGTGGAGCTCGCCGACGGTGCCCTCGTCGTCGACGGCGATCGGATGGCGGTCTTCTCGGAGCGAGATCCCGCGAACCTCCCTTGGGCGGATCTCGGTGTGGACGTCGTGATCGAGTCGACCGGGGTGTTCCGGACCCACGAGCTCGCCTCGAAGCACCTCGAGGCCGGGGCTCGCCACGTCGTCGTCTCGGCGCCGATGAAGGACCCCGACTACACGGTGGTGCTCGGCGTGAACGACGACGGCCTCGATCCGGCGACCCACCGGGTCATCTCGAACGCGTCGTGTACGACGAACTGCGTGGCGCCGATGGTGAAGGTCCTCGACGAGGCGTTCTCCATCGAGCGGGGCACGTTCACGACGATCCACGCCTACACGAACGACCAGCGCATCCTCGATCTCGTGCACCGGGACCGGAGGCGGGCGCGTGCGGCGGCCCTGAACATCATCCCGACGACGACCGGAGCGGCGACGGCGGTGGGGAAGGTGCTTCCCCATCTCGAGGGGCGCCTCGAGGCGCGGGCGATCCGGGTCCCGGTCGCCGACGGGTCGATCACCGACCTCGTGGTGACCACCGAGCGGGCGGTGACCGTCGACGCGGTGAACGAGGCCTTCGCCGCAGCCGCCGCCGGGCCCCTCGAGGGGATCCTCCGGTACGTGGCGGAGCCGATCGTGTCGTCGGACATCGTCGGCGATCCCCACTCCTGCGTCTTCGACGCGGAGCTCACCATGGTCTCGGGCTCGAACACCGTGAAGGTCTTCGGGTGGTACGACAACGAGTGGGGCTACGCGAGCCGGCTCGTCGACCTCGTCGGAAGGCTCGTCTGACATGGAGGTCCCCACCCTCGACGACCTCGACGTCGACGGACGGACCGTCCTCCTCCGGGCGGACCTCAACGTGCCCATCGCCGCGGGGGAGGTCGAGGACGACTTCAGGATCCGGGCGTCGTTGCCGACGCTCCGCGAGCTGCGCGAGCGGGCTCGTCGGGTGATCGTGGCCTCGCACCTCGGCCGACCCGGAGGGGTCGATCCCTCCCTGTCGCTGGCGCCGGTCACGCGCCGGCTCGGCGAGCTCGGAGGTTTCCCCACCGTCCAGGCCCCCGCGGTGGTCGGTCCCGAGGTGGCCGCCACCCTCGCCGCCGCGCCGCCGGATGCGGTCGTGGTGCTCGAGAACACCCGCTTCGAGCCGGGGGAGACGAAGAACGATCCGAACCTCGCCGAGGCCCTCGCCGTGCTCGCGGATCGGTTCGTCAACGATGCCTTCGGTACCGCCCATCGAGCCCACGCCTCCACCGTGGGGGTGGCCGAGCGGCTCCCCTCGGCGGCCGGACGGCTGCTCGAGGCAGAGCTCGCCGCCTTCGACCGGCTCCTCCACGATCCCGACCAGCCCTACGTCGTGGTGATGGGCGGGGCGAAGCTCGCCGACAAGCTCGGCGTCATGCGGAACCTCCTCCCGAAGGTCGATCTCATGCTCGTGGGGGGCGGGATGTGCTTCACCCTCCTCGCCGCCGAGGGCTACGAGGTCGGCGACTCCCTCGTGGACGAGGATCGTCTCGACGAGGTGCGGGAGCTCCTCGAGGGACCCGAGGGTTCGAAGGTCGTGGTGCCCTACGACGTGGTCGTCGCCGACCGGTTCGCTCCGGACGCCTCCACGAAGGTGGTGCCCGGGACCGCGATCCCGGAGGGCTGGATGGGGCTCGACGTGGGGCCGGAGACCGTGACCCGCTTCGGCGAGGTCGTCCGTGCCGCCGAGAGCGTGTTCTGGAACGGCCCGATGGGCGTCTTCGAATGGAAGGCCTTTCGGGCCGGCACCGCGGGGATCGCCGAGGCCGTCGCCGCCTGCGAGGGATACACGGTGGTCGGTGGCGGCGACTCGGTGGCGGCCCTGCGGGCCCTCGGGCTCGAGCACGCCGTCTCGCACCTGTCGAGCGGGGGCGGCGCCGGGCTGGCGTTGCTCGAGGGGCGGACCCTGCCGGCGGTGGCCGCCCTCGAGCGTTGGAGGAGGACATGAGGAAGGCACTCATCGCAGGCAACTGGAAGATGCACAAGAACCACCTCGAGGCGATCCAGGTGGTCCAGAAGCTCGGCTACCGACTCGATCCCGCCGACCACGAGCGAGTCGAGGTGGTGGTCTGCCCGCCCTTCACCGCCCTCCGGTCGGTGCAGACGGTCATCGAGGCGGACCACCTGCTCATCCGCCTCGGCGCCCAGAACTGCCACTGGGAGGACGCGGGGGCGTTCACCGGGGAGGTGGCGCCGGGGATGCTCGCCAAGCTCTCGGTGCGCTACGTGATCGTCGGGCACTCCGAGCGCCGTCGCCTCTTCGGGGAGACCGACGAGGTGGTGAATCGGAAGGTGAAGGCGGTCCTCCGGCACGGGATGACGCCGATCGTCTGCGTCGGGGAGACCGAGGCCGAACGGGACGACGACGTCGCCGAAGACCGGGTCGCCGCCCAGGTCGCCCGGTCCCTCGCCGGCCTCGACCCCGAGGTGGTCGCCGGGCTCGTCGTGGCCTACGAGCCGGTCTGGGCCATCGGCACCGGGAGGACGGCGTCGCCCGACGACGCCGGGGCGATGGCGGCGCTCATCCGGAGCGAGGTGGCGACCCGCTGGGCGGAGGCCGCCGACTCGCTGCGGATCCTCTACGGGGGATCGGTGAATCCGGGCAACATCGCGGGGTTCATGGCGAAGCGCGACCTCGACGGGGCGCTCGTGGGCGGGGCGTCCCTCGATCCGGACACCTTCGCCTCGGTCGTTCGATACTGGGTGTGACGATGGCGACGCTCGTCCTCCTCCGCCACGGTCAGAGCACCTGGAACCTCGAGAACCGGTTCACGGGCTGGACGGACGTCCCCCTGACCGAACGGGGGGTCGCCGAGGCCCGGGCCGCCGGGCGAATGCTCGCCGAGGAGGGCCTCGAGCCCGACGTCGTCCACACCTCGGTGCTGCGTCGGGCCATCGACACGGCGGTGCTCGCCCTCGACGAGCTGGGTCGTCCCTGGGTGCCGATGGCGAAGCACTGGCGACTCAACGAGCGGCACTACGGCGCGCTCCAGGGGCTCGACAAGAAGGAGACGGCCCGGATCCACGGGAAGGAACAGGTCCATCGCTGGCGTCGCTCCTACGACGTGCCGCCGCCGCCCCTCGATCCCGACGACGAGCGCTGGGCGGGGCGGGATCCTCGGTATGCGTGGATGCCGCCCGAGCTCGTTCCGGCCACCGAGTGCCTCAAGGACGTCGTCGCTCGGATGCTGCCCTACTGGTACGACCGGATCGTCCCCGACCTGCGGGACGGGCGGGTGGTCTTGATCGCCGCCCACGGGAACTCTCTCCGGGCCCTCGTCAAGCACCTCGACGACGTCCCCGACGACGAGATCCCCGGGGTGAACATCCCCACGGGCATCCCGCTCCACTACGAGCTCGACGAGGACCTCCGGCCGGTCTCCCGCCGCTACCTGGGCGATCCCGAGGCGGCCGCTCGGGCCGCCGCGGAGGTGGCGGCCCAGGCGGGCTGAGCTGGTAGGACCTGGAAGGGTCGGCTTGCAGTAGGGCGCGTGGGCGTCCATACTTCTCCCGGTCCATGCCCGTCTCGTTCGCGGGCGCGACGGAAAGGCTCCACGTGCTGATCGGAATCGTCACGGTCCTTCAGCTCATCACCGCCCTCGCCCTCATCTTCCTCGTCCTGTTGCATTCGGGACGCGGCGGGGGCATGTCGGACATGTTCGGCGGCGGGATGGGCGGAGGACAGCTCACCGGCTCGACGGTGGTTGAGCGCAATCTCGACCGTCTGACGGTCGCCGTGGCGATCCTGTTCGCCATCACCACGTTGTCGTTGACGTGGCTGCTGGCGGGTCAGGGCTGATCGACGTGGGTGATCCTGGAGCAACAAGGAGGCAGTCCCTTTGAAACGTTTGTGGCGCAGCCGCAAGGTCGGGATCCTCGTCGTACTCACCGCGTTCGCCCTCGTGGCGGCCGCGTGCGGCAGCGGTAACCAGCCCGCCGAGACGACGACGACGTCCACGACCCAGGCAACGACGACCACGGAGCCCCCGACCACCACGACGACGACCGAACCGAAGTTCGAGAAGCCGTACGGTGGCGAGGCGATCGTGGCCGACGACCAGGAACCCCCCACGCTGAACCCCTTCGTCCCGGGCGGTGACAACTTCATCGTCTCGATCATCGGACAGGGGTACTTCGCGGGCGTCCAGGAAGTCGACGGGTACACCCTCGAGCTCGTCCCCGAACTCGTGACCGAGCTCCCGACCGTCTCGAACGGCGGCGTGACGATCAACGACGACGGGACGATGACGGTCACCTATCAGATCCGCGAGGAGGCGGTCTGGGAGGACGGGACCCCGATCACGGGCCACGACTTCCAGTTCACCCTCGAGACGATCCTCGATCCGGATCTCCCGATCGACAAGACGAACTACGAGGACATCGTCGCCTACGAGGCCACCGACAAGACCTTCACGTACACCCTGAAGGCCCCGACCGTCCTCTACGAGCTCCTCTTCGGCGTCATCCTCCCCAAGCACGCCGTCGAGGGGTCGGACTTCGTGGCCGACTGGAACGAGAAGATGTGGCCCTCGGCCGGTCCCTTCAAGTTCGACGAGTGGAAGAAGGGCGAGTTCGTCCGCCTGGTCAGGAACGACAACTACTGGAAGACCGATCCCGAGACCGGTCAGCAGTTGCCGTACCTCGACGCGGTGACGTTCAAGTTCATCCCGGAGACCGAGTCGATCATCAACGCCTTCAAGGCCCGTGAGGTCGACATCATCCAGCCGCCGCCGGCGACCGAGACGATCGAGCAGCTCCAGGCCCTCGAGCCCGAAGGTGCCCGAGTCGAGGTCCTCAGCGGACCGGTGTGGGAGCACCTGAACTTCCAGTTCGGGCCGGGCCGCCTCGAGCGGAACGAGAACTCCTGCAACGACAACCTGAACATGCGGAAGGCGGTCGCCCACACGATCGACAAGCAGCTCATCGTCGACGAGATCCTCGCCGGCCAGGTCGAGCCGCTCGACTCGTACGTGGACGCCTTCAGCCCGACGCTGTCCCAGCAGGCCTGGGCGCAGTACGACCACAACGTCGACAAGGCGAAGGAGTTCTACGCCAAGGCGGTCGAGGAGACCGGCAAGGAGTGCTCGGTCGTGTTCTCGACGACCTCGAACAACGACGCCCGGGTGAAGCTCTCCGAGCTCTTCGTCGGGATGTTCGGTGCGGTCGGGATCCCCTACGAGAACCAGCTCGAGGACTCGCAGATCTTCTTCGGCGAGACCCTCGACAACGGCAAGTGGGACCTCGGCGAGTGGGCCTGGGTCGGCTCGCCGGGTCTGTCGGGTCTCGTGGGCATCCACGACGTGTTCGATCCGGAGTCGCCGCCGCCCGACGGCTCGAACTACTACCGCTGGGGCACCGAGGACTCGTCCGTCCAGGACGAGAACACGGCCCGCTTCGCGGAGATCCGGGACGCGATGAACGAGACGGTGGACGACGCCGAGCTCGTGGCCCTCATCAACGAGGCCGAGC
>DRQR01000112.1 GCA_011371355.1 Actinomycetota bacterium
ACGCCATTCCGGCGGTCCGTGACGGCGAGATCCACGAGATCGACGCCGCCATCGTCCTCCAGCCCGGCCCCGCGGCGCTCACCGACGGCCTCGACGCCATCCATCGGGTCATCGCCCGGTGGGCCGACCGCACGCCCTGACCCCTTCCGAGAACGGCGCGGATCCGCGAGATCGAGACTCCACCCCGCTGCTCAGTCGGTGGAAGTCGCCCGGACCCGCTCGATGATCTCATGGATGGGCCTGCCTGCGATGTCGGCCGCGAGCGGATCCTCCTCCGGAGGACGCAGCGGGTTGATCGTCCCCGAGTCGTCCCCAACGAGAACACTCTGGGAGGTCATGAGCTCCCACTTGTCGCTCCGGAACGCCTCCCACCTGGCGACGGTCTCGAGGTAGTAGTCGCGGTGCACCTTCGGAACGTCCTCCGGCTCGGCTCGGCGGTTGTACCGGTCGTCGCCCGGCCGTCGCAGGAACAACAGCGCGGGCGCCTTCGCCACGTCGGGGGAAGGCGCACCCTGGACGATCACCACGATCTCGTCGCCGACCTCCAACCCGGGCCGACGAGTGAGCCGCTCGGATCGGTCGACGAGCACGTCGAGCACTCGCACCACGATCGTCGGCACGACGACGACCTCGTCGTTGTCGGGGTCGCCGCCGAGCTCCAGCGAGGGCCCCGGACGCAGCCAGCGGCCGACGATCGCCGCAGTGTGCACCGATGCGAGCTCCTCTACCGTCGACGCCAGGGGGTATTCGAAACCGGCCACCATCGCTCTCCGCCACGCCCGCTGGAGCTCCGACGTCAGCGCCGGCCAGTCGTAGCCGGGATCGACCGATGCCGCGGCGCGTGCGATCTCGGTCCCGACGGTCGCCACCGTCTCCGGCGGGAGGCTCGTCGACGTCACCGGCGCTTGCGTCGTCCGATCTCCGCCGCAGGCCGGCACCAACGCCCCGACGAGGAGCAAGCTCACGAACCATCCGTCGAGCCGCCGCAGCGGCCGATCAGTACCTCGCATCGATATGGCTCCGGTCGTGCGCGTTCGAGAACGGCGCGAACCCGTCGTCGTAGCCGGGAAGGTCGAGTCCCGAGTACTCGTAGTTCGTGCACGTCCAAGGATTCCCGTTGTGCCGCAGGCCGAGGGTGCGGCCGAGCTCGTGACAGGCGATGTAGTCGGAGAAGTCGGCCAGTGGAAGGCCCGGCTCGGTACCCCCCGGTGAGATGTCGACGAGCCCCTCCGCGACGAGGTTGAGGACGCCCGTCCAGTTGAAACGGATGACCTGCCCTCTACACCACCGGGTGCTCGGCGTCGCGGGGTCGTAGTACCCCACGCCGGTGTTGGAAGCGGGACAGTCGACCCAAGCGGCGGCGTTGGGACGAGTCGTCCACGTCCAATCCCAGAACCACACGTCGGGCCGCGGGTCGCTCGTGGTCCAGTAGGCCCGCAGGTCGGTGGGATCGTAGTCCCAACGAAGGGAATCTCGTACGGCCGAGTCGATGCCGGGCCATTGGTTGCCGAAGGTTGCGGGACGACCCGCGAACCATCGGTTGTTCTGCAGGGAGAGACAGCCCGTACCGGCTCCACTCGTACCCTGCTGGTATCCGCAGCCGTCGGTGGCCCCGAAGTTGGATGCCGCTGCAGGCGGCGAAGGAAGCCCCGTGATGCCCACGACGACGATGGCTGCCGCGGCCAGGATCGAACGCACGCCGACCTTCGAGCTCCCGCACCCGGTCGCATGCCGCGCCCGACCACCTCGAACGGGGTGAGGCTCGGACTGAAGGGGGCCGCCGATTCGGGTCTCCATAGGCGTGGCTCCCGGCTGGCTCTCCGCAAGGATGGCACCCACAGCCGTCGAGCCCCCGATGCAGGTGTCCGTCGCCCGGCCACCCTCCACACCGCTCCGACGCTGAACCGCGATCTCGCCGGCGCCTCCGGCGGCGACCAGGCTCCTCTCGACGACCCTCGCCCTCCGTCGAAGCGCGGCGGACCCCGACGAGCCCTTTGGTAGCCTCGAGCTTGGGGATTCCATGAGCACACACCGGCACGATCTGCCACGGCTGCCGACCCGAGCACGCACCACCCGCCGAGCCCCCAGTTGGACGTGCGCCCTCGCGACGGTGATCCTGGTCGCCGCCTGCCGCCCCGGGAGCCTCCGAAGCACGTCCTCGCCGACCACGTCGCCACCCCCACCTCGGCCCCCGACGACCACCACCGCCGACACCTCCGTCGGTCCGACCGCGAAGCCGGACGTCGCAGCCGACGACCCCGTCAGCCCGATCCTCGACTTCCTCGGCGGGCCCTGGACCGGACCGAACGCGCAGCTCGCCGCACGAGAGCGGATCGTCTCCGACTGCATGGGGGCACGAGGATGGACGTACATCCCCGACTTCCCAGGTCCCGATTCCGAACCCACGACGATCGCCGCGCTCGGTGCCTTCAGAGCGGAGTACGGCTACGGCCTCAGCACTCGACCTCCCGAACCGGGGAGCAGCAGGAGCCTCGTCGCGGAGCAGGAGCGCTACCTGAGCTCCTTGACCAACGATGAGCTTCGGGCCTACCGCGAAGACCTCGACGGTGGGGTCGGAGAGGATGCGCCCCCACGCCCGGGAAGCTGCAGGGAGCTCGCTGCGCGGGCCACTGCAGCCCCCATCGACGATCCCGCGCTGCTCCAGGCCCTCGCAACCGAGCGCGCCGAGGTGTTCGCTGATCCCCGCTACCTCGAAGCGGAGCGTGCCTGGGCGAGCTGCATGGCGGACCGCGGGTACGACTTCGAGCGTCCGGCCGATGCGCCCGAAGCGGTGGAAGCGAGGTCGCTGGCCGACTCGGACCCCTCGGTGACCGCCTTCGAACTCGCCGTGGCCCTCGCCGACTACGAATGCTCGATCGAGCATCTGTTTCCCATCCGCCTCGAACTCGAGCGGGAGGTGGTCAGACGCCTCACCGAACGCTTCCCCCATTACGGGCCACCGTGAGACCCGGCCCCGCCGCGCTCACCGACGGCCTCGACGCCATCCATCGGATCATCGCCCGGTGGGCCGAGGGGCGAGGCCGGAGGGACCGATGACGACGCCCACCATCGGCCTCATCGTCAACCCCGACTCCTCGAAGGACATCCGTCGACTCCTCGGCCTGGCTCGGGTCGTGGATGCCGAGGAGAAGGCCAACCTCGCCGCCCGGTTCCTCGTCGGCCTCACCGCGGGCCCGCCCACCACCGTCCTCGCCTACGACGACCCTGCGGGCATCACCCGCCGGGCCGTGGCCCTGGTCGGTACCACGTCGCCTCCGGTCCGCTACGTGGACGTTCCTCGGGACGGGACGGAGAACGACACACGACGCGCCGCGGCGGCCATCGCCGCCGCCGGTGCGGGAGCCCTGGCGGTCGTCGGCGGCGACGGCACGGCCCGTGCCGCGGTCGAGGGCTGGCCCGAAGCCCGTCTCGTACCGATGGCCGCAGGGACGAACAACGCCATCGGGCTGACCGAGGAGCCCACGATCGTGGGGTTGGCCACCGCCCAGGCCGTACGCGGCCACGGATTCCGCCCCCTCGA
>DRQR01000113.1 GCA_011371355.1 Actinomycetota bacterium
GGCGATGGGCGTGCTTCTGGGTCCCGCCGCCGCCGATGCAGACGAGCGCGTCGAGGTGGTGGCGTTCGAAGTTCTCGATCATCGCCTCGGTCATGTCGAGGATCCGACCGCCGACCTCCATCCGGTGGGGCTTGATCCGGCTCGTGCCGAGCACCGTGCCGCCGAGGGTGAGGATGCCCGACAGCTCGTCGGAGCCGAGGCGAACGAACCGGTCCTGGACGAGGCCGAGGAACCCGTCCCGGAATCCGACGACGTTCCAGCCGTGGGAGCGGATCGCCGCCTTCCCCACGGCTCGGATCGCGGCGTTCAGCGCGGGGGCGTCCCCGCCGGCGGTGAGGATCCCGATGCTCTTCGTCACGACGACGGTCCCCTCCTCGACGGGGCCTCACCCTACCGGTCGTCGACGCCGACGCGTTCGTGGGGTACGATCGGCCTACGGAGAAAGGAGGTGGTCCAAGCATGCATGGAAGTCTTTCCAGGACTCCGGAGGTGGCCGAGCGCTAGGCGGCCTACCGTGAAGTTGGCCGCCTCCTCTCACTGAGGCAGGTGGCGACTCCAACTCGGACCACCGGGACTCGGAGATCCGTGAGCTGGTCCCTCACGGCGACGGCGCACCCGTCGAAGCGTCTCCGGGTCCTCTCGCGTTCGGTAGGGTCCGAGGCGATGCACGCCGCGCTCGAGGCTCCCTACGTCGGGTCGGAGGTCGATCCCCTCCGGGCGGTCATGGTGCACCGTCCCGGGCCCGAGATCGCCCGCATCACCCCCGAGAACAAAGAAGCCCTCCTCTTCGACGACCTCCTCTGGCTCGAACGGGCCCAACAGGAGCACGACCGGTTCACCGGGATCCTCCGCGACCGCGGCGTCGAGGTCCTCGAGTTCACCGACCTCCTCGCCGACTGCCTCGACGAGCCGGAGCTCCGCGGCGAGGTCGTCGACCGGATCATCACCCCCGCCGCGGTGGGTCCTCGGGTCGCCGGGCACCTCCGCCGGGCCCTGCGCGAGGCCCCGACCGGCCAGGTCGTCGAGGTCCTCGTCGCCGGGCTCCTCCAGTCGGAGCTCGCCGAGTGGGGCGTCGATCCGCTCTTCGCCGACCTCGTCGCCGACCCCTACCACTACGTGCTCCGGCCCCTCCCGAACCTCCTGTTCATGCGCGACAACGCGGCGTGGATCGACGAGGGGCTCCTCGTCGGGGTCCTCGCCACCCCCGCCCGCGCCGCCGAGGCCCTCTTGGTCCGGACCATCTACGACCACCATCCCCGGTTCGCGCAGGTTCCCTTCCCCTGCTGGTACGGCGGCGACCCCGACGAGCGCTACCCGGCGACCATCGAAGGCGGCGACGTGCTCGTCCTCGACGACCGGGTGCTCCTCGTCGGGATGGGGGAGCGGACGACCCCGGCGGCGGTCGAGATGCTCGCCCGGAACCTCTTCGCCGCCGAGCGGGTCGACCGCATCCTCGCCGTCCACCTCCCCAAGCGCCGAGCGGTGATGCACCTCGACACCGTCTTCACCGTCGTCGACGACCACGTCTTCAACGTCTTCCCCGGGATCATCGACGAGGTCGTCGTCCACGTCGTCACCCCCGGGCCACGGGGACTCCGGGTCGAGCGAGCCGGCGGCCTCCGAGCCGCCCTCGTCGCCGCCCTCGGCCGCGACGACCTCGTCTTCGTCCCCACCGGCGGCGATGCGATCGGTCGGATCCGAGAACAATGGGACGACGGGAACAACACCCTCGCCGTCGCCCCCGGGGTCGTCGTCGCCTACCTGCGGAACCAGATGACGAACCGGCGCCTCCGGGAGGCCGGCATCGAGGTCATCGAGCTCGACGCCTCCGAGCTCGGACGGGGTCGCGGGGGGACCCGGTGCATGACCCAGCCGATCCGACGTGCTCGACGAGCCTGACCGGTCGAGGACGTTCCGGGACGCCGACGTCGTCGTGCTCCCCGCCGAAGCGGCCGCCGCCGTCGTCCAACACGCCCGCTTCTGCTTCCCCGAGGAGGCCTGCGGGCTCCTCGCCGCCGATCCCACGGGGAGGATCACCATGGTCTACTGCCTCACGAACCTCGACCGGTCCCCCGTCCGCTACACCCTCGCCCCCGCCGAGCACTACCACGCCTGGCGCCACGCCGAGGCCCGAGGCTGGGAGCTCGTCGGCGTCTTCCACTCCCATCCCCGGGCCGCCCCCGTCCCGTCGGCCCGCGACGTCGCCGGGGCGCTCGAACCGCGATGGTTCCACTTGATCGTCGGGCACGTCGACACCGCCCCCCGTCTCGCCGTCCATCGGATCGTCGACGGGCGGGTGACGAGCCTCGACCTCCGCGTCGAGGGGTAGGCTCGCCGGCGATGGCGAACGAAGACCACGACCCCGAGTCCTACCGCCTCCTGTTCCGCCTCGTCGGCGTCGCCTTCCTCCTGCTCGTCGGCGTGCTCATCGCCGCCTCGTCCCTCGTCCTGGCGACGGGATGGACCGTCGCACTCGGCGTCCTGTGGTTGGGCGCGGCGCTCGTGGCGTGGCGGGACGCCGCGCGTCCCTGGCTCCCGCTCCTCGTCGCCACGATCCTCGCCGTGGTCTGGATCGCCGTGCTCACCCTCGTGGGGGGCGCACGATGACGACCACCTGGACGGTGCTCGGGTCGTCGGGCGGCGCTCCGACCC
>DRQR01000114.1 GCA_011371355.1 Actinomycetota bacterium
CTCGGCGTCGGTGACGTCCATGGGCACGACGAAGGCACCAGGATGACGCCGGGCGACGCCCTCGGCGCCCTCGGTGTCGATGTCGCAGATGCCGACCCTGGCGCCCTCGGCGGCGAAGGCGGCGACGGTGGCCGCACCGATGCCGCTGGCGCCGCCGGTGACGAGCACGACCTGATCTTCGAAGAGCATGACGCCTCCTATCTTCGCAGCACTCCGTCCCGATCGAGATCCCGGAGGATGGCCAGCTCCTCCTCGGTCGGCTCGGGGGTCGTCGACGGGTCGGGCCCGGGGGCGGGCTCGAAGCCCGTGGCGGCGAGGACCTCGTCGACGGTCACCCCGGGGTGTACGGTGCGGAGCCGCATTCGTCCCGTCTCGTCGAAGTCGAAGCTCGCCAGCGGGGTGACCACGAGCGACGGGCCCTGCTTGCGGTAGGGGCGGGCCTCGTCGGGGCCCGACGGGTGACCGGGACCGCTGACGAAGTCGACCCGCTCGACGAAGGTACGTGGAGTGTGGCTCTGGGTGTAGATGATCGACCGCTTCGTGTTCGGGAGGAACGGGAGGCCCACGGTTCCCGGGCCGCGCAGCTTCGGTCGCTCCCAGTCGCCGACGGCGACGAGGTTGCAGTTGCCGTGGGCGTCGATCTGCAGACCTCCGGCGCAGAAGACGTCGAAGGCGTCGCCGCGGCCCTCGAGGGAGACCACGTCGGGGAGGGGGAGGGTGACCTCGGCGGGGGCGAGCTCGCCGGTGCACGACGACGCCGGGAGCCGGTCCGGGGCCGGGCTCACCGTGCCGCTCCCCCCCACGATGAAGTCGAGGTTCGGGGCGTGGGTCGCCCTGGCCAGCAGGCACGCGGCCATCGGCAAGGCGGGGACGGCGCCCATCACCACCACCTCGCCGTCGACGAGGTCCCTGGCGATGACGCAGGCCATGAGCTCGGTCGTCGTCCATCGGGTCATCGGCGTGCCTCCTCGAGGAAGGGGGCCACGGCGTCGGGGTCGCCGGTCTTCGCCGCGGCGAGGTAGGCGCGCAGGGTCTCGTCGTCGCGTCCGTACCGGCCCGGGTATTCGGTGGGGAGGCAGCCGCCGGGGGCGACGACGATGGCGTCGACGAGGAACGCGGGCAGGGTGGTTCCCGGCGGGCGGTCGGCGAGTGATCCGGCCGGGACGACCTCCTCGACCTCGACGAGGAGCCGGCGTGCGGCGAGGGCCATCGTTCGGTCGGTGAAGGGGAACCGGTCGAAGGCGACGTTGCCGTGCTCGTCGGCGACGGCGGCGGCGACGAAGACCGTGTCGGGCCGGATCGCCGGTACCGCCCACCGTTCCGTGCCGTCGAAGGGGTCCACGACCCGTCGGAACAGCGTCGGGTCGACTCGGGGGATGTCGGTGAGGTCGATCCCGGGCGGGCAGGGGACGAAGGGGATGCCGGAGGCGCCGGCGTGGAGGGCGTGGGTGAGGGAGCCCTCGTCGATCTCGAGGACGCGGAGGGATCCTCCTTCGACGGCGCGTCGGAACGCGGGGGCGAGGCCGAGGTGCTCGAAGCCCACGTAGGGGCTGACGAGCTCGTCGACGAGCCCCGCGGCGATCGGGAGGTCTGCCTGGAGGGAGGCCGAGGGGCTCGTCACGAGCCGACCGATGCGCGTCCTTCGTCGAACCAGGGCACGGACGAGGGCCATGGGGGCGGCGGTGAGCTGCATGCCGCCCACCCCGAGGGTCGAGTCGGGCTCGACGGACGTGACGGCCTCGTCGGCGTCGACGAACCGGGGCCGCATCCTCAGACCGTGGCGGGCTCGGGTCGGCGGACCTTGCGGAGCCGCTGATGGGCGAGGAGGCCGGCCCCGTAGGCCCCGGCGAAGGCGCCGAGATCCCGATCGGGGACCACGAACTCGAACCCGAGGTTCTCCTCGAGGGTGCGGCGGACGAGGGGGACTCGGGTGAGGCCGCCCGTCAGGGCGCAGGGAGGCTCGGGCTTCACCCGCTTGAGTACCTGCGCCGCCCGTCCCGCCAGGGCGACCACCGCTCCGGCGGTGACGTCCTCTTCCTTCTCCCCGGCGGCGAGGTGGTTGATGATCTCCGACTCGGCGAACACCGCGCACACCGACGAGACGCTCACCGGGTTCTCGGCGAGCTCGGAGAGCCCGGTGATCGCGTTGACGTCGTGACCGAGGTAGCGCACGGTCTTCTCGAGGAACGCCCCCGACCCCGCGGCGCACTTGTCGTTGAGTCGAAAGGCCTGGACCCGACCGTGTTCGTCCATGCGGATCGCCTTGACGAGTTGGCCGCCGACGTCGAGCACCGTGCGGACCTCGGGGTAGAGGCGGTGGACCGCGTAGGCGTGGCAGGTGAGCTCGGTGATCGCCAGGTCCCGGAGGTCCGCGGCGTACCGACCGAAGCCGGTCGTCGCGACGTAGTCGACGTCGCTCCGGTCGAGCCCCGCGGCGTCGAGGACGCCGTCGAGGGCCCGTTCGGCGGCCTTCTGGAAGTGGAAGCCGGTCTTCGCCTCGTGGGTGGCGAGGATCTCGCCGGCCTCGTCGACGAGGACCGCCTTCGTGTAGGTCGAGCCGAGATCGATGCCGAGGGTGATGTCGCTCATACGCCGTGCCTTTCTGGGATCGCGCCGGTGAGGACCTGTTCGAGGGCGAAGAGGGCCGCGCCGAGGGCGCCGCAGTGGTGGGTCTCGGGGCTCGTGTTGACCGGCATCCCGATGAGCTCGGAGATGAGCTCCACCATCGCCTCGTTGTTCGACACCCCGCCGGTGAAGGTCACCTCCGGTTCGATGCCCACCCGACGGAGGAGCGACACGCTTCGGGAGGCGATCGCCTTGTGGACGCCGGCGACGACGTCCTCGACGCGTCGTCCCTTCGCGAGCCAGCCGAGGATCTCCGACTCGGCGAAGACCGTGCACGTCGTCGTCATCTTCACCGGGTTCTTGCCCGACAAGGCGAGGGCGCCGAGCTCCGACAGCGGCACCTCGAGGGCCTCCGACGCCGCCCCGAGGAACCGACCCGTCCCGGCGGCGCACTTGTCGTTCATGTTGAAGTCGATGACCTCCCCGTCGGGGCCCACCTTGATGCCCTTGGTGTCCTGGCCGCCGATGTCGAGGACGGTCCGGGTGTTCGGGAACAAGAACACCGCCCCGCGGGCGTGGCAGGAGATCTCGGTCACCTGGGCATCGCCGAACTCGACCCGGTACCGGCCGTACCCGGTGCCGACGACGAACCCGACGTCGGACTCCCGGGCCCCGGCCCGGGCGAGGGCCTCCTCGAAGGCGGCCTGGCCGGCCTCGTTGAGCTTCGCGCCGGTGGGGACGAGCCCCTTGCCGAGGACCTCGCGGTCCTCGTTCATGATCACGGCCTTCGTCTGGGTCGAGCCGACGTCGACGCCTGCGACGAGCATGCGGGTCACCTCCTCGCGCCGATGGCTCGGCGACTCTCGAGCGATTCGAAGAACGCGTCGATGCGGTTCTTGAGCTGGGCGGCGGACCAGAGCCTGGGATCCACGAGGTCCGACTGGATGAAGAGCCCCGGGATGTCCCGTCGGCGCAGCAGCCACTCCCGCTCGTCGGGGAGGCCCGTCGAGACGGTCCGGCACGACTTGACGCCGTGGAAGACGATCCCGTCGATCTCCCAGTCGCGGACCACCTCGGTGAGCCAGTCCTGGCCCCAGAACATCCCGCCCATCGCCTCCTGGGTGGTGAGGACCATCTGCTCGGCCATCGACTCGACGGGGCGGTCGAGGTCGTAGTGGACGCCCCGGTCCAGGGCTCCGCCCGCGAAGGACATGTAGTCGGAGTGGGCGAACACGCCCTGCCAGTCCTCGAACAGCCCGGCGAAGTCCCGGAAGTTCGAGTAGCAGGCGGTGCCCACGAGGAGGAGGCGGAACCGTTCGTCGGGGACGGCGCCGACGCCGCTGTCGATGCGCTCGGCGAACTCGGCCTTGGCGATCTCGAGGAAGCGCGTGCCCTTCGGGCTGCCCCGGTAGGCGTTGACGATCCCCATGAGGTTGATGCCCTCGGTGAGGGCGTTGAAGGGCGCCGGCCGGTGCTGGTTGAGCTCGAGGACCTCCTGGAAGAGTCGAGAGAGCTCGTTCACCTCGGCGAGGGTCTCCCGGAACCGGTCGATGTCGAAGCGTTTGCCGGTCACCTCCTCGCAGAGGGCGATGAGCTCCCGGACCTGGGCCTCGACGTAGCGGACGTCGTCTCGGAAGGTGCCCGAGCTCGGCTTCGTCTCGAACCCCGAGCCGCGCCAGCCGGGGATGTCGAAGACGAACACCGGGCAGTCGTACATCCGCTCCCAGATCTCGCCCCACTTGATGTAGGTGTTGCAGAGGTTCGTGGCCACCACGAGGGAGGGGACGGGGAGCCGCCCCATGGGGTGGTCGCGGCCTTGGAGGTGGACGCCGACGTCGGCCTTGACGTAGCCGCAGATGTCGGGGGAGTAGCCGGCGTCCTCGGCGGTGGTGATGTACTCGAGGGAGCGTCCCCGGACCGCGGTCTGCAGCGAGGTCATCTCCGGGAAGGCGATCGGCATGTCGAAGGTGCGGAGGATCTCCGCCATCGAACCCATCACGAAGACGTTCGCGACGGGACGGCCTTCGTCCTCGGCGGCGTCGAGCTCGGCCCACCATTCCCGGATGAGTTTCCGGTTCTCGTCCCGGGTGGTCCCGGCGAGGGAGAGGGGAGGTCGGATGACGATCCGTCGTTCGTGTTTCGTCGGGGTGGTCATGTCGGCTCCTCCTCAGGCGAACTCGAACAGCAAGGACTCGGCGAAGGTCTCGACCTCCATGCGGGTCTGCTCGAAGGTCGTCGACTTCTCCTCGAACTCCATGACGAGGTGGGGGATGCCCTCGGCGAAGAGCGCCTGGGAGTACCCGACCTGCTCTTCGAGCCCGGGCTCGCACATCTTCGCCGCGGCGATGATCGCCGCCTCGGCCCCCGATTCCCGGATCTTG
Organism: Actinomycetota bacterium; assembly: GCA_011371355.1. Lineage (GTDB taxonomy): Bacteria > Actinomycetota > Acidimicrobiia > Spongiisociales > UBA5794 > DRQR01. Next base: position 4,947 of record DRQR01000114.1, read on the forward strand.
CGGAGGAGCATCTCCTCCTTGGGTTTGCGGGGGTCGTGTTGGACGGGGCTGTAGTCGGACCGGTTGAGGTAGGCGTCGGCGAGGGCCTCGATGGGGTCGCCGTCGACGGGCACGTCCTCGAGGATCCAGCGGAGGCCGACCATGAAGTCGTCGTCGACGATGTAGCAGGCGTCCTGGACGACGGAGATGAGGTCGAGGGGTGGTTGCTCGCAGAACCCCCCGACGAAGACGACCTTGATCCGGTCCTGGGGCCTGCCCTCGCGCTCCTCGAGGGCGGCGAGGGCCCTGCGCAGGATCTCGTTGTGCTCCTCCCGGGGCATGACCCCGGCGGCTCGGGTGAGGAGGTAGGCCTCGGTGGCGGCGAGCTTCCAGGGGGTCTCCCGTTTGACGCGGTAGAGCTCCCGGATGAGCCGTCGGTTCTCGTTGAAGAGCTGGATCGACGCTCGGAGAGCCTCGTCGGTGACCCTCGTGGAGGCCACCTCCTCGATCTCCCTGAGGATGCGCCGGTACTCCCCGGCGAGGTAGGGCACCGCGGCGGGTGAGGCGGCGTTGTGGGGGAGGTAGAGGATCTGGCAGTCGATGTCCTCGAAGTTCCGGGCCCACACCGCACACGAGTGGCGGGCGACGTCGCAGATCGGGGGGAAGACGAACATGTCGAGGAGGTCGAAGGTCCCCGACATCACGAGCTCGAGGGCGCTGCGGGCGATCGAGCAGACGAAGGCGGCGAGGTGGGCGTCGGCCTTGCGGATCTGGAGGGCGGTGTCGAACCCGGCGACCTTGATCGGCAGGACGCCGGCGGCGTGGGCGAGCTCTTCGGGGAAGTAGACCTGGAAGTGGCCGAGGACCTTCCCGTCGGGGTGGGTGTCGAGCCAGCGGCGGGCGGCGGGGTAGGAGGGGTCCTCGACGATCGCCCGGACCTCGTCGACGATCTGCTCGATGGGCTCGGTCGGCATGATGCTCCCCTCTGGCGACTGACTGTCCGGTCAGTAAGCATTCTCGCCGACCGATCGTCCGGTCGCAACGTCTCAGGGCATCAATCTCCTGACGCGAATGCATCATTCTTCTCCGTCGCGTGCGCGACGGGCCGTCGATCTGGCAGACTCTCCCGCCATGACCTTCTTCGACGAGGCCGTCGAGACCGCGAGCCGGGATCGGCTCCGCGCCCTCCAGGAGGAGCGACTCCGGACCCTCTTCGAGGGACTCTGGGAGCGCAACCGCTTCTACACCGACAAGCTCCGCGCCGTGGGCTTCGAACCCCGGGACTTCGGGGGTCTCGACGATCTCGCTCGCCTTCCGTTCACCACGAAGGCCGAGCTCGTCGCCGCCCAGGCCGAAGGCGGCCGCCTCTCGACGAACTGCACCTTCCCCGAGGCGGCCTACACCCGGTTCCATCAGACCTCGGGGACCACCGGGGAGCCCCTCCGCGTCTACGACACCCCGGAGAGCTGGGCGTGGTGGGGTCGCTGCTGGGGGTTCGTGCTCGCCGGGGCCGGGCTCGGCCCCGACGACCGGATCCTCCTCCCGTTCTCCTTCGGCCCCTTCATCGGGTTCTGGGCCGCGGTGGGGGGTGCGGCCCGGGTGGGGGCGATGATGATCCCCGGCGGCGGCCAGACCTCCCTCCAGCGCCTCGCGCTCATCGAACGCCTCGGCGCCACGGCGATGTGCTGCACCCCCACCTACGCCCTCAGGCTCGCCGAGGTCGCCAGGGAGGAGGGCATCGACCCCGCCACGCTGCCGATCCGCATCACCGTACACGCCGGGGAACCCGGAGCGAGCGTGCCGGCGACGAAGACGAGGATCGAGAAGGCCTGGGGGGCCCGGGCCTACGACCACGCCGGGGCCTCGGAGGTCGGCGCCTTCTCCTTCGAGTGCGCGCCTCAGCCAGGTGGGATCCACGTCATCGAGTCCGAGTTCGTCGTCGAGGTCGTCGAGCCCGGCGGCGACCGACCCGTGGCGCCCGGCGAGCGGGGCGAGCTCGTCGTCACCAACCTCGGGCGGCTCGGCTTCCCCGTCATCCGCTACCGCACCGGCGACCTCGTCGAACTCGACGAGGAGCCCTGTGGCTGCGGCCGGTCGTTCCGGCGCCTCCGCGGCGGGGTGATCGGACGGGCCGACGACATGGTCGTCGTCCGCGGCGTCAACGTCTATCCGGCGGCGGTCGAAGAGCTCGTGCGTCGTCACGACGGGATCGACGAGTTCCGGGTGACCGTGGAACGACGTCACGAGATGGGACATCTCCGCATCGAGATCGAGTGCGCCGACGGCCTCGCCGGCGACGCGGTCGCCGCGGCGGTCGTCCGGACCTTCACCCGGGAGCTCGCCCTCACCCCCGAGGTCGTCGCCGTGCCCCGAGGAACGTTGCCCCGCTTCGAGCTGAAGGCTCGACGGTTCTTCGTCGAAGGATCTCCGTGACCGGCCCGGGCCGGGCCGCGCCGCCTCAGGACGTCGCCGTGGCTCCGGAGGCTCCGACGAGCTCGTCGAGGAGACGACGGACGAACACCGGCACCATCCGCTTGCGGTAGCGGGAGGTCAGGTCGGTGTTCGACATCGGACGCACCGCCTTCCCCGCCGCCTCCGCGGCGGCGCGGATCGTCGCCGCGTCGAGGGGGCGTCCCTCGAGGAGGGCCTCGACCTGCGGGAGGCGGAGGGGCGCCGAGACGATGGCGCCGACGACGAGGCGGGCGTCGGTGCAGACCTCGCCGTCGAAGCCGAGGCGGGCGGCGACCCCGAGGATCGGGAAGTCGATGGAGCCGCGGCGGCGGAGCTTCCGGTAGCCGGCGCGACGGTCCCCGAGGGGTGGGACGACGAGGGCGACGAGGATCTCGTCGGGGGCCTTCGTCAGGTGCGCCATCCCGTCGTTGCGGTAGAGCTCCTCGAGGGGGATCCTCCTCCGACCCTCGGGACCGGCGAGCTCGACGGTGGCATCGAGGGCGATGGCCATCGGCGCCAGGTCGGTGGACGACACCGCCCAGCAGAACCGTTTCGCCGGCGCCACCCAGCAGGTGTCCCCGCCGGCTTTGAGGCACGGCTCGGCGGCGCGGCGCCACGTCTCGGGGACGTTGAGCCAATGACAGCGGGTGTCGACGCAGAGGTTGCCCCCGACCGTGCCGCGGCTGCGGAGCTGCGGCGAGGCCACGGCCCGGGCGGCCTCCCGGAGCGCCGGGGCGGCCCGATCGTCGGCGACGAGCTCGGCGAGGGTGGTGAGGGCGCCGATCCGGAGGCTGCCGTCGTCGAGGAGGTCGATGCCGCGTAGCTCCGGGATCCTGCGGAGGGAGACGATCGTCTTCGCCTCGGGGTACTGGCGGCGCTTGAGGTTCGGCACGAGGTCGGTGCCGCCGGCGGCGAGCATCGTGCCTTCGGCGGCGAGGAGTTCGATCGCCTCGTCGAGGGTCGTGGGCGCGGCGTGACGGAGGACGGGGAGGCGGAGCATCAGCGGAACTCCGGCGGTGGCTCGACCGGGAGGGGGCTACGGAACTCGTAGTCGGGGAGCTTCGTGGGGCCGTAGCGGCCCTCGCCACCCCGTTCGAGGTCGCGGAGGGCGGCGAGGAGCTTGTCGGGACGCAGGGGAACCTCGTCGACCCGGATTCCGAGGGCGTCGTGGACGGCGTTCGCGATCGCCGGCATCACCGGCAGGAGCGGTCCCTGGCCGACCTCCTTGGCGCCGAAGGGACCTTCGGGGTCGACCGACTCGACGAGGATCGTCTCCACCGGCGGCATCTCCAGGACCGTGGGGATCTTGTAGTCGAGGAGGGAGGGGCCGTCGTGGAGCGCGCCGCGGAAGGCCTGCTCCTCCATGAGGGCCTCGCCGAGGGCCATGTGCACGGAACCCTCGACCTGGCCGCGGACGAGGAGCTCGTTGATCGCCCGTCCGACGTCGTGGGCGAGCCAGATCTTCTCGACGGTGACGAAGCCCGTCTCGGGGTCGCAGTCGACCTCGGCGACGCAGGCCGAGTAGGAGTAGGCGGGGGAGGGGCCGACGCCGGCGCCCTTGTAGTCGCCCTTGATGTCCTTCGGGGGCTTGTAGGAGCCGGTCGCCGACAAGAGCCCCCAGCGGGCCTCGGCGATCCGCACCGCCTCGGCCCAGGTGAGCTCCCGACCGGCGGCGGTGACGACCCCCCGGCCGATCGCGACCTCGTCGGGGTCGACGTCGAGCTCGTCGGCGACGGCGGTGAGGACCAGGTCGGCGAGCTTCATCGCCGCCTCGAGGGCGGCGTTGCCCGCCATGAACGTCACCCGGGACGAGTAGGAGCCGAGGTCGATGGGGGTGAGGTCGGTGTCGGCGGTGACGACCTTGAGGTCGCCGGGATCGAGGCCGAGGGCCTCGCCCACGACGGTGGCGAGCATCGTCGTCGATCCCTGTCCGCAGTCGGCGGCCATCGAGTAGACGGTGACGAGCCCACCCCGGTCGACCTTCACCATGACCTCGGATTGGGGCATGTCGTTGAAGTAGATGGGGAGCCCGGCTCCCGACATGTAGGCGCCGACGGCGAGCCCGACGCCTCGGCCCGGGGGGAGACTGCGGTGCTTGTCGGCGAACCCGGAGGCGGCGACGACCCGGTCGAGGCACTCTTCGAGTCCGCAGCTCGTGATTCGGAGATGGTTCACCGTCGTCGAGAACGGCCGGACGAGGTTCCGCTTGCGGATCGTCACCGGGTCGAGGCCGAGGTCCTCGGCGGCCTTGTCGAGGTGGATCTCGAGGCCGAAGCGCGGCTGGGGGGTGCCGTGACCCCGCTTGGGGCCGCAGGCCGGCTTGTTCGTGAAGAAACGCGCCCCCTGGAACCGGTAGGCGGGGATGCGGTAGGTGGTGGTCTGGAGCTGGCCGGTGTAGAGCAGCGACGCCGCGCCGTAGGAGCCGTAGGCGCCGCCGTCGAGGTAGGTCCTGCACCACATGGCCGTGATCCGGCCGTCGGCGGTGAAGCCGGTCTTGAACCACATGAGCACCGGGTGGCGTCCCCGGTGGCAGTAGAAGACCTCCTCCCGGGTGAGGACGATCTTCACCGGACGGCCGGTGACGAGGGCGAGCTTGGCGGCGACGAGCTCGTGGGAGAAGACGTCGGTCTTGGCGCCGAAGCCGCCGCCGGTGGGGTTCGCGGTCACCCGAATCCGGTGCTCGGGCAGCTCGAGGACCTTCGCCGCGATCCGATGGAGGTAGTGGGGGACCTGGGTCGACGACCAGAGGTGGAGGCGCCCGGTCTCGTCGACGAGGGCGAGGGCGCCGTGGGGTTCGAGGGCGGCGTGGGTGTTGCCCTGGTAGAAGAAGACGTCTTCCCGGACGTGGTCGGCCGCCTCGAAGCCGGCGTCGACGTCGCCGAACTCGAGGGAGACCTCGCGGTGGCGGTTGTCGCGTGGGCCCTCGCCGTGGATCGGCTCGTCGACGACCGCGACGGCCTCCTCGATCGAGGTGACGACCGGCAGGGGCTCGTAGACGACGTCGATGAGCTCGCAGGCGGCCTCGGCGACGTCGGGGTCGTCGGCGGCCACCGCGGCGACGGGGTCGCCGACCTGGCGCACCTTGTCGACGGCGAGGGCGTGTTCGTCCTGGCTCACCGGGAGGAGGCCGAAGGCCACCGGCAGGTCGGCACCGGTGAGCACCGCGTGGACGCCGGGGAGGGCCTCGGCCCGGGAGGTGTCGATCGAGACGATCCGGGCGTGGCCGTGGTGGGAGCGGAGGATCTTGCCCCAGAGCATGTCCGGGTAGGCGAGGTCGTCGAGGAACCGCAGCGTCCCGGTGGCCTGGGCGAGCCCGTCGACCCTCGGCCCGGCGGCGCCGACGATGCCGTGGGTGGGGTCGATCCTCACCTCGTCTCCTCGGCGACGGCGGCGATCGCCTCGAGGATCGGGAGGTAGCCGGTGCACCGGCACATGTTCCCGGCGATGGCCTCGGCGATCTCGGTCCGGGTGGGCTCGGGGTCGACGTCGAGGAGGGCCTTGGCCGTGAGGATCATCGCCGGGGTGCAATAGCCGCACTGGGCGGCGCCGTGGGCGGCGAAGGCGCGCTGGAGGGGATGGGGGTCGCCGACGGTGCCGAGGCCCTCGATCGTGACCACCTCGGCGCCGTCGACCTCGACGGTGAGGGTGAGGCACGACAGGGTGGGGGTCCCGTCGACGAGCACGGTGCAGGCGCCGCATTCACCGAGCTCGCAGCCGTGTTTCGTACCGGTCAGACCGAGGTCCTCCCGGAGGGTCTCGAGGAGGGTGCGGTGGGCGGCGACGAAGAGCCGGCGGGTGACGCCGTTGACCTCGAGACGGACCGGTTCGACCTGTGGCTCGACCATGTCCGCATCGTAGCGGGGTCCGGTGACCGGGCGGTCAGGATCTGCGGTCCTCAGTCGGGTCGGTCTTCCTCGCCGCCGCGGTGGGTTCGGTCGGCGTGATCGATCATGAGCCGGCGGAAGGCCTCCTGCGACACGACGTCGATGGTGACCGTGCGACTCCGCAGGTCGACGACGATCCCGCCGCCGGCGTCGAGGGTGGCCCGATCGGCGGCATCGATCTCGGTCGCCGATCCCGGCAGCGGAACCGGGTCGACGGTCCCGGAGCCCCCGGTCACCGTTCGAGGTTCTCCGGGAGGCCAGACGACGACCGACACCGTGGCCGTCGGAGGTCCGTGCGCCGTCGGCGCGACCGAGATCGTCTGGGTCGGGTCGAGGTAGTAGGGCCCGATGATCCCCGCATCGTGGACCACGAGCGCCGCCCAGCCGGTTTCCTCGGCGGTCGCCGCGTCGTAGAGGAACAGGACTTCCCAGCGGGCCCAGCGGTCGAGTCCGAGCACGCGGCGAAGGTGCTCGGTGAACGCTCGATCGTGCTCGAGGTCGACGGGGAGCTGCCGTTCGGAGAACGGCCGCGCCGCCCATTCGGAAGCGAGGGCCGCAGCTCGGTCGGTCTCGTCGGTTCTCGAAGCTCGGAGGGCGTCGCGTCGGGGCGTCGCCGGGACGGGTTCGCCCTCGGCGACCGCGAGGTCGTACCGCGCGCGCTCGTTCAGGAAGGCCAGGGCCGTCTCGAGGTCGGACTCGCCGGGTCGTCGCATCGCCTCGAGATCGTCGGCGAGCCGGCTGCGCTCCGGGGGCCGTGGATCGAGGAGCGCCCCGTCCGGGGCGAAGGCGTAGCGCACGAGCCAACGCCGCTCGCCGGCGTCGCAGAGGTCGTAGACGTTGGCGAGGGCGAGGGCGCGTCGGCCCGGCCGTCCGACGGGTTCCACGAGCTCGTCGGGGATCCAGACGGTGAGGGAGGTCCCGGCCCCGGGGAGGGGCTCGATCGGGGGTTCCGCAGGGCCCGGCCGGTATCGGTCCGATGCGTCGAAGCGCACTTCACGGACGTCGAAGGTGAAGGGGTCCATCCGGGGGCATACGTCGGATTCGGCGGATGGGCCGACGACCTCGCCGGCGAGGACACCGAAGACGACGCGGTCGTCGATGTGCTCGAGCCCTTGGCTGCCGGGTGGGCGGTTGCATGCCGTCGCCGCGATGGTCACGGCAGCGAGAGCGAGGGCGAGCCGCCTCACCACGGGACGGACGCTCCTCTCACCATGACCCGGTTCCGGTCGGTTCGTAGATGGGTGGAGGGGCCGAATCCGGTCGTGGCGTCCTCGAGGAACTCCCTGGTGATGGGAAGCCCCCACGGAAGGATGGGTCGAGATCTCGACCGGAGCCCGGAGCCCCGGCCTCCGTGCGCCGCGGCTCGTTCCCCGGGGACGGGGGCAGCGGCTTCGACGGATGGGTGTGGCGAGATCACACTCGGGAGGTCGACGGTCTGCTCATGATCGCACCGTCGCCCGAAACGCGCCGAGCGGCGATCCTCGCGCTCGTCCTGATCGGTCCGGGGACGCGCCGAGGGGTCACCGTCCGCGTGGCCCCTCGCGGTGGGGGGCGTCGTCGTGGCGTAGGTGGTCGACGACTCCTCCACGCCCGTCACCGCCCCCGACCGACGGGCGGCGGAGAAGCCCCGGCTGAGCCGGTGGACTCGGGAGGCTCGGGCCCGAGACGCGAGGAGTGCCGGATGGTCGTCCGTAGATGCCGGCGGAGCTTCCGGGCTGCGGGTGCGCGCCCCGGCTCAGCGATGCACATAGGCGACCCCCTCGGCGAGGCGGCGGGCGGTGCGCAGGTAGGTCGCCTCGGTGACCTGCCCGTCGATCACCGTCGCCGAGGCCTCCATGATCCCGCTCGGGTGGCCGATGCGGACGGATCCCGACCGGGGACCTCCGACGGCGTCGGCGACGACGGAGCCGGCGAGGGCGGCGGCCACCGCCGTGGTGGCCGATACCGTCCCCGGGTACGCCTTGTGGAGGGTCGGAGGCCGTCCGCCGATCACCCGGGCGCAGAGGTCGGCGTCGTCGACGGTGCCGCCGGCGATCGTCCCGTAGGGCCGGAACGGCGCCACGGCCA
>DRQR01000115.1 GCA_011371355.1 Actinomycetota bacterium
ATCGTGGTCGAGCCGCTCCGCCTCGACCCCGAGCCGTCCAGCCAGCCCAGCCGCGAACCGACCCGCGTCGAAGAACCCGACGGCGCCGTCGGGACGCCCGAGACGGTGCCCACCCCAGCCGACGACACGACCTGACCCACCGGCGACCGCCGGCAGCTCCTCGACCCCCGGCATCACCGCCGACCCAGGACCTCCACGAGCGGCGCGAGCGCCGACTCGACCTCCTCGTCGGGAACGGCCACGGCGACCTCCACCACGACGAAGTCGCCGAAGCGTACGCCCCCGCGCCCGACCTCGACGCCGATCCCGTCGCGGACGGTGACCCGCCAGCGTCCCGGATCCTCGAACCCGTGCTCCTCCCCCTCCACGGGTTCGAACCCGGCGTCTCCCAGCCGCCCGGCGATCGTCGCGGCGTCGAGGTCGTCGACGAACCACTCGAGGACGACGCGCCGGGGATGGGGATCGACGGGCTCGAGCTCCGTCGCGACGTGATCCGGCCCCTCGCCGGTCCCGAGCCAGTCGAGGCCGGCGACGACCCGCTCGAGGTTCGGGCAGGCGCAGTCGGCGACGTCGACGTCGACGACCGGTTCGCCACCTCCGACGTTCACCGCGCAGGCGCCGAGCAGCACCCCGGCGGCGACCGCGGCGACGAGCCGCGCCGTCACCGCTCCGTCTCCGAAGCCGCGATCCATCCCCGCTCGACGGGCTCGCAGGCCTCGGCGAACCGGGCGCCGGCGGGGATCTCGGTCACCGCCGCCGCCGCCTCGTCCCGGGTCGGGAAGTAGGCGAAGAGCCCGGCACCCGAGCCGGTCATCGCCACCGGCGTCCCCCATCGGCCTTCGAGCTCGCGCCGCCAGTCGTCGAGCTCCGGCGCGAGGGAGCAGGCGGCCCCGTAGAGGTCGTTGCGCAGCGGCGCATGGTCCCGGAGCGCCGGTGGGAGGGCCCAGGCGGGGATCTCGGGTCCGCGGCCGCCGAGCTCGTCGAAGCGGCGGAACACGGCGCCCGTGGCCAGCTCGACGGGAGGCACGACGACGGCGAGGGCGAACCCGCCCACCGGCGGGAGCGGCTCGACGACCTCGCCGATCCCCGCGACGCGGGCGAAGCCGCCGACGAGGGCGAAGGGCACGTCGGCGCCGAGCTCGACGGCGACCGCGGCGACCTCGTGGGCGGGGAGGTCCCCGGCGAGGGCCCCGAGGACCGCGGCGGCGTCCGCGCTCCCACCCCCGAGGCCCGCCTTCGTCGGGATCCGCTTCGTGAGCTCGAGGCGCCACCGGGTCGGGTCGCCGGTCGACCTCCGGGCCGCCTCGAGGGCGCGCCAGGCGAGGTTCGAGGCGGGATCGGCGGGCGCCCCGCCGGCGACGACGAGGCGATCCTCCTCGGCGGGTTCGAGGAGGATCTCGTCGGCGAGGTCGACCGACAAAAAGAGCCCCCGGAGGTCGTGGAGGCCGTCGGGACGCCGATGCCCCACCTCGAGGGCGAGGTTCACCTTGGCGTAGGCGAGGAGCCTCACGACCCCTCCGCGGCCTCGGCGAGGGCGAGGTAGTCGGCGGGGGCGAGCTCCTCGGCCCGGGCGGTCGGGGAGATCCCGGCGGCCTCGAGCACCCGCACCGGATCGGGGAGCACCGAGGCGAGGGAGCGCCGGAGCATCTTCCGCCGCTGGGAGAAGGCCGCGGCGGCGAGCTCGATCGCCCCTTCGGCCGCCTCCGACGCCGGGCGGCGCCGGATCCGCACGACGGCCGAGTCGACGTTCGGGACGGGGAGGAACACCTCCCGGGGGACGGGGAACTCGAAGCGGACGTCGGCGTGGAGACCCACGACCACCGAGGGCAGCCCGTAGGTCTTCGTGCCGGGCTCGGCGAGGAGCCGGTCGGCGACCTCCCGCTGGACCATGACGACGAGCTCCTCGACCTGGGGGGCGTGGCGCAGCACGTCGAGGACGATGCCGGTGCCCACGTGGTAGGGGAGGTTGGCGACGAGCTTCCAGGGTCCGCCCTCGAGGGCCGTCCCGAGGTCGACCCGGGCGGCGTCGGCGAACCGCACCTCGACGTCGGGGCGATCGCCGACGACCTCCTCGAGCACGCCCCGGAGCCGCTCGTCGACCTCGTAGGCCACCACCCGGGCGCCGGCCTCGGCGAGGGCCACGGTCAAGGTGCCCGTGCCGGCACCGACCTCCACGACCCGGTCCCCGGGACCGACCCCGGCGACCCGGACGATGCGCTCGACGAGGTTGGGGTCGGCGAGGAAGTGCTGCCCGAGGCTCCGACGGGGGTGGAGCCCGTGCCGGTCGAGGAGCGCGGCGATCTGGCGACGACCCTGGGCGGCCCGGTCGGCGCTCACGGGCGCCTCCCGAACACCGCCTCGGCCCGGGCGGAGGTGAGGCGGGCGACCTCGGCGACGTCGAGACCCCACAGGTCGGCGAGCACCTCGCCGACGGCGACGACGTTCCGGGGCTCGTTCCGGTCCCTCCGGCGGGGTTCGGGGGTGAGATACGGCGTATCGGTCTCGACGAGGGCCGAGGCGGGGTCGACGAGGTCCACCGCCTCCCGCAGGCTCCCGGCCGTCGGATAGGTGACGATGCCGCTGAAGGAGAAGGTCACCCCCAGCTCGGCGAACCGACGGGTCCAGCGGCGACCCCCCGTCCAGGAGTGGAGCACGACCCAGGGTCCCGGCTCGGCGTCGGCGAGGACCTCGTAGACCTCCGCGAAGGCGTCGCGACAGTGGACGACGACGGGCTTGCCGAGCTCGGCGGCGAGGGCGACCTGCTCGGCGAAGGCGATCCGCTGCACCTCGCGGGGGGCGAGCTCCCGGTAGTGATCGAGCCCGCACTCCCCCACCGCGTCGGCGTCGGCGGCGAGGGCGGCGATCGTCTCCACCTCCCCCGACCACCGGGTCGCCTCGTGGGGATGGAGCCCGGCCGACCACCGCACCCGATCCGGGAAGGCCGCCGCGAGGTCCCGGGCCTCGACGGCGGTCGCCGCGTCGATTCCGGGGCAGAGCACCCAGTCCACCCCGGCGGCCTCGGCTCGGGCGAGGAGCTCCTCGGCCGGGTCGGGATGGAGGAAGAGGTGGCAGTGGGTGTCGACCCAGCCCATCGCTTCAGCCCTCGGCGTCGTCGAGGGCCTCCAGCTTCGCGAACAGGGGCTCGACGGGTCCCAGACGGACACCGGACGGGATCGTCGGCCGCTCCCAGCGGGGGCCGTGATCGGGGACCTCGAGGCCGACGAGCTCGTGGATCCGACAGGACGAGAAGGGCAGATAGGGAGCCAGGCCGGCGGCGAGCCCGGCGATCGCCTCGAGCGCGACGGCGAGGGTGGTCCCGGTCCGGGGGAGGTCGTCCTTCGCCGTCTGCCACGGACGTCGCTCCGACAGGTACTGGTTCACGGCCTGGGCGCCGGCCATGAGCCGCCGCAGCGCCGGCTGGAGGCGCACCTCCTCGATGAGCCTCCCGGCGTCGGCGAGGGTGGCGTCGACCTCGGCGAGGACGGCGCGATCGGCGTCGTCGAGCCCTCGACGCTCCGGCACGACGCCGTCGAAGTAGCGGTGGACCATCGAGAGGACCCGGTTGACGAGGTTCCCCCAGGTGGCGACGAGCTCCTCGTTGACCCGACGGACGATCTCGGCGTCGGAGAGATCGGTGTCGTGGGTCTCGGGGAAGACCGACGCCACGGCGTAGCGGAGCGCGTCGGGCTGCATCCGTTCGAGGTACCAGCCGATCGACCGGCCGACGCCCCGGGAGGCCGAGCCCTTCTCGCCGCCGAAGGTGAGGTACTGGTTCGCCGGCACGTTCGTCGGCAGGTTGAGCCCGCCGTGCCCCATGAGGAGCGCCGGCCAGTAGACGGCGTGGAAGGGGATGTTGTCCTTGCCGACGAAGTAGTAGGACTCCGCCTCGGGGTTCGTCCACCACGCCTTCCAGGCGTCCGGATCGCCGCGGAGCTCGGCCCACTCCTGGGGAGCCGAGTAGTAGCCCATGACCGCCTCCCACCACACGTAGATGACCTTGCCGGGTCCGAGGTCGTCGACGGGCACGGGGATGCCCCAGTCGAGGTCGCGGGTGAAGGCCCGGTCGTGGAGTCCCTCCTCGACCATGCCGATGGCGAAGTTGATGACGTGGGGCCGCCAGCCCTCCCGGGTGCGAAGCCACTCCAAGAGGGGCTCCTGGAAGGCCGACAGTCGCCAGTAGTAGTGCTCGGTGGGTCGAAGCACCGGGCGGCTGCCGGTGAGCTTCGATCGGGGCTCGACGAGATCGGTCGGGTCGAGGGTGCGCCCGCACCCGTCGCACTGGTCGCCCCGGGCCTCGGGGTAGCCGCAGTGGGGGCAGGTCCCCTCCACGTACCGGTCGGGGAGGAACCGGCCGGCCTCCTCGTCGTAGAACTGGTCGGTGGTCTTCTTGTAGAGGTAGCCCTTGTCGAGGAGGGTGAGGAAGAACTCCTGGACGACCCGCTCGTGGGTCTCGGTGCCCGTCGTCGTGTAGAGGTCCCAGGAGAACCCGAGCTGCTTCCAGTTCTCGACGATCTCGGCGTGATACCGGGCGACGATCTCCTGGGGGCTGACGCCCTCGGCCTCGGCCCGGACGGTGATCGGGGTCCCATGGACGTCCGAGCCCGAGACCATGAGGACGTCGTTGCCGACGGCTCGGTGGTAGCGGGCGAAGACGTCCGCGGGCAGGTAGGCCCCGGCGAGGTGACCGAGGTGCCGAGAGCCGCTGGCGTAGGGCCAGGCGACGGCGACGAGGATCTTCCTGGCGGCGGACACGGCCCGATGGTACTCGGCGTCGGTCGCGGTCCGGCCCTGCGGGCGACGGTACACTCCGCCTCGCTCACCCCGGGAGGACGCGTGGAACCCACGATCGTGAGGAAGATCGACGACCTGGGTCGGATCGTCGTCCCCGCCGAGACCCGCCGCCTCCTGAACATCCGGGAGGGAGACGAGCTGGCGATCAGCGTCGAAGGCGACGGGATCGTCCTGAGGAAGCTCGAGGCCTCCTGCGTCTTCTGCGACTCGACCGAGCAGGTCGCCGCCTTCAAGGGGCGGGGGGTGTGCGCGGCCTGCCGCCGCGAGCTCGTCGGCTAGGTCCCGCCCCGTTCGGCGCTGCGCCGCTCGAGGGCGGCTTCGTAGAGGAGCCGCCGGGAGACCCCCACCTCCTCGGCGACGTCTCGGACGGCGTCGGAGAGGCGAGCGCCCTCGGCGATCTCGTCGAAGACGAGGTCGAGGGCGACGCCGAGGTCACCCCGGCGACGCTCGGCCCCGGCGAGGACGAGGGTGAACTCCCCCCGGGGTTCGACCTCCGCTCCCCAGTGTCTCGCCGCCTCGGCGACGGTACCCCGCCACACCTCCTCGTGGCGTTTCGTGAGTTCCCGGGCGACGACGAGCTCCCGCTCGCCGGCGAGGTCGGCGAGGTCGGCGAGGTCGGCGGCGATCCGGTGCGGCGCCGCGAAGAGGACCACCGTCCGGGTCTCCTCGGCGATCCGCTCGAGCCGCTCCCTGCGGCGACGGCCCCGCCGGGGGAGGAAGCCCTCGAAGACGAACCGATCGGCGTCGAACCCCGAGACGGCGAGGGCCGCGGTGACCGCGCTCGGTCCCGGGACGACGGTGATCTCCGCACCGACCTCGACGGCGGCGCGGATCGCCGAGACCCCCGGGTCGGACACCGCGGGGGTGCCGGCGTCGGTGACGAAGGCGACGGTCTCACCCCGGCCGAGCCGGTGGGCGAGCTCCACCGAGCGGGCCCGCTCGTTGCCGACGAAGTAGGACCGGGCGGGGGTGTCGACGCCGATCCGGGCGAGGAGGGTGTTCGTCCGGCGGGTGTCTTCGGCGTAGATGACGTCCGCGGCCGACAGGGTCTCGACGAGCCGGTGACTCACGTCGCCGAGGTTGCCGATCGGCGTGCTGCAGAGGACGAGGGTGCCGGGCATGGGTCCAGGATAGGAGCCCGTCTCCCGGCTACCGCGAGCCGGTCGCCGGGCGCGAGCTCGACGCGTCCCGCGGGGAGTTCGAGGGCGAAGCACGCGCCCCGAGCCGAGACCACCGCTCCCGGTTCGAGGCGACGGACGGCGAGGACCCGGCCGGTACCGTCGAGGAAGGCCACGTCGAGGGGCTCGGCCATGGAGCGCCCGTGGACCGCGTCGGCGGCCGCGAGCCAGGCTCGTCCCTCGGCCCGGGGGGCGAGCCCGAGGAGTCGGCGGAGGGGTCGGTCCGCGACGACGAGGGGCAGCGTCGCGCCGGTGGGGAGGCGGACGACCGCCGACGCGTACCGGTCCCGGGCTGGTAGCCTGCCGCCCATGGCGAAGGCGAAGCGCAGGAAGCTCCGCGCTCGCCGCTCCAAGGCGAACCACGGGCGCAAGCCCAACGCCGGTCGCGGCTGAGCGCCTCGGGTCCGCTCCACGACGGAAGCCGGTCCGGTTCGTCGCGCCCGCATCTCCCCGCAGGCTACGGGACGGGGCCCGGCGGGAGAAGGGGGCCTCAGCCGCCCACCCGGCGCCGCAGCTCCTCCCCGGCGGCCTCGTCGGTGGAGACGACGAGGAGGACCTCTTCGTCGACCCGGTCCAAGAAGACGTAGGTGGCGCCCCGGAACCGGAGACCCCCGTCGACCTCGACGGGCTCGCCGGTGTCGATCTTCTCGGAGACGTGGGTGAGGAGGGCGTCGGTGAGGTCCTCGGCGTCGGACACCGAGTCGCCTCGATACCGGAGCACCATGGCGGTGTCGTCGCCGCGGACGAACTCCCGGTAGGTGTCGTTGCCCCAACCCGCCGCGGCCTGGGTGGCGAAGCCCGGCGGGTTCGAGGTGCCGAGGACGAGCCGGAGCCCCCACTCCCCCAGGGTGCCTTCGTCGAAGAGCTCCCAGCCGGCGAGCTCGACGTCGAGGGGCTCGAGGGGCAGGGGGGCCTCGCGGCGGAGGTACTTGGCCGGTTCGAGCACCTGCTCGGTGGTGTCGGGCAGCTCCTGGTAGGCGCGGTCGACCCGGGCGATGCCCCCGTCGTCGACGAGGGTCTCGACGAGGCGGAGGCCCTGGTCGTAGGGGAAGGTGAGGTCCGCGGCGATCCAGTCCGGCGCCGCCTCGAGGACGCTCGTGTCGATCGAGAGGGCCTCGGTGGCCGCCTGGAGGGCCTCGAGGGGCGAGAGGCTCTCCATGTAGACGAGCTGGAAGTAGGTGGCGTCGCCTTCGACGAGGGCGGCCATCGCCGCGGCGTCGTCGCCGTTGCCCTCCTCGTTGCGCCGCTGGAACTCGGGATCGAAGTCGAAGTGCTGGTCGGTGAGGGCGTGGACGAGCTCGTGGACCACGGTGATCCGCTGGAGGACGGTGAAACCGTCCTCGGAGGCGGGGACCACGAGCTCCTCGGTGTCCCCGTCGTAGAAGCCGGCCACCTGCTCGGTGTAGAGGTCGACGAGGAGCCGGGCGAGGTCGGTGCCGGGATCGAGCATGCCGAGCATGGCGAAGAAGCGGGCGTCGGCGGCCACCTCCTCCGGGTCGAGCTCCTCGCGGATGAGTGCGTTCACCCGGTCGGTGAAGGCCGCCTCGTCGAGGATCGCGACCTTGGGGGCGGTGAGGAAGGGGAGGCCTCGGACGGACTCGGTGACCCCTACGAGCTCGGCGAGCTCCTCGCGCATCCGAGCGACGACCTCGGGGTCGAGGGACGGCGACACCGTGGCGTCGAGGTCGTCGGGATCGACGCCCGGGCTCGTGGTCGTCGTGGAGCTCGGCGGAACCGTCGAGGTCGTCGTCGGGTCGGCGGGTCTCGTGGTCGCCGCCGGGCCCGAGTCGATGCAGCCCGCGGCGACGACGACGGCGAGGAACGGGAGGAGGAGACGGCGGAGCACGGCCGGCAGCCTACCGGACCCGCTGGGAAAGGCCGAGGGACGCCGACCCGCGGGACCTCAGGAGTGGTCGATCGCCGCCCGGATCCGACGTTCGAGGTCCGGCGGCACCACCGCGTCGGGGTCGCGGAGCCCCTCGAGCCCGGAACGGGCGTCGACGAGGGCGGCGTAGAGCGGCGGGCAGGTGGGACAGTGCTCGAGGTGGGCTTCGAGACGACGGGCGAGCTCCGGTTCGAGGTTCCCGTCGAGGTAGTC
>DRQR01000116.1 GCA_011371355.1 Actinomycetota bacterium
GACTACCGGCGGGTCCTCGAGATCGTCGGTCGGCTCGACCTCGGAACCTGGGCGCTGCTGGCGGTCCTCGCCGGGTTCTTCCTCGTGGGGTACGTCTTCGTCCTCGTCGCCGTCCTCCCCGGCCTCCGCTTCCGCGAGGGGTTCGTGGCCCAGACCGCGGCGACGGCGATCAACAACACGATCCCCGCCGGCGGTGCCTTCGCCGTTCCCCTCCAGCTCGCGATGTACCTGTCGTGGGGGTTCACGCCGGAGGCCCTCTCGGCGGGCCTCGTCGCCGCCGGGGTCTTCGACCAGCTCGCCCGGCTCGCCCTCCCGGTCCTCGCCGTCACCGGCCTCGCCGTCGCCGGGGGTGCCGAGCCGTGGATGTGGGTCGCCGCCGCCGTCGGAGTCGGCCTCGTCGTCGCCGCCGTCGTGCTCCTCGTCTTCGTCTTCCGCTCGGAGGACCTCGCCCGCCGGGCGGGGCGGACCGTCGCCCGACCGGTGAACGCCGTCCTCACCCGCCTCGGGCGACCCCCCATCGACGGGGAGGGATTCGTCGTCGGGTTCCGCCGGTCGGCGATCGGGATCGTCCGCGCCCGGTGGCGACGCATCCTCCCGGCCACGGCGGCGAACAACCTGGCGATGGTCGCCTTGTTCGTGGGCTCGGTCCGGGCCGTCGGCATCGGCGACGACGACATCTCGCTGCCGTGGGTCGTCCTCGCCTTCGCCCTCGGGCGCTTCCTCGTGGCGATCCCCGTGTCTCCCGGCGGGCTCGGCCTCGTCGACCTCGGTTACCTCGGGCTCCTCGCCCTCGGCTGGGAGCGCACGAACGGCGGCGTTCCCGTCGACACCGACCTCGTCGCCGCCGGGATCCTCCTCTTCAGGGCCGCGTCGTTCTTCCCTCCGATCCCCGTCGGCGTCGCCTCCTGGGTGTTCTGGCGCACGAACCGGAGCTGGCGACGGAGAGGAACCCCCGGACTCCGGGGCTCACCGACCCGCTGAGCCCTCGAGGCGTTCGAGCCAGGCGGCGACGGCGCGGCCGATCTCGGGACCCGAGTCCTCCGGGAGGAAGTGGATTCCCCGTACCGTGACCTCCTCCTGGTTCGGCCAGCTCCGGCAGAACTCTCGCTGGGCGCCGACGAGGATCGCGCCGGGGTCGCCGTCGATGAAGAGCTTCGGTACCTCGGAGGAGGCGAGCCACTCGGCGTAGGCCGCCACGAGGTCGTGGACGTCGGCCGGTTCCCCGTCGATCGGGATCTCCCGGGGCCAGGTGAGGGTGGGGCGACGGCCCTCGCCGGGCTCGGCGAAGGGGCGCCGATACTCGGCCATCTCGTCCTCGGTGAGCTCCCGGAGGATCGAACCGGGGAGGATCCGCTCGACGAACACGTTGCGTTCGAGGACGAGCTCCTCGCCGGCCTCGGACCTCAAGGCGGCGAAGAGGCCCCTGGACGCCTCGGGCCATTCGTCCCAGGTGATCGGCCGCACGATCGCCTCGAGGTAGGCGATGCCGGCCACCCGGTGGGGATGGCGCCGCGCCCAGTCGAAGCCGAGGGCGCTCCCCCAGTCGTGGACGACGAGGACGAGCTCGCCCTCCGGGACGACGGCGTCGAAGAACCGGTCGAGGTACCTCCGATGGTCGACGAAGCGGTACGAGGAGCCCGGCGGCAGCTTGCCCGAGTCCCCCATCCCGACGAGATCCGGGGCGAGGCATCGGGCCCCCGGCGCCACCTCGCGGATGACGTGTCGCCACAGGAACGAGGAGGTCGGGTTGCCGTGGAGGAAGACGACGGGACGGCCGGATCCCTCCTCGACGTAGGCGAGGGGGACCCCGACGTCGACGAAGCGCTTGTCGGTCCAGGTCACCCTCTCGAGGCTACCGCCTGCGTCCGACGTCGGCGGCGACGAGAATCCCCACGATGCCACCCCTCGCCCGCTGGATCGTCCGGATGCTCCTCGCCGTCGTCGGCCTCCTCGGCGCGTTCCTCCTGTGGGCCTATTGGCCGGCGTCACCCCCGGACCTCTCCGGGCTCGCCGAGGCCGGCGCCGCCTACCGGGCCGAGATCCTCCGCGACGCCTACGGCGTGCCCCACGTCTTCGGCGCCACCGACGCCGACGTGGCCTTCGGGCTCGCCTACGCCCACGCCGAGGACGACTTCGCGACGATCCAGGAGGTGCTGCTCGCCGGCCGGGGCCGACTCGCCTCGGTGCGGGGTCGCGACGCGGCGCCGGGCGACTACCTCGTGGGACTCCTGCGGATCCGGGAGACCGTGGCCGCCCGCTACGAGGTGGATCTCGATCCCCACGTGCGGGGCATCGTCGAGGCCTACGCCGCCGGGCTGAACCGGTACGCCGGCCTCCACCCAGACGAGGCCCTCCCCGGACTCTTCCCGGTCTCGGGGGAGGACGTCGTCGCCGTCTCGGTCCTCGAGGCGCCCCTCCTCTTCGGCCTCGACGCCGTCCTCGCCGACCTCTACGCCGAGCCGAAGCCTCCGGGTGGGGGCTCGACGGCGATCGCCGTCGGCCCCTCCCGTGCCGGGGGCCACACCCTGCTCCTCTCGAACACCCACCAGCCCTGGGAGGGTCCCGTCGCCTGGTACGAGGCGAGCGTCCACTCCGACGAGGGCTGGGTCTTCACCGGGGCGCTCTTCCCGGGGATGCCGGTCCACGCCCTCGGGACGAACGGCGACCTCGCCTGGACCTTCACCGCGAACCACCCGGACCTCGTCGACGTCTTCCGGCTCGAGCTCGACCCCGACGATCCCTCCCGCTACCGCGTCGACGGCGAATGGCTCGAGCTCGAGCGCCGTGAGGTGCCCGTCGAGGTGCGCCTCGCCGGGCGATTCCGCTGGACGGTCACCGAGGAGGCCCTGTGGTCGGTCTACGGGCCGGTGGTCCGCCGCCCCGAGGGGACCTACGCCGTGCGCTACGCCGGCATGGGGACCGTGGGGATCTACCAGCAGCTCTTCGAGATGGCGACGGCCCGGAGCTTCGACGAATGGGTCGCGCCGCTGCGCCGCCAGGGGGGCCTCCCGAACTTCAACGTCGTCTACGCCGATCGGACGGGCAGGATCTTCTACGCCTACCACGGACTCCTCCCCGACCGAGCTCCCGGCTACGACTGGGAGGAGGTCGTGCCGGGGACCACCCGAGAGACCCTGTGGACCGACTACCTCCCCTTCGACGAGCTCCCCCAGGTCCTCGATCCCCCCTCGGGGTTCGTCCTCAACGCGAACTCGGATCCCTGGTCGGCGAGCCTCGAGGCCGCGCCCGACCCCGAGGCGTATCCCGACCGGCTGGGCATCGACGACCCGCCGACGAACCGTTCCCTCCGGGCCCTCGAGCTCCTCGCCGACGACGACCTGGTCACCCTCGTCGATCTCGAGCGCCTCGAACGGGACGTCGTCTACCACGAGGACTCCGCCCCCGTCCGCTGGGCACGTCGACTCGCCGAGACCGACGCGGAGCGGATCGCCGTCGCCGGGGAGGTCCCCCTCGAGGCGGTGGTCCGGGCCCAGGAGCTCCTCGCCACCTGGGATCGAGGCGCCGACCTCGACGATCCGGCCACCGCCCTCGTCGTCGTCACCCTGTCCTTCGTCCACGACGCCGTCGTCGACCGCGACGACGTCGTCTTCCCTCCCTCCCGGCTCGTCGAGGTCGACGTGCCCGACGCCGTGGTGGATCGGGCCTTCGCCGCGGCGATCGCCTGGCTCGTCGAACGCCGCCGGGCCCTGGCGGTTCCCTGGGGGGAGGTGAACCGGCTCCGTCGAGGCTCCGTCGATCTGCCCCTCGACGGCGGCCCGGATCTCCTCCGGGCGATCTACGGAGTGCGAGACGGCGCGACCGGCACCCTCGTCGGGATCGCCGGAGACACCTACACGCTCTTCGTCGACTGGGGTCCCGACGGCGAGACGACGATGCGGAGCATCCACCACTACGGGGCGGCGGCGGGCCGTCCCGGAGACCCCCACCACGCCGACCAGGCGCCCCTCTTCGCGGCCCATCGGACGAAGCCGGTCACCCTCGACGAGGCCGAGCTCCGTGCGGACGCCGTCCGGGTCTACGCCCCGGGCGGGAGCTGACCGTCGAGACGGGCGGCCGCGAAGACGCCCTCGGCGAGGCGAAGGACTTCGTCGACGTCGAGGCCGTCCCAGGCGTGGGCGGCGAGGTGGTCGGTCGTCGCCTCCACCGCCTCCCACAGCTCCACCCCTGCCTCGGTGATGGAGGCGCCGTCGAGCGCATCCCGGGCGGCGAGGGAGTCGAGGGCCTCGGCGACCTCCTCGGGCCGCCAACCCCGGGTCGTCGCCACCTTCGTCGGATCCTTGCCCCGACGGGCGTTCGACAACACCAACGCCTCGAGACAGGTGAGCCCGTGATGCTGCACCGCGAGGAGATGCCCGTCGCC
>DRQR01000117.1 GCA_011371355.1 Actinomycetota bacterium
ACCCGACCCAGATCGACGTCGGGTTCCCCGGGGACGTCGGCGTCGAAGGCCTCGAGGAGCTCGGGGTCGTTCGCCAGGCTCACGAGCCTCCCACCCCCGCGGCCCGCAGCGCCTCGCGGACCTCGGTCATCTTCTCGTAGTAGCGGGGATCCTCCCGGGTGTCGAAGTCCCGGGGCTGGGGCAGATCCACGTCGACGACCGCGGTGATCCGGCCCGGACGTGGGGACATGACGACGATCCGGGTGGAGAGGAAGACCGCCTCGGGGATCGAATGGGTGACGAAGACCACGGTCTTCCCCGTCGACCGCCAGATGTCGAGGAGCTCCATCTGCATGCGTTCCCGGGTCATCTCGTCGAGGGCTCCGAAGGGCTCGTCCATGAGGAGGAGGGCCGGGTCGAAGACGAGGCCGCGGGCGATCGCCACCCGCTGCTGCATGCCGCCCGAGAGCTGCCAGGGGTAGTGATCGGCGAACTCGTCGAGCTGGACGAGTCGGAGGAACTCGAGGGCCCGCCGCTCCCGGTCGTCGGGATCCACGCCGATGATCTCGAGGGGGAGCTGGACGTTCTTCGCCACCGTCCTCCATTCGAGGAGCGTCGCCCGCTGGAACACCATCGCGTAGTCCCGATCGAGGCGTGCCTCGTGGGGCGTCTTGCCGTTGACCGTCAGGGTGCCCGAGGTGGGCTCGACGAGGTCGGCGATGAGCCGCAGCAGCGTCGACTTGCCGCAGCCGGAGGGACCGATGAGCGAGACGAACTCGCCGGTGGCGATCTCGAGGTCGATCCCGTCGAGGGCGACGACCTCCTCGGGGGTGCCCGGGTTGAACACCTTGGAGACCCCCGCGGCGGCGACGGCGCTGGTCATCCGGCGAGCCTCCGATGCCCGAGAACCCGATGTTCGACGAGGGCGATGACCGCGACGAGGCCGAGCGAGAGGGAGGAGGCGACGAGGATCGCGGCGAAGAGCTTCTCGGGTCCGGTGACGAAGGTGTACATGAAGGTGAGGAGGGCCCGACCGAGACCGCGGTTGAGCGACGAGGGCAGCTCCCCCACGAGTGCCCCCACCACCGAGGCGGTGGCGGAGATCTTCAGGGCCGAGAAGACGAAGGGCATCGCGGCGGGCACCTGGACCTTCCAGAGGGTCTGGCCTCGCCCGGCGGCGTAGGACCGCATGAGCTCGAGCACGGTCGGATCGGGGGATCGGAGGCCGCGGAGGGTGTTGATCGTCACCGGGAAGAAGACGAGGTAGGCGGAGATGATCGCCACCGACACCCAGACGGGCCAGCCGATCTTCGCCCCCCAGATGACGACGATCGGGGCGATCGCCACGAGGGGGACGGTCTGGGAGGCGACGACGTAGGGCATGAAGGAGCGCTCGAGCAGTCGCGACTGGCTGAAGGCGACGGCGAGGCCGAACCCCACCGCGGTGCCGAAGGCGAAGCCGAGGAGAGCTTCGCGCAGGGTGAACATCGACTCGCGGAGGAGCACGACGAGGAGGATGGGCTCGGAGGGGCTACGGCGGGTGAACAGCTCCCCGAGGATGTCCCAGACGTGGGGCATCGAGGTGTCGTCGGGCCGGATCGGGAGCGGGACCGTCCCCTCGAGGGCCTTCCCGACGACCTTGTAGAGCTCCCAGGCGAGGACGAGGGAGACGACGACGGCGAGGAACCACACCGTGGAACGGAAGGCGGGAGGCACGCCGCCCGCCCTCGCTCTGCGCCCGACCACCTCAGCCATGGCCGCCATGGTAGGTCCCCGTCTTCACGCCACGACCCCCCGATCGCGGAGCTCGGCGATCCGGGCCGCGTCGAAGCCGAGCATCCCGAGGATCTCGTCGGTGTCGGTGGTGCCGGTGGGTTCCCGAGTGGGGACGGGATGGCTGCGGGAGAACCGCGGCGCCGCCGCCGGGACCCGCCGCCCGTCCCGGTCGACGAAGACCCCCCGGGCGACGTTGTGGGGATGGTCCGGGGCCTCGTCGAGGGAGAGGACCGGCGCGACGCAGGCGTCGGTGCCCGCGAAGACCTCCTCCCACTCGTCCCGGGTCTTCGTGGCGAAGACCTCGGCGAAGCGGGCGCGCAGGATCGGCCATCCCTGGGGATCGAGCTGGGCGGGCAGTTCCTCGCCGGCGAGCCCGAGCCCGTCGAGGAGCTCGGCGTAGAACTGGGGTTCGAGGGCGCCGACGGCGACGTATCGATCGTCGGCGGTTCGGTAGGTGGTGTAGAAGGGAGCGCCACCGTCGAGGAGGTTCTCCCCCCGACGGTCCTGCCAGATCCCCAGGGCACGGAGGTGGTAGAAGACGGTCATGAGGGAGGCGGCGCCGTCGATCATCGCGGCGTCGACGACCTGCCCCTCCCCGGACCGGTCGCGCTCGTAGAGCGCGGCGAGGATCCCGACGGCGAGGTAGAGGGCGCCACCGCCGTAGTCGCCGACGAGGTTGAGGGGTGGGATCGGGGGCCCGTCGGCCGGCCCGATCGCGTGGAGGGCACCGGTGAGGGCGATGTAGTCGATGTCGTGGCCGGCCATCTGGGCGTAGGGTCCCTCGCGACCCCAACCCGTCATCCGTCCGTAGACGAGCCTCGGATTCCGGGCGAGACACTCGTCGGGTCCGATGCCGAGGCGCTCGGCCACCCCCGGCCGGTACCCCTCGAGCAGCACGTCGGCCCGTTCGACGAGCCCGAGGAGGATCTCCACGCCCTCGGGGTCCTTGAGGTCGACGCGGAGGTTCCTCCGTCCCCGCCCGGTCACCGTGACCACGGGATCGGGGAGGCCGTGGCCCCCGTCGACCCTGCCGACGTGGACGACGTCGGCCCCGAGATCGGCGAGGAGCATGCCGCAGAAGGGCACGGGTCCGATCCCGGCGAGCTCGACGACCTCGAGTCCTCGGAGGGGTCCCACGGGCCGGGAGCGTACCCGATCCCGAGGGCCGGCCGGGCGGGTCGTCGCCGCCGCGTCCTCAGGAGCGACGGACGATCGTGGTGCCGGTGATCGGATCGCGGTCGAGCTCGATGAGGTCCTCGATACGGATCCTCATCTCGGGCACGTGGGAGACGACGATGACGAGGCGGTCCTCGGCACCGGCGACGAGGGTCTCGATCCCTTCCATGGCGAGGTCGAGATGCTCCGGATCGAGGGTGCCGAAGCCCTCGTCGAGGAAGAAGGCGTCGAGCCGACCCCCGGTGCGGACGACGAGCTCGGCGAGGGCGAGAGCGAGGGCGAGGGAGGCGAGGAAGGTCTCTCCTCCCGAGAGGCTGTCGGCCTTCCGGACCCTGTCGGCCGCGGCGAGGTCGACGACGTCGAACCTCCCGTCGGGGGTGAACCGATACCGGCCGGCCGACAGCCGGTCGAGGTGTTCGGAGCCGACGGCGGCGAGCCGCATCCGTTCCTCCTCCAGGAGGAACCGTACGAAGCGGGTATCGGTGAGGTCGGCGGCGAGTCGCTCGAAGCGGGCTCGACCCGCCTCCGCCGCGGCGAGACGATCGGCGAGCTCGTCGGCTTCGGCGAGGCGTCGGTCGAGCACCTCCCGTCGCTCGGTGAGCACCTCGAGCTTCGCCTCGACCGCGGCGAGGGCGGCGGGCGGCGGCCGGTCGAGGTCGAGCTCGGCGAGGAGCTTCCTCCGGGCAGCCTCGAGCTCCTCGATCCGCCGGCGGAGCTCCCCGCGTTCGTCGACGTGGCGGCTCCGGGCCGCCTCGAGACCCGAACGGAGGAGATCGTGGAGCACGAGGGGGTCGTCGTCGGCGACGTCGAGTTCGAGCCGAGCGGCGAGGGCGAGGAGCCGCGGCTTCGCCGCCTCCCGACGAGCCCGGAGGGCTTCGTGGGCACGTGCGGCTTCCTCGGCCGCCTCCGTGGCCGTCGAGAGCATCGAGCGGGCCTCCGCGACGGCGGTCTCGGCGGCGTCGAGCTCCCCCCGTCGGCGGCCGAGGACTTCGTCGACGGGGCCCTCGCCGACGAGTTCCGCGATTCGCCCTTCGAGGGCCTCGACCTCCCGTTCGAGTCGCCGCGCCCGGTCGACGAGCTCGTCGAGGGCGGACCGGGTCTTCTCGAGTACCTCTGCGCGGTGGGCGACGTCGGATCGGGCGGCCTCGGCGGCCTGGGACGCGGCGACGTAGGCCTCCTCGGCGGCGCGTCGGGCCTCCTTGGCGACGGCGACGGCGGCCTCGGCGGGACCGAGCTCCTCGACCGCCGACGCCGGGGGCACCGCGGCGACGGGGACGTCACAGACCGGACAGGGCTTCCCCACGGTGAGGGTCTTCCGGAGCGTCGCGGCCAGGTGCCGATGCCGGAGTTCGTGGAGCCGATGCTCGGCCGCGTCGAGGCGACGCGCCGCCTCCTCCCGCCGCGCGGCGGCGACGGCGAGCTCGCCCTCTCGCTCGGCGACGAGGCGCTCGGCCTCGGCCAGGTCGGCGGCTCCTCGGTCGAGGGCTTCCTCTTCCCGGCCGATCCGGTCGCGGAGCTCGGCGAGGTCGGCGCGCCGCGACGCGAGGAGGGCGGCGCGTTCGGCGGCCTCGGTGAGGACCCTCCGAGCCGTGGAGGGGTCGAGCTCGGCGAGCCGCGCCGTGGCCGCGGCGAGCTCGGCCTCGGCCTCCTCCCGTCGTTCCTCGGCCGCGCGCCGGCGTCGCTCGGCGGCGTCGAGCTCCTCGTCGAGGGCGGCGAGCTCGGCACGGCCCGGGAGCTCCGATTCGACGGCTTCGAGCTCGGCTTCGCGTCCGGCGAGACGTTCCGCCTCGGTCCGGGTCCGCTGTAGGGCGGCCTCGATCCTCTCGTAGTCGGGGAGGATCGCCGCGAGGCGACGCCGCTCGGCCTCGTGGACGGCGAGCTCCTCGAGGAGCCGCTCTCGCTCGAGGCGGTCGCGCTCGAGGCCCTCTCGGGCCTCCTCGAGGGCGCGGAGGTCGAGCTCGTGTTCGTGGGCGAGCGCCTTGGCCCGTTCCCGCATCCGATCCACCCGGTCGTAGCCGAACAGGCCCTTGAGCACCTTGTCCCGTTCGCCGGGCCGCGCCTCGAGGAACTCGGCGAAACGCCCCTGGGCGAGGAGGACGGAACGCCCGAAGGCGTCGAAGTCGAGCCCCAGGATCGTCTCGATCTTCGCGTCGACCTCGTCTTTGAGGAGCACCTTCTCGACCCGCTCGGCCACGGCGTCGTCGGAGGCGAGCCGGTAGAGGGCGTGCTGGGCCTGCCCTCGGCGCCGGAGGATCCGCTGGACCTCCCAGATGCGGCCGTCGGCCTCGAAGCGGAGGGCGACGCCGGCGTCGTCGGCGTGCTGGTTGATGAGGGACTTCGTCTCTCGACCCACCCGCGCCGTCCGCCCGTAGAGGGCGAAGGAGATCGCGTCGAGGATCGTCGACTTCCCACTGCCGATCGGTCCGACGATCCCCAGGAGCCGCCGACCCCGGAAGTCGAAGGAGACCTCGTCGCGGTAGGACCGGAAGTTGCGGAGCCGGAGCTCAAGGGGTCGCATCGACCTCCTCCATGAGGCGCCGGAAGGCGTCGAGGAGCTCGGGGTCGGCCTCGCCGCCGCTCCGGCCGACGAACTCGCCGTAGAGCTCGACGAGGTCTCGACCCTCCCTCGAGACCGTGGGCGACGTCTCCCGTGGATGGTCGGCTCGGACCTTCACGAGGTGGGGGAACCGCTCACGGGCTCGATCGGCGAGCCCCGGGTCGGGTCCCGAGGTGACCACGGTCAGGTCGAGGTAGGCCTCGTCGAGGTCCATGGCGGCGAGCTCGTCCCAGGTCCCTCGGACGCGGCGGAGTCGCCGACCCCGCTCGAGGGGCATCGACCGGATCGTGGCCGGTCGCCCCGGTTCGACGTCGACGAGGACCACCCGCTTCCGCTCCCCGGCCTCGCCGAAGTCGAGCTCGAGGATCGAGCCGGCGTACTCGGCGGGGACCTGGGCGCCCGGCACCGGCTGCGGGGCGTGGATGTGGCCCATGGCCACGTACTGGGGACCGGGGGGGATCGCCTCGGGCGTCGCCGCGTAGGCCTCCCCCATGTGGAGCTCGCGCTCGCCGCGAGGGGCACCGTGCCCGTGCACCTTGGCTCCGCCGACGAGGAAGTGGGCGACGAGGAAGGTCACGGCGTCGTCACCGGCGAGCCGCTCGGCGTAGGTGGCGTAGGCCTCGGAGATGGCCCGGAGCCGGTCCGCGTACCGGGTGTAGTGCTCGGCGATCGGCGCCCACACGTCGATGGCCCGCCCCTCCCGGAGGAACGGGAAGCAGCTCACCACGGCGCGTCCCGCCTCGGTGGCGAGGTCGAGGACCCCACCCTCGTCGGGGCGGCGGATCTCGCCGACGAGGTGGATGCCGTGGCCGCGGAGGAACGGGGCGAGGGCCTCGAAGAGCCCCGGGCTGTCGTGGTTCCCGGCGATCACGACCACGGGTCGCCGGCCGCCTGCGGTGAGTTCGACGAGCCCGGCGAAGGCGAGGTCCATCGCCTCGATCGGCGGCAGCGGGCGGTCGAAGAGATCCCCCGAGTGGAGCACGAGATCGACGTCCTCCGCCTCGGCGATCTCGGCGATCTCGGCGAGCACGTCGCGATATTCCTCGGATCGGTCGTGGCGGCCGATCCGCTTCCCGATGTGCCAGTCGGAGGTGTGGAGGACCCGCACTCAGAGACCCTCGAAGGGATCCTCGTCGGCGCCGGGAGCGACCTCTTCTTTGCGGGTCGCCCACGGGGGGAAGGGGAACTCCAGGACGAGGGGCACCGGGAGGGACGGTTGGGAGAGGACCATGGTCCCGGGTTTCAACAGCCGCGCCCGGGCCCGGGTCGACGGCAGCATCCAGCCGTACTCCGCCCGCTCCGCCTCGGCGGCGTCGAGACGCCCCGACACCCGGATCGCGGCGTTCTCCACGACCTCGGGAGCGACCCGGGAGGCGGTCTGCTGCGCCCCGACGAGGAGCACCCCGAGGGACCGTCCCCGCTGGGCGATGTCGACGAGCATCTCCTTGAGGGGGCTCGTGCCCTCCCGCGGCGCGTACTTGTTGAGCTCGTCGAGGACGACGACGGTGAGGGGGAGCCGCCGTCCACTGCGCTCCTTCTCGGCGAAGGTCTCGGCGAGGAGGGCACCGACGACGAACCGCTGGGCGAGGTCGTGGAGACCCTGGATCGCCACCACCGTCACCTGGGCCGCCCGTCGGTCGATGCGTCGGGACGGCCCGGCCCGGACGAGATGGCCGAGCCGCGCCTCGGCGGCGTGCAGCCGGCGGAGGAAGGCCGAGATCGTCCCCACCTGGGTACGCCCGGACCATCGAGGGTCGGGATCGCCGTCGGGGGGATCGAGGAACTCCTCGATCGCCCCGATGAGCCCGGCGAGGTCGACGACGACCCGCTCCCCGACGTGGGGGGTCACCGGCCCGCCGTCGGGTTCGGTGGCCGGGTCGCGCAGGACGATCGCGCCCGGTCGACCGGCGACGTCCCGGGCGAACCGGCGGAGCTGCACCTGGACCCGCTCGGAGACGAAGGACAGTTGGTTCCGGGCGTCGGAGGCGTCGGTGAAGAGGAACCGCAGGAGGCCCTCGTCGACGAACTCGCGCGGCGTCCAGGAGAAGGCCTCGACGCCCTCGAGGCGTCCGCCGGTGTCGGGCACGACGACGTCGCCCGACCGGGGACGGGGGGGAGCCCAGAACGACACCGAGGGGAACGGGGTCGGCGCGACCCCGAGCTTCTCCCAGGCCAGGGCGGCCTCTTCGTCGAACCGGGCGTTCGGCTCGTCGAGCCACAGGAGGTCCTCGCCCTTGACGTTGAAGACGAGCACCCGGAGGTTCGCCGCGGCCTCCCCCACGACGTCGCCGCGGGCGGTGAGGAGCCGGAGGAAGAAGAGCGCGAAGGAGGTCTTCGTCGCCACCCCGGAGATCCCCGAGATCGACATGTGTCCGCCCTTCCGTCCGTCGAAGAAGTCGAGATCGACGTAGACGGGAGCACCGTCTCGGCCCAGCCCCACGGGGAGAGGCCGCTCCATCTCGTCGACGTAGAGGGCCTTCTCGCGTTCGGCGCCCTCCGCGCGCGCGACGAGCTCTCCGGGGTCGACCGAGACCCACACCTCCGGCTCGACCCGCGTCACGGCGACCCGCGCCGAACGGACCTTCGCCCCGGGGAGGATCCCCTCCGCGGCGATGCGATGGGTGTCCGACTCGTACTGGGCGCCTTCGTAGACGGCCTCCACCTCGGTGACGACGCCGTAGGTGCGGACCGTCCCCTCCTTCGGGACCTCCGTGGCGACGACGACGAGGTCGTCGAGCTGGAGGTAGTCGTCCTCGTCGAGCACGACTCGGAACTCCCGGGTGTTCGTGTGCTGGGTGCCGAGCACCCGTCCCACGCCGCGTCCGGTCATCGCGTTCGCTCCATCGTGGCTTCCCGCAACGCACGGTAGACGACGCCGGGGTCTCCGAGGCGGCGACGGAGCTCCCGTTCGAGGGCCCCGATCGGCACGAGGTTCTGGGGCGCCCTGGCGTCGAGATGCGGTTCGGAGGCGACGGCAGGCAGGATCGCCGTCACCCGATCGGCGATCCTGCGGGCCGTCTCGAGCGACAGGGCGCTCGCCACCTCGGCCCGGGCGACGCCGCTCCAGCCGTGGCCTCCCGGGATCGCGGCGAGCCGCAGATACCACGAGTAGCGGGGATAGTCCCCTCCCGCCCCGATGAGGAACAGCGGGGTCCGTTGCCCCGGACCGAGCCGAGCGACCACCCGTCGTCGCTCCACCGACAGGTAGGGGACGCGGTGGCTCTTGACGTACCCCACCTTCTCCGTCGCCGAGAAGTCGTTGAGGGGACCGTCGGCGACGACGAAGACGCCGTCGCGGGAGAGCCCCTCGGCGAGGGTCGCCTCGGCCGTGCGCATGGCACCGTGGAAGCGGCGGAGGAGGGCCGCCGGGTCGGTGTCGGGGATCGACTCCGATCGGTAGACGAGCCGCCGCCCGGCGGTGGGCACCTCGGCGATCCGCCCCGAACCGAAGACGGCGAGCCGGCCCACCGAGACGGCGTCGAACCGGGACCTGCGTAGCCGACGATCCCAGCGCACCGCCCCCACCGCGTAGGAGCCGCAGAGGCCGGGAACGGGCCCGTCCTCCTCGTCGAGGGTGAGCCGGGCGTCGACCCGACGCACGCCGTCGACGAAGGCGACCTCTTCGACGCCGTCGTCCGCTCCGTCGATCGGCGCCCACTCGCCGGCGACCTCGACCTCCTCGTCGACCTTCTCGGGATCGGCGAGCGCGACGTCGACGACCGTCGACGCCCCATGGTCGGGCGCCCAGCCCTCGACGTGGATCCTCGCCATGGCGGCGATGGTACCGAGGGGGTGTGACGGGTTCGCCTCCCCGGGGCCCGCCTCCGGCGAGGGTCGCCGGAGCCACGCGTCGGGATCCCTAGGCTCGCGGGGTGACCTCCGTCGCCGATCCTCGCCGCTGGCTCGTCCTCGTCGCCATCGCCATGGCGATCTTCCTCGGCACCGTCGATGCGAGCATCGTCAACGTCGCCCTCCCCACCCTCGTCGAGGAGCTGCACACGAGCTTCGCCGCCGTCCAGTGGATCGTCCTCGCCTACATGCTCACCCAGGCCACGCTCGTTCTCGGCATCGGCCGACTCGGCGACATCGTCGGCAAGAAACCGATCTTCACCGCGGGCTTCGTCGTGTTCACCGTCGGGTCGGCCCTCGCCGGGATCTCCCCGGACATCGCCACCCTCATCGCCGCCCGGGTCGTCCAGGGGATCGGCTCGGCGATGATCTTCGCCCTGGGCTTCGCGATCGTCGCCGAGACCTTCCCACCCCACGAACGAGGCCGGGCCCTCGGCATCAACGGCACGTCGGTGTCCATCGGGATCATCTCCGGTCCGATCCTCGGCGGGCTCATCCTCGGCACCCTCGACTGGCGCTGGATCTTCCTCGTCAACCTCCCCATCGGCGTCGTGGGCACCCTCACCGCCCTCCGGTACATCCCCCCATCATCGACCGCCACGGCCCGCCGCTTCGACTTCCTCGGTGCCGGGCTCTTCTTCGGTGCGACGGCCGCGCTGCTGTTGTCCCTCACCTCGGCCCAGGAGCTCGGCCTCACCTACCCGTCGGTCCTCGCAGGCTTCGGGGTCGCCGTGGTGCTCGGCGTCGCCTTCGTCGAGGCCGAGCGACGGGTGCCCGATCCGATGCTCGACCTCGGGGTCTTCCGCATCCGGACCCTCACCGCCGGCCTCGTCGCCGGGTTCACCGCCTTCCTCGCCATCGGCGCGCTCCTGCTGATCCTCCCCTTCTACCTCGAGCGAACCCTCGGATTCCCCCCGCGCACCGTCGGGTTCCTGCTGGCGGCGATGCCCGCCGCGCTCGGCCTCACCGCCCCCGTCGCCGGGGCGCTCTCCGACCGGGTCGGCACCCGTCCGGTTCGGACCGCCGGCCTCGGGATCGTGCTCGTCGCTCTCGTCGCGGCCCGGTTCGTCCTCGACGTCGACACCTCCGTTCCCGCCTTCGTCGTCACCGGGCTCCTCGTGGGTGTGGGGATCGGTACCTTCCAGTCGCCGAACAACGCCGCGGTGCTCGGTGCCGCCCCGACCGATCGGCTGGGCGTGATCTCGGGAGCGCTCACCGTCACCCGCCTCACCGGCTCGATCAGCGGCGTCGCCGTCGTCGGGACCATCTGGGCGGCGGCGACGAGCCACGCCGCCGGGGGACTCCCGGCCCCCGAGGCGCCGCCGGCCGCCCAGGTGACCGGCCTCCACGTCGCCCTCGGCTTCGCCGCGGCGGCGGTCGCAGCGGCCCTCGCCGTCCTCCTCGTGGCCTGGCGGCGAGATCGAACCGAGCTCCTCAGCCGAGTCGGGCCAGCCGATCGATGACGAGCTCGAAGAACTCGTCGGCGTCCACGTCGCGCATCACGACGGCGTTCGGGGTACCCCCACCGACTCCCCACCAGTCGACCACGGTCGTCCCCATCGTGAGCTCGGAGGAGGTCTCCACCGCCACGTGACAGGCCTTCCCCGTGAAGATCGCCGGCTCGAGCAGGTAGGCGATGACGCAGGGGTCGTGGAGCGGCGCGCCCTCGATCCCGTACTTCTCCACGTCGTGCCGCTCGTAGTAGTCGAGCATGCCGGCGACGGCGTCCCCCACGCGGGTCCCCAGCCCGCGGATCCGCTCGAGCTGGTCGGGCACGACGAGGGCACGATGGGTGACGTCGAGGGGCATGAGCGTGATCGGTACCCCGGAGGTGAACACCACGTGGGCGGCGTGGGGATCGACGTAGATGTTGAACTCGGCGGGCGGGGTCGTGTTGCCGCCCTCGAAGGAGGCCCCGCCCATGACGACGATCTCCCGGATGCCCTCGACGATGTCGGGCTCCTTGACGAGGGCGAGGGCGAGGTTCGTGAGCGGACCGATGGGACAGAGGGTGATCCCCTCTCCCTCCGCTCGGCGGCAGGCCTCGACGATGAAGTCGACGGCGTGCCCGTCGGCGGGCGCCGTCCGGGGTGGCGGCAGGTCGGCGCCGTCGAGTCCGGTGGGGCCGTGGACCTCCTCGGCGGTCACGAGGGGACGAAGCAGCGGGCGCCGAGCCCCGGCGTAGACCGGCACGTCGGGCCGGCCCGCGAGCTCCACGAGCCGGAGGGCGTTCTCGGTGACGAGGGGCTGGGGCACGTTCCCGGCGACGGTGGTGATCCCGACGACCTCGAGCTCGGGCGACGCGAGGGCCATGAGGATGGCGACCGCGTCGTCCTGTCCCGGATCGGTGTCGATGATGATCGGTCGGGGCACCGGCGGGAGCCTACCGTCGCCGGCGGGGCGGCGGATAGCCGCCCCGGGCTCCGGGTCGGGTCGTCGCCCGGGCGGCGACCTCCACGGCGGACCGCACCGCGCCGACGAGGTCGTCCCCGAGGGCGAGCCGCGCGGCGAGCGTGCCGCAGAAGGCGTCGCCCGCCCCGGTCGTGTCGACGGCCTCGACCACGGGCGCGGGGACCTCGACGACCCCCTCGTCGGTGACGAGGGCGGCACCCTCCGCCCCGAGGGTCACCACCACGGCGGCGACCCCGAGCGCGCGCGCCGCGGCGGGGTCGTCGGTGCCGACGAGCGCGGCGAGCTCGTGGCGGTTGGGCACGAGCACGTCGACCCTGCCGAGGAGGTCGCCGGGCAGCTCCCGGGCGGGGGCCGGGTTGAGGACGACGGTGCCGCCGGCGAGCCGAGCGGCCTCGACGACGACCTCGAGGGGCACCTCGAGCTGGAGGAGGGTCACCGCCGCCCCCTCGAGGGTCTCGGCGGCGGCCCGCACGTCGGCGACCCCGAGCGCATGGTTCGCGCCCGGGACGACGACGATGGCGTTCTCCCCGGTCTCGTCCACGGTGATGAGGGCCGTCCCCGACGGAACCGCCCCGTCGACGGCCACCCAGCGGGTGTCGATGCCCTCGGCGGCGAGTCCGGCGAGGAGCATCCCGCCCGCCTCGTCGGCACCGACCCGACCCACGAAGGCCACGCGGGCCCCGAGCCGGGCCGCGACGACGGCCTGGTTCGCGCCCTTGCCGCCCTCCCAGGTGGACAGTCCGAGCCCCAGGACGGTCTCGCCGGGAATCGGATGTCGAGGCACTCGGACGACGAGGTCCTGGTTCACGGACCCGACGACGACGACGTCAACCACGGACCAACCTCACGACCCGCCCGTCGAGGAAGGTGGCGAGGAGCTCCCCGTCGGCGTCGACGCCGAAGGACGTCACCCGCTCGAGGGGCCCGGTACGGTCGGTCCAGTCGTGGACGGTGCCGTCGGGGGCGATGGAGCGGAGGAGTCCGGAGCAGAAGTCGGCGTAGAAGTAGTGACCGTCGAGCTCGGGGAGGGCTCGTCCCCGGTAGACGTACCCTCCGATGATCGAACAGCCCTCGTCGTGGGTGTAGACGGCGACGGGGAACTCGAAGCCCTCCGGGTCGTCGCAGGGACCCTCGAAGCAGCGGTCGCCCTCCCAGATCGGCCAGCCGAAGTTGACGCCCGGACGGTTCGGGGCGTCGTCGAGCCGATGCACCTCCTCCACGGCGCCCTGGCCGACGTCGGCGATCCACAGCGTGGTGCCGTCGAAAGCCCACCGCCACGGATTCCGCAAGCCGATGGCGAACACCTCGGGAGCGCCGCCGTCTCCGTCGGCCCACGGATTGTCCGGCGGGATCCCGTAGGGCTCGGGGGCGTCGGGATCGACGTCGATGCGGAGCATCGCGCCGAGGAGCGTCGTCTGGTCCTGGCCGTTGCGGAACCGATCGTCGGCGGCACCCCCGTCCCCCATCCCGACCCAGAGGTACCCGTCGGGTCCGAAGGCGATCATTCCCCCGTTGTGGTTGCCGGCGGGTTGCGTCACGGTGAGCACCGTCCGCGCCGAGGCGGGATCCACTCGCCGCCCGCCGACCGGCGGGGCGTACTCGACGATGCGGGTGTCGCCGGCCCGGTCGGTGTAGTCGACGAAGAGTCGACCGTCGGGAGCGAAGGCGAGGCCGAGCAGGCCCCGCTCCCCCTCGAAGGAGACCTCCTCGCGGAGGTCGAGGAGCTCGCTCCGGTCGTCGTCCTCGACGAGCCACACCCGCCCCGGCTGATCGACGACGACGAGGGCGCCGGGCGCGACGCCCCCACCGCCCGGATGGGCGGTGACGAAGACCGGCTGGTCGAAGCCGCCGGCGACCTCCTCGAGGCCGAGGGAGAGCTCCTCCAGGGAAACGGTGGACGGCGGTGCCGTCGTCGGCGTAGGCGCGGACGTCGACGGCGTCGAGGGCTTCGAGGTCGTCGTGGTCGACGGCGGGACGGAGGTCCCGGCGAGGGTCGTCGACGTTCCGAGGGACGACTCGGACGGGTCCGTGGCGACGCCCCCGCGGCAGGCCGCGAGGACGACCACGGCGGCGACGAGCGAACCGAACCGCAGGAACCCCATCGACGGGACGCTACCCGCCGTCGGTGGCTACGGCGTCGTCGAGGGGGATCGACCCGTCGGTGGCATGGAGGCGGGCGTGCTCGGCGACGAGGAGCTCCCAGTGGTCGGGACGCTCGAGGTCGACGGCGACGAGATGGCGAGTCACCGGCCGACCGTCGACGTCGAACCTGCGGAGGTCGCGGAGGCACTCGGCGGCCCGATCGTCGATCCGTCGATGTTGGGCGAGATGCTCTTCCCACGAGACGACGAGGAACACCTCGGTGAGGAGGAAGGGGTCCCCGGCCTCTCGGTAGAGGCGCCACCGGTAGGCGCCCGTCCGCAGCCGGATGAGCCGGGCCTCCTGGATGCGGTCGAGGAACTCCTCGAGGTCGTCGGGTCGCACCCGCCAGGTGTTCATGACCATGACCGGCCCGCCTTCGAGCTCGACGTGCTCGGGAGGCTCCCGGCCGGAGAACTCGGGGGGCACGACCTCCCCGAGCGCGGGGATGCGCAGTCGAGGAGCCACGAGCCCCAGGGCGACCGCGCCGACGGACGAGAGGGCGATCGCACCCCCGGCGCCGAGCCGATCGGCGACGACCCCGGCGAGGATCGATCCCAGGGGCAGGAAGCCGACGAAGGCGAGGGTGTAGATGCCCATGGACCGACCCCGCACCCACTCGGGAGAGAGGAGCTGGGCGGTGGCGTTGAGGTTCGCCAGGGTCCACACCCAACAGGCCCCGGCGACGACGAGGGCGCCGAGGGCGACCGCGACGCCCGGAGCGAGCCCGAGGACGACGCCGGCGAGGCCGAACCCGGCGACGGTGAACGGCACGGAACGTCGTCCGAGACGGCTCGTGACCGGCTCCCGGGTGAAGGCCCCGACGAGGGCGCCCACCCCCATCGCGCCGAGGAGGAACCCGTAGGCCGCCGCGCCGCCGCCGAGCTCGGTGGTCCGGTTCGGCAGCACCGCCTGGACCGACGCCGAGGTGAGGGCGAAGGCCGCGGCGAGGCCGAGGAGGCGACGGAAGGCGGGGGTGTAGCGCGCGAAGCGAACGCCGTTGGCGATCGCGTTGACCATCGAGGTCTCGGCTCGGTCGGGCACCGACATGCGCCGAGCGAGCACGGCGAGCACGGCGACGACCCCGAGGTACGAGGCCGCGTTGAGGGCGAACCCGGCCCCGGGCCCGGCCGTGGCGATCAGGGCGCCGCCGATGGCCGGCCCGACGGCCCGGGCGACGTTGAAGGCCACCGAGTTCAAGGCGACGGCGGAGGCGATCATCCCCCGCGGTACGAGGTCGGGCACCGTCGCCTGCCAGGCCGGAAGGTTGAAGGCCAACCCCACGCCGAGGAGGAGCCCGAGGCCGACGAGGAGGGTGGGGGTGATCCGCCCGGTGATCGTCAGGGCCGCCATCGCCCCGGCGGCGCTCCCCATGGTGACCTGCGCGGCGAGGAGGAGCCTGCGGCGGTCCACGAGGTCGGCCACCGCCCCGGCCACGAGGGCGAGGAAGAGCAGCGGCAGGGTCGACGCGGCGTTCATGAGCCCCACCCAGGCGGCCGAGCCCGTCAACTCGAGCATGAGCCACGACGCCGCCACCGCCTGGAGGAACGAACCGATGTTCGAGAAGATCGACGCCACCCACAGGGCCCGGAACCCGGGGATCTTCAACGGTGCGACGGCCTGCGACACCCGACGAGTCTACGATCCCCTTCCGACGGGTAGAGGACCGAGGACGCGGCGGCGGTGGGCCGGATCGCGAAGGCACCGCACGCTCCCTCGCCTCCTCAGTCCGTGGCGGGGAACCCCGTGCCGTCACCTCGACGGCGGCTCCCCGAGGCGTTCCGTGACCCGATCCACCGTCAGCCCATCGAGGGCCTTGCCCACGGGGCTGCCTCCCCGATACTCCGAGGCCACCCTCCCATCCACGATCGCCATCATCCCCGCAGGAATCACCAGCCTGTGGGAAGCGCGACCCTCGAACACTGCTGCTCTCGCCTCCGACTCGGCCTCGAGAAACAGGAGGTATCGGTCGCCCACCTGCGGGAGGGGAATCCCGTCGAGGGTGAACTGGAGGACTCGGCGACCTTCACCGTCCGTCGCGAAGGCCTCCCACATGAGCGACACCTCGTCGACGGGTGCACCAGCCAGTACCTCGCCCACCGCGAAGCGAATGACGGTCCACTCGGAAGGATTCGGATCCTCATCCACCCGCAGCGCTCCCAGGGGTTCGAGCGCCACCACCGATGCCACCACGATCAGGTCGGAGGCAGCAGCCATCTCTTCCACGGAGCCGAATTGCGGTGCGTACCCGTGGATGTCGGTGATGGGAAGGGTCGTCTCGGAGGTAAGAGCGACTCCACCGATGCCGGTCTCCCCCATGCCGGCGTCGGTATCCGACGCCGCACCGGTGCACGACGACACCATGACCGCCAGAGACGAGGCGATCACCGACACCCTTCGGAGCTTCGAGGTCATGATCCCTCTACCACTGCGCGTTGATATGTCCGATCTCATGGCTCGACAAGGTGCCGTTGGGTCCGTTGCTCATACAACCCGTCTGGTGCTCCGGCACGGAATCGTCGAACCCCACACTATGTCCGATCTCGTGACACGCGCCCTGTCGTCGTTGATTCAAAGACGCCGATTCGAGCCAAGCTTCCTCGAACCGGATTCGAGTACGCCGACACTGGTCGGGGTTCGGAGCCGTGTCGAGGTCCATGCAGGTCGCATCCGCTACCCCGTAGGTCACCGGCGTCGCGTACCAGTAGGCGTCCACCGTGCTGTCGTAGGAGGACAGTCGATACGCGGCCATGTCGGTACGAGCTCCGTACTGATCTTCCATTCGTGAAATGAACACGCCCTCCATGAGCCCCTCGTGGTACTCGTTTGCTTCAACGGAGACGTAGGTGTGGAAGAAGCTATCGGCAACCGGGTGATCGGGGTTGGCGGACAGACCGAAACCATGCCCGATGGCGGGAACTGCCGGAAGCACCAACACCAAGAGCGCGTACACGAAGACCGCGATCCGTCGCCTCATCTCGGTCTCTCCTTGCGATTCCATCGAACGAAGCGAGACCTGAGACCCACCATACGGGAAGGGTCTCTCATCGTCGAGATCTGAGCCGGAACTCGGCAGTCGTCCTGCCAAACTCGGCAGCGCCGGCGCCACCGGGCGCTGCCGCCGACGCGCCCTGCTGCGGCCTCTGTAAGCTTCGTTTCTGAGGCAACCGCGGAAGGTCGCCATGCGTCTGGTTCACCTCACCATCGGCTCGGACCCGTACCTCTGCGAATACGTCGACGAAACCCTCGGGGCCGGCGGCCGATCGTTCGAGATCACCGACACCCCACACGGCCGGTTCTACCACCTCGCCTACCCCGACCTACTCCCCGGCCCCGACATCGCCGTCGTCGTCCTCACCGCGCGCCGGCTCCTCGCGCCCGCCCTCCGAGCCGACCTCGCCCTCACCACCGCATCCCTACGCCAGCTCGTCACCGCCGTCGACTACGCGGCGTACGGCCACCTGGGATTCCCTCGGCTCGACATGCTGATCACGGCCGGCATCCTCGCTGGCGACGAACCCGAGCTTTGGCGGCTCGTCGCGACCGGAACCCCCAACCCCCGGATCGCCCGGCTCCTCGGCTACTCCCCCCGCACGCTCCAACGTCGCCTCCCCGGGTTCTATCGCCTGCTCGGTGCCAGCAGCAAGGGCCATGCCAGCCGCCTCTGTAGCCGAGCGGTACTCCCCACCCCGAACACCAGCGGCGACGCCCCCGGCGCTTCGGGATGATCGGGTAGGCCCTCGGGCCTGACCGTGGGATGCCTGGGCGCGACTCGAACAGGGCCTCCGAGTGAGAGCTACGAACAGAGGGCACGATCCGAAGGCCCCGCTGATGCCGGAGGATCATCGCCCAATGGTGGCCTGCGGGGTGGAGGCGGCCTGGACGCCGGCTGCCGCGCCGAAGCGGCACCGTCGAGAAGATCGACGCCACCCACAGGGCCCGGAACCCGGGGATCTTCAACGGTGCGACGGCCTGCGACACCCGACGAGTCTACGGCTCACCCCGTCTCCGGACGGTACGACACCGCCACGGTCGCCGGGCCGGGAGGCTCGAGGGCTGCATCGGCGAACCCCGGGCCGTTGTGGTACCGGACGAGGAGGCGGCGCACGCCGGGACGGAAGACCGCCACCGTGTCGCCGGCCCCGGCCCCAGTCCAGTCGCCGGCGACGATCCGGTCTCCCGGATTCCCGTAGACGAAGGAACGATCGGAGACGCCTTGGGTGTGGGAGTTCCGGAAGTAGACGAACCCGGTGGACTCCCGATACAGCCCGATGGTGTCGATCCCGTCGGCGTCGAAGTCCCCCACGAAGGGCTGGTCCCCGGGATTCCCGAAGTAGTAGGCGAACTCTGCGGCCCCCAACCCCCCGTCGTTCTCCCCCAACTCGTTGATGATGTACACCCTGGCCTCCGACGGACGCCAGATCGACACCGTGTCACAACCGTCCCCGTCGAAGTCCCCCGCCAGAGGGAGGTCGCCGGGATTCCCGAAGAAGAACCGGACGTCGGCCACCCCTTGGCTGTTCGAGTTCCGCAGATACACGTACCCATCCGAGCGGCGATACAACCCCGGGGTGTCCACCCCGTCA
The DNA here is from genome assembly GCA_011371355.1 of Actinomycetota bacterium. Taxonomy (GTDB): domain Bacteria; phylum Actinomycetota; class Acidimicrobiia; order Spongiisociales; family UBA5794; genus DRQR01. The sequence continues at coordinate 18,475 of DRQR01000117.1, forward strand.
CAATCCCAATCCCCCACGAACGGCACGTCCCCCGGATCCCCGAAGTAGAAGGGATCTTGCGGAACGCCCTCGACGACCGGATACCACCGTCCCTCCGTCTCGTCGACGAACATCGCGGTGACCGAGGCCGGACGGTATCGAGCGACGAGCGTGACGGCGGAGCCGGGGGCGACGAGGTCCCGAACCCGGGGGCCGCCGTCGCTCCAGCCGACGAACACGTGACCCACCCCATCGCGGACGATGCGTTTCGGAGCGACCACGGTGTTCACGGATCCGGTGATGACGTCGCGGAGGAACGGGGTGACTTCGGCGTGCTCGCCGAAGGCGATCGTCACCCCGACGGGCTCGGAGGTGATCGTGAGGTCGACCCGGCGCGGGGCGATGCGAACCCGGGCCTCGTCCTCGAGCCCGCCCGGATCGGTGACGTGGAGCACGAACTCGAGGTAGTCGGCGTCGATCCAGTCGGCCGCGGTGATGGTCCCGCCGGCGACCCCCTCGAACCGCTCGACGAACCGGGTGGCACAGGAGTCGGGGGTGGCACAGTCGAGGATGTTCACGGTCCAACGCATCGCCGAAGGGTCGACGGGGCCGGTGTTCGGATCCTCACCGACCCCGGAGAAGGCGATACGGTCTCCGACCGCCCAGGCCCGAGCGGGATCGGGGCCGGTGATCACGGCCGTCGGCGGGTTGTTCTGGGCGCTGAGGAGCACGTCGTCCACGGCGACCCGCCCCAAGAGGTCGGAGACTTCGACGGCCGCCGTCACGCTTCCGGGATTCGTGTACGTCCAGGTCGCGATCGGCCCGGCCGCGTCGTCGAACTCGCCGTCCCCGTCGAGATCCCAGGCGAACGACAGCGCTCCACCCTCGGAGTCGCTGGACGCCGAGGCGTCGAAGTCGACGGTGAGGGGCGTCGGCACCCAGGTCGGGACGGCCGAGAGCGACACCTCGGGCGGCAGGTTCGTGCTCGAGCGGATCCGATGGATCGCGCCGCCGAGGAGGTCGACCCAGTGGAGGGCACCGTCGGGGCCGAAGCGCAACTCGACGGCGCCGGTCTGGTTGGGATCCGGGCCGAGATCCGACAGGTCGGCGAACCGTTCGCGAAGGGCGGGGTCGGGGTCGCCGTCGGCTCCGAGCGGCATCACCCAGATGCATCCCCGTTGGTAGTCGGTGAAGAAGAGGGCGCCGTCGAACCGAACCGGGAAGTCGGCGCCTTCCTCGAAGGCGAGTCCGGTGATGGCCGAACCCGACGAGGTCCGGCAACCGTCGTCGACGACGACCCGCTCGTCGTGGTGGTAGGCGAACCACGGGCCGGTGGGTGCGACGGGATGCGCGTCGACCGCATCGCAGAAGTCGCCGAGACCTCGGTAGGCGGAGAGCGGCGCGTCGCCCTCGTAGCAGGGCCTCCCGAAGTTCGTGAGCGTCGTCGTCGACCGGACGACGTCGATCTCCTCCCAGGTTCCCCATCCGACGTCGCCGATCCACAGCTCGTCGGTCCCGGGACGGAAGGTGAACCGGAACGGGTTCCGGAGCCCGAAGGCGACGATGCGTTCGGCGTTCGGGTCGCCGTCGCCCGCCAGTGGGTTGTCGGCGAGCGCCGCGCCCGAGGTGTCGACCCGCACGAGCGTGCCGTCGAGACCGACGGGGTCGCCGGTGGTCACGAGGTCTTGGGCACGGAAGGCACCCCCTTCGGCGGTCCGAGGCGGGTCGTCGCCCATAGGGTCACCGCAGGGGTTCGGCGCCGGGTTGCCGTCGGCGTCGAGGCCGAACTGTCCCCAGTCGGCGTTCGAGAAGCTCGCCCCATCGCCGCCGGCGGCATAGAGGGCGCCGTCGGGGCCGAAGACGATCGTCCCGACCGAGTGGCTGGGGAACTGGCGCACCAGTCCTCGATGAGCACGACCTCCGAGCCGGGCATGATCGTGTCGCCCGCTCCGCCGTCGGCGACGGTGAGCCTCGACAGCCGCCCCGAGACCACGCAGCCGCCCCGGGGGGAGGTGGCGCCGGGAGGGTCGGGGCAGGCGTCGTTCAGTCCCAGCTCGAACCCCGGATGGGGTTGGCTGTGGCCGGGAGCGACGTTGTAGGTGTACTGGACGTAGACGTAGGGCTCGGCGGGGAAGGCCGGATCGACGGCGAGGCCCAACAAGCCCCGGTCCCACCAGTTGTGGACCGCGTCCGAGAGGTCGGCGAAGAGCGTCGGATCGGCGTCGTCGACGTCGTCGTAGAGCCAGATCCGGCCGGATTTCTCGGCGACGAGGACGCGGCCGTCGGGAAGCCAGTCGAGGGTGGTCGGGAACGACCGACCGGTGATCACGACCTCGTCTTCGAAGCCGTCGGTGACTTCGGCGGCGGCCGTCCCTCCGGCGACGACCACCGCCGCGACGATGCCGAGCCCGACGAAGAGTCGCCCCAGCCGCTTCGATGCCCCCACGACGCTTCCCCCTGTGCCCCCGCGTCGGCCACATCGTGACCCAGTTCGCCGAGTTCGTCAAACGGCTCAGTCGCGTGCGATCTCCCCGGCGGCCGCGGCGGCGAGGTCGGCTTCGATCGCCACCCGGCGACCCTCCTCGACGTCGACCCGCGCCAAGAGCACGATGCCGACGACGAAGAACAAGGCGATCGAGGCGATCGCCGGACGGCTCGAGCCGAAGGCGGCGACCGCGGCCGCGAAGACCGCCGGCCCGACGATCGCCGAGAACTTCGACATGACCGTGAAGAACCCGAAGAACTCCCCCGACTCGGAGGTGGGGCTCAACGAGGCGTAGAGGCTCCGCGACAGCGCTTGGGAGCCGCCTTGGACGACCGCGACCATGAAGGCGAGGAACCAGAACTCGACGACGGTGTCGAGGAAGAAGCCCCAGACGGCGATCGCGGCGTAGACGACGAGGGCCAAGATGATCGTCGACTTCGTGGTCATCTTCGCCGCCAGGCGCCCACAGAGGACGCTCCCGAGGGCGAAGGCGAGGGCGAGCCCGACGACCTCGACGACGAAGAGGAGGGCGAGGATCGTCGGCAGGCTCGACGGTCGGGCGGGCGGCAGCACCGTCGTCGGGCCGATCGCCATCACCGTACCGGTCGACGCCGGGTTCCGTTCGGCGGTGTTCACGAGGGCGAGGACGTGCCGACCCGGCTCGGGGGCCTCGACCTCGAGCTCGACGTCGAACCGCTCGGTGGGGTTGTAGGCGTCGACGACCATCGCCTCGCCGTCGACGACGAGCGGTGCCCCGTCGAGATGCACCTCCCAGATGGATCGGTCGGGGCCTTCCGCGTACGAGATCCTCGTCCGTCCGCCGTTGAACGCCACCTCGTAGCGGGCGCCGACCTCGCTCGTGAAGGCGTAGGGATGGGAGGTCGGCAGCCCGGCGGCGGGTCGCAGCTCCCACTCCCCCTCGAGCCGGACGACGCCTTCGTCGACGTCGTAGCTCCCCTCCCCCACCGCCGCGTCGACGGTCTCGTAGGGCGCCGGCCGGGTTCCGACGACCTCGGCGGGTAGGAGGAGCCGGGCGCCGATGCCCACGAGGGGCAGCATGACGAGGTTCCACAGCACGAAGGCGAGGAAGACCGCCCGTCGGGGCTCGTCGGGGCTCGGGATCCGGCCGAAGATGATCGCGAAGGGAATGCCGACGAACTGGACGAGGAGGATGGCGGCGATGAGCTCGATGGCGCCGAACCCCAACTCGGCACCGTAGATCGCGGCGACGCCGATGATCGTGCCGATCCCGTCGTTGTAGATCAAGAACGCCACGAGGTACTTGAGGAGCTCCCGGTAGCGGCGGAGGTGCCGGAAGGTCTCTCGGAGCCGGTTGAAGGTCATCGAGACGATCCCGACCCCGGCGGCGACGACCTTCGCCGGAGGCTCGGGCACCCGTCGGAGCAACGGGATCGAGAAGACGAGCCACCACACCGCCACGGTGACGAAGGACAGGCGGGTACCGAGGTCGTTGCCGAGGGTGAAGATCATCGCGATGTTCACGGCGAGGAGCAGCCCGCCGCCGAGGTAGCCGAGGGCGTAGCCGAAGGTG
>DRQR01000118.1 GCA_011371355.1 Actinomycetota bacterium
CGGGCGGGATTCGCCTGGGCGAACCAGACGAGGAACCGGTTCACCTCGTCCTCCTCGAGCTCGGGATACTCCCCGGGCCGGTGGGGCACGACCACCACGAGGGTGTCTCGTCCTCCCTTGCGGGCCGTGAAGACGTGGACCTTCCCCCCGCGGGCGGTGTCGACACCGTGGAAGCCGACGGTGACCGTGTAGCCGGCGCCTCGCAGCAGCCCGAGGACGAGGTCCTCGAGCTCGGCCCGGGTCGGGTCGATCCCCTGGGCCCGGAGGAGGGCCTCGACCTCGGCGGTGAATCGAAGCTCCTCGGCGATCGGCGGCAGCGTCTCGGGACGCCGGTGCTCGCCGGTGGGTGGAGGCACGACGAGCTCGGATTCCCCGACGTGGGCGAGGGGATCGAAGGTCGTCGCCGCCGCCCGGGGGACGAGGTCGGGGGCACGGACCTCGGGGAACTCCCCGGCGGCCGGCAGCTCGAAGACGCCGACCTCCACGGCCTCGCCGTCCCGCCGTCCGAGGACGCGCACCCGTCGAACCTCGTCGAGGGGGAGGCCGTGGGCCCGCTTGGCGCGGAGGACGTCCATGGCCTCCCGGGAGAGGAGGTCCCGCAGCACCGGGTCGACCTCGCCTTCGGGCAGGGGGACGGCGAAGGTCACCTCGGCGACCTCGCCGCGCACGTGGAAATCGGCGAGGGGAGGCCGCACCCGGTCCTCGGGGGGTTCGGCGGGACCGGTCGCGGCACGGGTGTTCCGCAGGACGGCGACGATGAGCCCTACGACCGCGACGACGAGCGCGGCGAGGAGGACGAACACGATGATGGTCGAAGGCACGTCGACTCCTTGCTTCGGCTTGGCGCCGGGGACCCCGGCGGGGCAAGTCTACGCCCCACGGCCGAGGGCTCCGTCGGGCTCAGCCCGCCCGCCGCGCCCGCGCCGCGATCTGGCGTTCCCGACGGATCCGGCGGCGCTCCCGCTCCGAGAGCCCTCCCCAGATCCCGAACTTCTCACTCGAGACGATGGCGAACTCGAGGCACTCCTCCCGCACCGAACAGGCCCGGCAGATGGCCTTCGCCGCCCTCGTCGACGCGCCCCGCTCCGGGAAGAAGAGATCCGGGTCGGCGCCCCGACAGTTCGCGAGATCCTGCCACGCCATGTCGAGACCCTCGGCGCGCAGGACCTCGAGGAGTTCGTTGAGCACGGGTCGCCCCCTGAGAACATCGATGTAATTACGCGGTCGTGATTCTCCCAAGGCCGCGCGCGGCTGTCAACCCCGCCGTTTCGACAGACCCCCGCTCCCCCGGCGATAATCTGGGGCGAGCCACCGAGGAGGGACCGACGTGACGGCGACGAGGCGCAAGGAGGTACTCGACCGCACCGGATGGCGTGCCTGGCTCGAGGCCTTCTTCACCTCGGACGTCGGGATGAAGTGGCTCATGGCCCTCACCGGGATCGGCCTCCTCGGCTACGTCCTCGTCCACATGCTCGGCAACCTGAAGATCTTCCTCGGACCCGAGGAGATCAACGCCTACGCCGAGGCGCTCCGGGAGCTCGGCGGCGCCCTCGTCCCCCGTACCTCGATCCTGTGGATCTTCCGGGTCGGACTCATCTCGATGTTCGCCATCCACATCTGGGCCGCCGCCGTTCTGACGAAGCGAAACCTCGACGCCCGGGGCCGAATCCGCTACGAGGCCCGGAGACAGTGGATCGCGGCGAACTACGCCTCACTCACGATGCGCTACTCGGGCGTCGTCCTGCTCCTCTTCGTCCTCTACCACCTCGCCGACCTGACCTGGGGCAACGCGAACCCGGACTTCGTCCGGGGGGACGTCTACCACAACGTGATCGCGAGCTTCTCCCGCCCCGAGATCGCCCTCCTGTACCTCGTCGCCCAGGTGGCACTCGCCTTCCACGTCTACCACGGCGCCTGGAGCCTGTGGCAGTCGATGGGCGTCGCCGGGCCCCGCATCGACGTCCTCCGGCGCTACTTCGCCACCGCCTTCGCCGTGGTGGTCTTCCTCGGCAACTCGTCGATCCCCCTCGCCGTCCAACTCGGCGTCCTGACCGGAGGTTCCGCGTGACGACCGACACCATCCTCGACGGCCGCTGCCCCACCGGGCCGATCGAGCGGCGCTGGGACGAGCGCCGCTTCGAGATGAAGCTCGTGAGCCCCGCGAACAAGCGGAGATTCGAGATCATCGTCGTGGGCACCGGCCTGGCCGGGGCCTCGGCGGCGGCCTCCTTCGGCGAGCTCGGGTACCGGGTGAAGGTCTTCACCTACAACGACTCGGCCCGTCGTGCCCACTCCATCGCGGCCCAGGGTGGGATCAACGCGGCGAAGAACTACCCCAACGACGGCGACTCGATCTTCCGCCTCTTCTACGACACGATCAAGGGCGGCGACTTCCGCTCCCGCGAGTCGAACGTCTACCGCCTCGCCCAGGTCTCGAACGCGATCATCGACCAGACCACCGCTCAGGGCATCCCCTACGCCAGGGAGTACGGCGGGCTCCTCGCCAACCGTTCCTTCGGCGGGGCGCAGGTCTCCCGGACCTTCTACGCCCGCGGCCAGACCGGCCAGCAGCTCCTCCTCGGGGCCTACCAGGCCCTGCAGCGCCAGATCGAGGCCGGGACCGTCGAGCTCCACACCCGTACCGAGATGCTCGAGCTCGTCGTCCACGACGGACGCGCCCGGGGCATCGTCGTCCGGGATCTCGTCACCGGCGAGATCACCTCGCACTCGGCCCACGCCGTGGTCCTCGCCACCGGCGGCTATTCGAACGTCTACTACCTGTCGACGAACGCGATCAACTGCAACGCCACGGCCATCTGGCGGGCCCACCGGCGCGGGGCGTACTTCGCGAATCCGTGCTTCACCCAGATCCACCCGACCTGCATCCCCGCCTCCGACGAGTTCCAGTCGAAGCTCACCCTCATGTCCGAGTCCCTCCGGAACGACGGGCGCATCTGGGTGCCGAAGGATCCCGACGACCCCCGCCCCCCGAACGAGATCCCCGAGGAGGACCGGGACTACTACCTGGAACGGATGTACCCGTCCTTCGGAAACCTCGTCCCCCGCGACGTCGCCTCCAGGGCGGCGATGCGCATGATCCAGGAAGGTCGCGGCGTCGGCCCCCTGAAGAACGGCGTCTACCTCGACTTCTCCGACGCGATTCGGCGCCTCGGTCGCAAGGTCGTCGCCGAACGGTACGGCAACCTCTTCGAGATGTACGAGCGCATCACCGACGAGGATCCCTACGAGGTGCCGATGCGGATCTACCCGGCGCCCCACTACACGATGGGCGGGCTCTGGGTGGACTACGAGCTCATGACCACGATCCCGGGCCTCTTCGCCATCGGCGAGGCGAACTTCTCCGACCACGGCGCGAACCGCCTCGGGGCCTCGGCGCTCATGCAGGGGCTCGCCGACGGCTACTTCATCCTGCCCTACACGATCGGGAACTACCTCGCCGGTCTCCTCGGCACCACGCCCCTGCCCACCGACCACGAGGCGTTCCGCAGCGCCGAGCGGGACGTCGCCGAGCGGCTCGAGCGGCTCTTGAGCATCGGCGGGACCCGCTCGGCCGACTCCTTCCATCGGGAGCTCGGCAAGATCATGATCGACGCCTGCGGCATGGCCCGAAGTCGGGAGGGCCTCGAGCAGGCCCTCGAGGAGATCCCCCGGCTGCGCAAGGAGTTCTGGAGCGACCTGAGGGTCCTCGGCACGGAGGAGTCGCTGAACCAGTCCCTCGAGCGGGCCGGCCGGGTCGCCGACTTCCTCGAGCTCGCCGAGCTCATGTGTCGGGACGCCCTCGACCGGGAGGAGTCCTGCGGCGGCCACTTCCGCGTCGAGCACCAGACGCCCGACGGAGAAGCCAAGCGCGACGACGAGCACTTCTCCTTCGTCTCGGCGTGGGAGTGGCGGGGCGAGGACACCCCACCGGTCCGCCACGAGGAACCCCTCGTGTTCGAGTACGTCGAGCCCACCCAAAGGAGCTACAAGTGAACGTGACCCTCCGTGTGTGGCGGCAGCCCTCCACGGACGCACCGGGCGAGTTCGTGACCTACGAGGTGCGAGACGTCAGCCCCGACGCCTCCTTCCTCGAGATGCTCGACTACCTCAACCAGCAGCTCATCGCCCGCGGCGAGGAGCCGATCGCCTTCGACAGCGACTGCCGAGAGGGGATCTGCGGCACCTGCGGCATCATGATCGACGGGATCCCCCACGGCCCTCAGCGGGGAACGGCCACCTGCCAGCTCCACATGCGGAAGTTCCCCGACGGGGCGACGATCACCCTCGAGCCGTGGCGGGCCGCGGCCTTCCCGGTGCTCCGCGACCTCGTCGTCGACCGCAGCGCGCTCGACCGAATCATCCAGGCCGGCGGCTACGTCTCGGTGAACACCGGCAACGCCCAGGACGCGAACAACGTGCCCGTGCCCAAGCCCGCGGCGGACGTGGCCATGGACGCCGCCGCCTGCATCGGCTGCGCGGCGTGCGTGGCGGCCTGCCCGAACTCGGCGGCGAACCTCTTCACCGCGGCGAAACTCGCCCACCTCAACCTCCTCCCCCAGGGCCAGCCGGAGCGCTACCTGCGCACCGTGGCCATGGTGGAGACGATGGAGGACTACTTCGGCTCCTGCACGAACCACGGCGAATGCGAGACCGCCTGCCCGAAGTCGATCTCCATCGACTTCATCGCCTGGATGAACCGCGACTACCTCAAGGCCCTCTTCAAGAACCCGGCCCGTCTCGGTCAGCGCCCCGCCTGAGGGCCCCGAACGCCGCGACGGGCTCCCACTACACTCCGCTCCCCCGACAGAAAGGACCCGCCAGTGGCACGGTTCCTCAGCGAGGAGTTCATGCGAGCGGCCACCGAGGCCCTCAACGCCGATCCGGGCTTCCAGGCCGCGGCGAAGGGCGTCGAGCTCGGCCTCCAGTTCGTCGTCACCGGTGCGCCCGACGGTGACCTCCAGTACCACCTCGACGTGCGCGACGGTCGGGCGACGATGGCCCTCGGCGAGCTCCCCGACGCCGACGCGACGGTGACGAGCGACTACGAGACCGCCGTGGCGCTCTCCAAGGGCGACCTCAACGTCCAGATGGCGTTCATGACCGGGAAGATCAAGGTCGGGGGGAACATGGCGAAGATCATGATGAACCAGGGCCTCATCAACGAGTTCGCCCGGGTTCAGTCCACCCTCGACGTCGAGTACTGACCGGCCGGTCGGCGACCGTCAGCGGTGCCGAACCGCCTCCTTGAAGACCCTGCCGGCCCGGAAGAAGGGGACCCGCGTCGCCGGGAGGCGGATCGTGGCCCCGGTCTGCAGGTTCCGGGCGGGACGGGGCCGCCGGTCACGGGACTCGAAGACGCCGAAGCCGTGGAGCCGCACCTCCCCGCCGGCGGCGACCTCCTCGACGATCGTCTCCAACGCGGCATCGACGACCGCCGCCACGGTGGCGTCGTCGACCCCGACGCGGGCGGCGACGACCTCGACGAGCTCCCGTTTCCTCATCCCACACCTCCCGTCGTCCGTCGGCCCGGGGGCCTCGACGATGCCCCCGACCGGGCGAACGGGTAGAGTACCGGCGCCACCGGAGGAGGTCCGTGAAGCAGAGCTGGACGAAGTCGCTGGTCGTCGCCGGCCCGGCCGCCGTCATGGCGAGCCTGTTCTGGGAGCTCGCCCGCATGGACCCCGCCTACGGCTTCCTCATCGAGCCCTGGGCGGTCCGAGGCTACGCGACCACCCACGGCTGGGCGATCTTCGCGATCGGGCTCGTCGCCTTCGTGCTCGGCGCCCTCGTCCTGTGGACCCGCGCCGAGGAGGAGCGGATCTCCCTCGCCATCGTCGTCGCCACCGTCGCCGCCGCCACGGCGGTCGCCTTCGTCTTCGTCGACCGGCCCGTCTCCCTCACCGTCGGGCTCTTCCCCGCCGTCGTCGCGGCGATCGTGCTCGGGCACACCACCTGGAAGCTCGTTCGAGTCGCCCTCGCCGGGCGACTCGAACTCCGACTCGTCGTACGGATCGCGGGTTGGCTCGCAGCCGTGGCGATCTGGTTCCTCGCCCTGCGTGCCGCGGCGCTCGGAACCACGGTCACCGTGCCCACCTGGTTGGCGGTCCTCGCCGGCTTCACGATCCTCGGGGTGCTCACCGGCACCGGAGAGCCCCGTGGACTCGCCGCGAGCCGGATGCTCATCGTCACCGATGCCCTCGGATGGCTCGCCATCCTGCTCCAGGCGGGAGCCCTCCGCTCCACCCTGCTGCGGCTCCAGGCCGAGACGATGGGGATCGCCGCCACCTACCGAGACGTCCAGGTGGGAGCGGGATGGTTCGTCGCCGGCTTCGGCATGGTCCTCGCCTTCGTCGGGGCGGTGGCGATCTGGGCGGACCGCCGCGACACGATGCTCGCCGCGATCCGGGCCCGACGCCAGCGTGAGGCCGCCGAGGAGAGCCGACGCGAGATCGAAGAGGCGCTCCGGCGGCTCCAGGCGACCAAGGGCACCTGATCCCCGCGCCGGCCGGGGGGCTCAGAGGTCGAGGGACTCGAGGTCGGCGACCTTCTCCCGCACCGCCTCGGCGGCGGTCTTCAGCGCCTCGAGCTCCTCGGCGGCGAGATCGAACTCGACGATCTCCTCGACCCCTCCCCCGCCGAGCTTCGCCGGCACCCCGAGGTAGACGTCGGAGATGCCGTACTGGCCGGTGACCCAGGCGCACACCGGCATGACCTCCTTCGTGTCGAGCACCACGGCCCGGACCATCGCCGCGGCGGCCGCCGACGGTGCGAAGTACGCGCTCCCGGTCTTCAGGAGCCCGACGATCTCGGCGCCGCCGTTACGGGTACGTTCGACGATCTCGTCGATCTCCTCCCGCGAGAGCACCTCGGTGAGGGGTTTCCCGTCCACCGAACACAGGGACGGTACCGGCACCATCGTGGGACCGTGGGATCCGAGGGTGATCGCCTGGACGGTGAGGATGTCGGCCCCGGTCTTCTCGGCGATGAAGTGGGCCATCCGGGCGCTGTCGAGCATCCCGGCCTGTCCCATCACCCGCTCCCGGGGGAACCCGGAGACCTCGGCGGCGAGGGTGGTCATCTGATCGAGGGGGTTCGTGACGACGACGATGACCGCGTCGGGCGAGTGGGCGACCACCTGCTCGGTGACCTCCTTGACGATCTTCGCGTTCACCTCGAGGAGGTCCATCCGAGACATCCCGGGCTTGCGGGGCAGCCCGGCGGTGATGACGACGACCTGGGATCCCGCGGTGTCGGCGTAGTCGTTCGTCCCGACGACCTCGGTGCGGTACCGGACGATGGGCCGGGCCTGGTTCATGTCGAGGGCGAGCCCCTGGGGGAGCCCCTCGACGATGTCGGTCATGACGACCTGGTCGACGATGTCCGCCTCGGCGATCCGCTGGGCGGTGGTCGATCCGTACTTCCCGGCTCCGACGACGGTCACCTTGCGCATGGGGCCTCCTTGGTCTCGACCTCCGCAGGCTACTCGCCTCCGATCCCCCGTCGGCCAGGGCCCTCCGGCCCGTTTCCCTTCCCCGGCCGACGCTGGTTCAATCCTGGCCGTGCCTCGCCTCGCCATCGTCGTCGCCGCCGCCGTCCTCGCCGCCGGATGCCGGGTCGGCGACCTCCCCGACGTCCCCGTCGCCGGCGGGACCGCCGAGATCGTCTACGAGATCGAGGTACCCGCCCGGGTCGACTGGCGCCGGACCCTCGCCGGCTTCGAGGTCGCCGGCGTCGACACGGAGCCCACCCCGGCGCTCGTCGGCCTCGTCGAACGGGCCCTCGAGGAGCTCCCCGACGAGCTCCTCGCCGTCGCCCGGCCCCGGACCATCTACGTCGTCTCCTCCCACGAGCGAGCCGAGCCGGGGACCGGCGCCCTGGCGATCGGACCGGACGTCTACCTCCTCGAAGGGAGCCTCGCGGACACCACGACCTTCGACGTCGTGCGCCTCCTCGCCCACGAACTCACCCACGTCCACCAGTTCGCCGCGCTCGTGGCGTCCACCCCCGCCTCCTCCGACGACCCCCTCGCGACGACCCCGCTCGTCACCGAGTTCGCCGACGCGACGGGGTGGCGACGGGACGGGGATCGGTGGCGCCTCGCCGAGCCCGGAGGCACCACCCGGTACGGGGCGACCTCCCCGGTCGAGGACATGGCCGAGGCGGTGGCGTCGGTGGTCGTCGGCGACGGCGCGACCCCCATCGACGGCGCCCGCGTCCGATGGATCGTCGACCACCTCGGCGCGTCGACCGATGCCCTGGCGGCGGGTCGCCCCTGGACGCCGGCACCGGCGGTGCGCTACGAAGCCGATGCCGCCCTCTACGACGCCGACGCGGTCCCGCCGGGCCGCCACCGGGAGGTCCTCGTGTACGGCGCTTCGGCTCCCTGGCGGGCCGGGGTTCCCGACGAGCTCGTCCGCCGCCTCGCCGCTCGGGGGATCCGCGGCGACCTCCTGCGGGTCGACGACGACGCCGTCGAACGCTACGCCGGCCGCTTCCACCGCGCCGACGGGGTGTCGTTCCTCGTCGAGGTGTGGAACCTCCGGAACGCGCCGGGGTACGTGGACCCCCCCGACGAGACCCTCCTCACCTTCGTCGTCGCCTGGCCCTGATCACATCCTCGCGATGATCGCGTCGGCGAACTCGCTCGTCTTCACCTCCGTGGCGTCCTCCATGAGGCGGGCGAAGTCGTAGGTCACGATCCGGTCGGCGATCGCCCCTTCGAGTCCCCGTTCCATGGCGTCGGCCGCCTCGGGCCATCCGAGGTAGCGGAACATGAGGGCGCCGGAGAGGATCACCGACCCGGGGTTCACCTTGTCGAGCCCGGCGTACTTCGGGGCCGTACCGTGAGTCGCCTCGAAGATCGCATGCCCGGTCTCGTAGTTGACGTTCCCCCCGGGAGCGATGCCGATGCCCCCCACCTGGGCGGCGAGGGCGTCGGAGATGTAGTCGCCGTTGAGGTTCATCGTGGCGATCACGTCGTACTCGGCAGGCCGGGTGAGGATCTGCTGCAAGAACGCGTCGGCGATGACGTCCTTGACCAAGAGGCGATCCCCCGGGTCGCCCCCGCAGTCCTCCCAGGCGACGGCGCGATCGGCGAACTCGTCGCGAACCACCTCGTACCCCCAGTTGCGGAAGGCACCCTCGGTGTACTTCATGATGTTGCCCTTGTGGACGAGGGTCACCGAGCGGCGCCCCTCGGCGAGGGCGTACCGGATGGCCGCCCGGACGAGGCGCTTCGACGCGGTCTCGGAGATGGGCTTGATCCCGATGCCCGAGTCCCGGCGGAGCTCCCAGCCGAACTCCCGGTCGAGGTAGTCGAGGAGCTGCAGGGCCCCGGGGGAACCGGCCTCGAGCTCCTTGCCTGCGTAGACGTCCTCGGTGTTCTCCCGGAAGATCACCATGTCGACGAGCTCGGGATGCTTCACCGGGGACGGGACGCCGCGATACCACCGGACCGGCCGGAGACAGACGTAGAGATCGAGGACCTGACGGAGGGCCACGTTGAGGCTGCGGATCCCGCCTCCCACGGGGGTGGTCAGGGGACCCTTGATCCCCACGAGGTACTCCCGGAAGGTCTCGACGGTCTCGGCGGGGAGCCACTCGCCGGTGCGGTCGAAGGC
>DRQR01000119.1 GCA_011371355.1 Actinomycetota bacterium
GACCCCGGTACCGGTCGTTGCGGGGGTCGAGGAGGACGAGGGCTCTCGAGGTCCAGGGGATCTCGAGCTGCCGGATCATCAGCTCGTCCCGTTTGGCCGACGACGGCCAGTGGACCCGTCGCAGGTCGTCGCCGTGGCGGTACTCGCGAAGGGGGTAGAAGTCCTCACCCGACGTCTGGGAGAAGGACACCTTGGCCGCCTGGGTGGTGGGATCCTGGCCTCGTCCGAGGGGGAGCCCTTCGAGGGGATCCACCCGGGGGTAGACGACGAGACGATCGGGTGCCCCCACGCTGCGGCTCCGCTCGGCGAGGCCGAGGGGGTCGCGGGTGGTGATCCGGGCGGGTCCCACCCGGTAGACGCCGCGAGGACGACACCGGACCTCGTAGCGGGCGACGGTGGGGACGTTCGGGTCGATCCGGTCGGTGGTGAACCGGGCGGAACCCAAGGTGGCGACCTCTTCGACGAGGGCGGCGTGATAGACGCGACGCTCGCTGCGGAGGGTGAGCGCGACGACGGCCCGATCCCCGTCGTGGATCGCCGCGGGCACGATGTGGCGGGTCAGCGAGAGGGTCGGGTCGATCCGTCGGACGTAGACGACGCCGACGGCGACGGCGAGGAGCACGAAGGCGGCGGCGGCGAGGAGGGAGCGTTCGCCGAACCCCCACCAGGCCGCGGCGAGGCCGATCCCCGCACCGATCGCGGCCCATCCCCGGGCGGTGGGCACGTCAGGGCCTCGTGCCGGGGACGGGGACGCTCTGGACGATCCCCTCGACCGTCTTGGCGACGGTCATGCCGCGCATCTGCGCCTCGGGTCGGAGGATGAGCCGGTGACCGAGTACGGGCTCGAGGACGTCCTTGACGTCGTCGGGGGTGACGAAGCCCCTTCCCGCGGTGGCCGCCCGGGCCCGGGCGGCCCGCTGGAGGAAGAGGGTGGCTCTCGGGGAGGCGCCGAGGAGGAGGTCCGGATCGTTGCGGGTGGCGTCGGCGAGGTCGATGAGGTAGCCCTTGACGGCCTCGGCGACCTCGACCCGGCCGGCGATGTCGGCCATGTGGAGGACCTCGGCGGCCTCGACGACCGGTCCGATCTCCTCGAGCCCCGTGCCCCGCGCGTGGGCGTCGAGCATCTCGAGTTCCTTGCGTCGGGAGGGGTAGCCCATGGTGAGGCGCATCATGAACCGGTCGAGCTGGGCCTCGGGGAGCGGATAGGTGCCCTCGTGCTCGATCGGGTTCTGGGTGGCGATGACGATGAAGGGCGACGGCAGGCCGTGGGTGGTGGTGTCGACGGTGACCTGCTGCTCTTCCATCGCCTCCAAGAGCGCGGCCTGGGTCTTCGGGCTCGCCCGGTTGATCTCGTCGCCGAGGACCACGTTCGCGAACACCGGACCGGCCCGGAAGACGAACCGCTGGGCCTCGCGGTCCCACACCGACACGCCGGTCACGTCGGATGGCAAGAGGTCGGGCGTGAACTGGATGCGCTGGAACGTGCAGTTCAGGGACCGGGCGAGGGCCTTGGCGAGGAGGGTCTTGCCGACCCCGGGGACGTCTTCGATGAGGACGTGACCGCCGGCGAGCAGGCAGGTGGTCACGAGTTCGATGGTTCGCCGTTTCCCCTGGATGACCCGCTCGACGTTGTCGACGATCGCCGCGAACCGTTCGCCGAACCAGCTCAACTCGGTCGGGGACGCTGCCACCTACGGTCCTCTCGTAGCCCGGCTCGACCTTACCGGAGTTCCGGGGTTTCGGGGGCGACTAGGTTCCACCCCGATGGGATGGGAGGCCCTGATCGCCGTCGGCCGCCGCCCGTGGCTGTGGGCGGAGGCGCTCCGGGCGGCCGCGGCGATGGCCCCGCGGCGGTGGTGGCTTCGCCCCCCGTTCCTCCCGTTGCCCGATCGGCGCCTGGTGCGCTGGCGTCTCGAGACCGCCTACGGCGAGGTGCGGCCGGTTGCCGGAGAGGACCTCGTGGCGTATCTTCGATGGCGACGTCGGCAGCGCCGACTCCGGGGGTGACGGGGGAGGAGCGGAGCGTGTCCCTGTCGGAGGAGCTCATGCGCGTCCCGGGTGTGCGGGGCGTGGAGTTCCGCGGTCCGCCCGAGCGGCCGCGAACGGTGCGGGTGACCATCGCCTCGGGGGTCGACCCCGAGGGGGTACGACGGGCCGTCCGGGCCGTCCTCGAGGGCCGGGAGCCGCCGACCGCGGCGCGGTCGGAGGAGGTCGAGGTCGTGGCCGGGGAAGACGAGCTCCTCGAGTCGGTCGCCGTCGAGGAGGGGAGGGACGGGATCGTCGTCCACGCGGCGACGTCCTCCGGGCGCCGGACGTCGGCCCGAGCCTTCGACGTGCCCGGCGCGGTCGACGAGGCCGTCGCCCGGGCGGTGGGGGCGCTCCTCGGGTTCGTCGACCCGCCCCCTCGCCTTCGGGCGGTCGATCGACGGACCCTCGGTGGCGTCGAGCTCCTCGAGGTCGTCGTCGAGGTCCTCGACGGCCCGCGGGCGGGCTCGTGCCTCGTCGAGGTCGGTCGGCTCTACGCGCTCGGCCGGGCGGTGTGGGTGGCGCTCTCGTGCGGTCCCCAGACCGGAGGCTCCTCGGCGGGGAGGAGCTCGACGACGAGGTCCCGCGCCGGGACCGGGGTGGGAGCCTCGACGACGGCCATCTCCTCCCGGTAGCGGTCGAGCCGGGCGAGGACGTCCCGAACCAGGACCCGGAGGGGAGCCGCCTCGGTGTCGGCGAGCTCGGCGACGTCTTCGGGATCGGTCGAGACCACCGTGACTCCCCGGCTCCGGAGGTCCTTGATCATGATCTCCTGGAGCACCTTGTCGGGGCTCAGCGCCTCGAGGCTGGCGACGACCACGGCGTCCACGTCGCCGGTGCCGAGGATCCCGAGCAGCGCTCGGTACCCGTCGCGGGAGGCCTCCCCGTCGGCGGCGGCGACGTCTCGACACACCGCGATGAGCTGATGGCCGTACTCGGCCGTCCAGCGTCGGATCCGCTCGCTCTGGACGAAGGCGGTCTCGGTGTCCGCCGGGACCGACGGTTCCCTGATGTAGCCGACGACGCGCATGCCCTTCCTCCGGCGACCATCGTATCAGGGCGTCGGTCGGGGGCGACGACGGGTCGGCAGGGGAGCGTCCCGTGTACGATTCCGCCATGGCCCGAGCGCTCGTGCTCAACGCGACCTTCGAACCGCTGTCGGTCGTCCCGACGCGACGGGCGATCGTGCTCGTCCTCAGCGAGAAGGCCGAGGTCGTCGAGACGAACGGGGCGCTCTGGCGTTCCGAGCGGCTCAGCGTCCCGTCGCCGTCGGTGATCCGGCTTCGACACTACGTGCGGGTGCCCTTCGGGCGGCGGGTACCGCTGAACCGTCGGGCGGTGTTCCTCCGCGACGACTTCACCTGCCAGTACTGCGGGGGACGGGCCGAGAACGTCGATCACGTGGTGCCGAAGAGCCAGGGCGGGCTCCATCGCTGGGACAACGTGGTCGCCGCGTGTCGACGGTGCAACACGAAGAAGGGTGGACGGACGCCCGAGCAGGCCGGGCTCCGTCTCCGTCGGCTTCCGCGGGAACCCGCCCGCCACGCCTGGGTGGCCGTGGCCCTCGGCGACCCGCCGGAGGCCGAGTGGGTCCCCTACCTCGCCTCCTGACTCAGGAGCCGTCGTCGTCGACGATCGCCTTCTCGAGGCAGAGGGCCGCGGCGTCGGTCGCCGTCGCGGCGTCGCCGCGGACGGGCGGGTCGCCGATCGGGAGCTTCGTGCAGAACCAGCGGCCGTCGACGGCCTCGGTGATCGCGTAGAAGGTGCGGGCGTCGAGCACCGCGTAGTAGACGGTGCCGGTGGCGGTCGCCGGTGGATCCTCGGGATCGTGGGCGATCCACCGGAGGGTCGGGGCGATGCCTTCGAGCTCGGCGGTCGTGGTGCCTTCGAGGGTGCGGCCGGTGCGGTCGTAGCGGATGACCGCCGCGGCGAGGGCGCTCCGGATGAGGCTCCGGGCGGCGGTCTCGGCGTCGATGGTCGGCGGGGTCGGGTAGGCGGGGGCGGGGGCCACGGCGTAGGGGAGGGGACCGCCGGCACCGCCGAGGTCGCACGTGCCCGGATCGATCCCGATCGTGGGCCGGACGCCCGAGAGGTCGAGCCACACGGGGACGCCGTCGGGCGGGGTGAAGAGGACGCCCGCGGGGAGTCGGGTGGGGTCGACGAACCGGCCGTCACGGGGAGCGGCCATGAGGAAGGCCCGGCGCGTCTCGGTGTCGGCGGGCAGGAGGATCCCGGCGCCGCCGAGGTAGCGGTGGTAGGGATCCGGGCCGTCGACGCTCGTCTCGAGGAAGGTACGGGCCGAGGCGCCGTCCGCCCACTGGGCGGTGGCGGGGACGTCGGGGAAGCGGGCTCCGGGCCAGACGTAGTCGGTCGGCGCGTCGTTCGTGACGCGCATCGCCACCGCGACGATCACGGTGGGCGGCTCCAGGGCGGGGTCGCCGCAGAGGAGCGAGCCGACGGCCTCGGGCCGCACCCGGATCGTGCCGCCGTCGAGGCGAGCCCAGGGGATCTCGTCGCCGAGGCGGATGGTCCGCTCGGGGAGGTCGATGGTCACCTCGCGCTCGGCGGCTCCGCCGTCCCAGGCGGCGAGGACCTCGTCGCCGGCGGCGACGACGACGCGTCCGTCGACCGCTCCGGCGGGCACCTCGAAGCCGAAGGTCCAGCGCGCGGCGAGTCCGGGCTCGATGGCGGTGAGGTTGGACCCGGGCAGGGCGCCGGTGAGCGGTCGCAGGAGGTCCACGGGGTGGCGGATCCCCCGCCGGTCCTCGAAGAGGAGCACGGCGTCGCCGGGGAGGCGGCCGTCGGCGAGGTCGCCGAGGGAGAGCGGCTCGCCGCCCACGTTGCGGACCACCACCTCGACGAGCACGGTGGCGTAGCCGGCTCGGGCGACGGGCACGACCTCGACGTCGCCGACCGCGAGCACCCAGCCGGGTCCTTCGAGGTCCTCGTCGGTCACCGAGGCGACGGTGCCGGAGGGAGCCTGGGACGAGACGCCGGCCGCGGGCCCGGTGGCGAGCAGCAGCGCTCCGACGGCGACGACGATGATCCTACGCACGGGGCCTCCTGGTCCTCATGGTCATCGGCGGACGGCCGGCGGGCCTTGATTCAGTCCTTGAGGACGAGGACCGGGCGCGCCGACCGGCGGACCACCTTCGTGCCCGTGGAACCGAGGAGCCCCTCCCAGTAGCCCTGACCGTGGGCACCGACGATGACGACGCCGACGTCGAGTCGGTCGGCCTCCTCGAGGATGCCCTTCGCCGCGTCCTCTCCCTCGACGACCTTGCCGGTGGCGGTCGCTCCCCGGGCCACGAGGGCGTCGACCACCGGCTGGGTGTACTCGACCCGCTTGTCCTCGAGGTAGCGGGCGATCATGGCGTCGTCGCCGGGCCAACCCCGGGGCGTCTCCACCTCGGTGGCCGGGGGCTCGACGTACTCCACGTCGGCGTCCACCTGGACCTCGGCCGGCTCTCCCATGACCTGGCGGAGCTCCTGGAGGAGCCGTCGCGGGATCTCGACGACGGTGAGGACGGTGATCGGATCGTCGCCGGCCAGGGGCACGGCGTAGTCCGCGGCCTCCTGGGGGTCGATCCTGCCGTCGGTCGCCACGAGCACGCGCACCTGAGCCCTCCTCCCGGTCGGGGACACCGTCGCCCCCAGGCTAGGCGTTCGAGGCCGGAGAAGGGGGGATCGACCTGAGGGTGGGCACGTCGATGCCGAGGCGGTCGGCCTGGTCGAGGGCCCGGGCGAGGCGGGCGGGAGCGCTCCGCCCCATGGCTCCGTGTTCGGGATCGGCGGTGAAGGCGGCGACCATCTCGGCGATGGCGGCCTCCTCGTCGACGTCGCCGTCGACGAGGGCCCGCTGGAGGGCGAGCACGTCCCGGGCGATGGCCTCGACGAGGGGGCGGTGGTTCGCCCAGAGCTCGCCGACGGTGCCGCCGCCGACGGCGAGCCCGCCGAGGTTGGAGACGAGGATGTAGAGGTTCTTCGCGACGAGCCGCTGCTCGAGGGCGGCGGGCGGGACGACCTCGGCGGGGATGCCGATGCCGCCGAGCGCGGCGACGACGAACTCGGCGCGGGGTCCGGCCACCGGGGTGGGCACGATCACCTTGACGTCCCGTCCCGGTTTCTTCTCGAACCACACCGGGGCGACGGTGGGGGCGTCGATGCCGTGGCGGCGCCAGTGGGAGGGGACGAGCTCGTTCTGGATGAGGAGGAGGCGGGAGCGCCACGGCGTGGGCAGGGCCGCGAGGACCTCCGCGAGGTCGGCCTCTCCCACGGCGACGAGCACGAGGTGGGGTCGGGGTACCGCTGCGGCGACGGTGTCGGGATCGACGCCTCGGAGGACGGGGTAGACGGGGTGGCCGGCGCGGAGGAACGCCCGGGAGAAGACCGAGCCCATCTCCCCGAGGCCGACGACGACGGCGGGGTCCTTCCTCACGTCCATCGCCGACACGATAGAGGCGGACGGGGTCGGATCGGCCCCGGGGGTCCGGTCGGACCATCGTCGGGGGCGCTGGGGAGGAGAGAGGTTGACAAGTGGCGCGAAATGGTGCAAAGTGGGGCGCCGTGGGAGATGATGACCGCGACAGGCCGGAGGGCTCGACCCGTGTTCCTCGGGGAGTACAACCACTCGCTGGACGAGAAGGGTCGGCTCGTCATGCCCCGGAAGTTCCGGCCGGGGCTCGAGCGCGGCTGCGTGGTCACGAAGGGACAGGACCGCTGCCTCTTCGTCTTCCCCCTCGAACGGTGGGAGGAGGAGGCGGAGAAGGTCCTCTCCCTGCCGCGAACCGATCGGCGGGCCAGGAATTTCGCCAGGTCCTTCTTCGCCTCGGCGTCGGACCAGGTACCCGACCGGCAGGGTCGGGTGCAGATCCCCGAGAGCCTTCGGGCCTACGCCGGCCTGGAGAAGGACGTCACGATCGTCGGTATGGCCGACCACCTCGAGCTCTGGTCGACCGAGACCTGGGCCGAGGTGTCGGCCGACGCCGACGCCTACTACGCCGAGATCGGGGAGGTGCTGTCGGGAGACGGTGGGATATGACGCGCGACGACACGAGGCTCGGGTCTGGCCCCTGGTCAGCCCCCCGGATGCCAGATGGAAGGCCCCTTACTCCGCCCGCTTCCATGTTGGCGCCAGCGCTCCGGGGGGCTGACCATGGATCAGACCCACGAGTCGCCTTCCCACCACGTCCCGGTGCTCCGGGACGAGGTCGTCGCGTACCTCGCGCCGGCGGGCTCGGGGACGATCGTCGACGCCACCTACGGGCGGGGCGGACACGCCCTCGCCCTCGCGGCCGCGTACCCGGCGGCGTGGATCGTCGGCGTCGACCGGGATCCCGAGGCCGTCGCCTCGGCACCGCGACGCCCTCGACTCGTCGTCGTCCGGGGCAACTTCGCCGACCTCGATCGGATCGTCGCTCGGGTGCGGGAGGAGCACGATGAACTCCCGCCGATCGCCGGCGTCCTGCTCGATCTCGGGGTCTCCTCCCCCCAGCTCGATGCGCCCGAACGCGGGTTCTCCTACCGGACGGCGGGACCCCTCGACATGCGGATGGGGCCCGACGCCGCGACCGATGCGGCGTCCCTCGTCGCCCACGCCGACGTCGACGAGCTCACCCGCATCTTCCGCCGCTACGGCGAGGAGCGGTACGCCCGGAGGATCGCCGAGGCCGTCGTCCGGGCCCGGCCGATCCACGACACGGCCGAGCTCGCGGCCGTCGTCGCCGAGGCCGTCCCGGCCGCGGCCCGGCGCTCGGGCCATCCCGCCCGACGGGTCTTCCAGGCCCTCAGGATCGCGGTCAACGAGGAGCTCGACGCCCTCGAGCGCGGCCTCGACGCCGCCGTGGGGCTCCTCGCCCCGGGGGGGCGCATCGTGGTGATCTCCTACCACTCCCTCGAGGACCGGATCGTCAAACGGCGTTTCGCCGCGGCGGCCGCCGGCTGCGTCTGTCCCCCGGACCTTCCGGTGTGCGCCTGCGGGCGGGTCCCCGAGCTGCGGCTCGTCACCCGCCGGGCGGTTCGGCCGTCCCCGAAGGAGGTCGCCGAGAATCCCCGGTCCCGGAGTGCCCGGCTCCGAGTCGCCGAGAAGCTCGAGGCCCGCCCATGACCGCCCGTACCGCGCCCTACGTCCCCACCTCCGAGGCCCCGGCGGCCGTCGCGGTCGCCCGCGTCCCCCGACTACGGCCGCTCACCGTCTTCACGATCGCCGCGGTCCTCGCCCTCTTCGCGATCGTGTTCGCCCGGGTCTCCCTCGACAAGAGCGCCTTCGAACTGCAACGCATCGAGCAGGAGATCGCCGTCGAACAGGCCCGGCTCGCCGAACTCCGGGTCGAGGTGGCCCGCCTGCGCGACCCCGCCCGCATCGAACGGGTCGCCACCGAGATGGGCCTCGTCTTCCCCGACGAGCGGATCCCGCTCCGGGTGGAGGGACGTCCCCTCCAGGGCACGCCATGACGGATCGGGTGAGCGCCGGCACCCGACACCGCGGCACCTCCGGCACCCGGAGACGGTGACGTGCGGCGCCCCGCGTGGCGCTGGCACGATCTGCGGGTCGTCGTCCTCGGCCTCGCCTTCGCCGCGGCCTGGGCGGGGATCGGGGTCCGCATCTATCAGGTGCAGGCGGTCGACGCCGCTCGCTTCGCCCAAAGGGGCTTCGACCAGCGGGTCCGTCACGAGGTGATCCCCGCGCCGCGGGGGACCATCTACGCCCGGGACGGCGTCGAGCTCGCGATCAGCGTCGCGGGTGCCGACCTCGTCGCCGACCCCTCCATCGTCGACGACGCCGAGGAGGTGGCCTCCCTCCTCGATCCCCTCCTCGAGCTCGACGCCGCCGAGATCGTCGAGCGCCTCGAGGGCGACGGTCGATACGCGCGCTTGGCTCGCGGCCTCGAGCCGGACGCCGTCGAGGAGCTCGAGGCGCTCATCGACGGCCGCGAACTCCTCGGGCTCACCCTCGTTCCCCGAGCCGTCCGCGTCTATCCCTCCGGCCCCCTCGCCGCCCAGGTCGTCGGCCTCACCCGCCTCGACACCGGGGCCGGGATCGAGGGCCTCGAGGCCTCCTTGGACGACGTCCTCGCCGGCCAGGACGGGCGCCGCATCGTCGAGCGCGATCCCGGCGGGCGGGTCATCCCGCAGGGTCGACTCCTCGTCGACCCCGCCGTGCCCGGAGCCGACGTGGTCACGACCCTCGACCGGCGGATCCAGTACGCCGCCGAGCAGGCGATCTCCGCCGCGGTGGAGCGCACCGGCGCGAACTGGGGCACGGTCGTCGTACTCGACCCCGACACCGGCGAGGTCCTCGCCATGGCCTCGGCCCCCGGCTTCGATCCCAACGACCGCGATGCCCTCGACCCCGACGCGGTGGTCAACCGTGCCGTCGCCGAGGTATACGAGCCGGGTTCTACCCTCAAGGTCGTGACCATCGCCGCCGCCCTCGAGGAGGGACTCGTCGCCCCCTCGACGGAGCTCGAGGTGCCCCAGCGCATCGTGATCGAGCCCAAGGAGTACACCGATCCCAGCGACCACCCCTCGACGATGACCGTCGCCGAGATCGTCGAGCGCTCCTCGAACGTGGGGACGATCCTCGTCCAACGGATGCTCGGCAACGAACGCCACTATCGCTACCTCGACGCCTTCGGACTCGGGCGCCGGGCGGCGATCGACTTCCCCGGGGAGCGGTCCGGCCACCTCGAGCACGTCTCGGCGTGGTGTCGGTCGACCTGCGGGCCGTCGGCGGCGATCGGCTACGGCGTCTCGGTGACGCCCCTGCAGATGGCGGCCCTCTACGCGACGATCGCCAACGACGGCGAATGGGTGGAACCCCACGTCGTCGCCGAGATCGTCGAGGCCGACGGTCGCCGGATCGTCACCGAGCCGAGACGGCGACGAGTCCTCGCCCCCGAGACCGCCAGGCTCCTTCGGAGCATGCTCGAACGGGTCGTCGAGGGCGGCACCGGGACCCGGGCTCGCGTCGAGGGGTTCACCGTCGCCGGGAAGACCGGCACGACCGAGAAGTACCTGCCCGACGAGCAGACCTACTCCACCGAGGACCGGATCGCGAGCTTCGTGGGGATGGCCCCCGCCGGCGACCCCGAGATCGTCGTCGCCGTGGTCCTCGACTCGCCGAAGGGGGTCCTCGAGGACGGCACCGAGCTCAAGTACGGTGGAGCGTCCGCGGCGCCGGTGTTCGCGGAGGTGGCCCTCGCCGTCCTCAACGATCTGGGCATCCCGCCCGACCGCCCGGGAGTCGACGGGGATGGGTGACCCGACCCGCCACGCCCGACCGGTCCGCCTGTCGGAGCTCCGGGACGTCCTCGGTGCGGGGACGCTGGAGGGCGACGGTGCGTTCGTCGGGGTCGTCCACGACTCCCGGCTCGTCGCCCCCGGCGTGGCCTTCGTCGCCATCCCCGGGTTCACGAGCGACGGTCATGCCTACCTCCCCGACGCCCTCGCCGCCGGGGCCGCCGCGGCGATCGTCGAGCGGGACGTCGCCGTCTCCGTGCCGCACCTCGTCGTACCCGACGCCCGGCGCGCCCTCGCCGTCGCCGCCGAGCTCGCCTACGGGCGACCCTCGGACCGTCTCGCCGTCGTCGGGGTCACGGGGACGAACGGGAAGACGACCGTGACCCACCTCCTCGAGGCGATCGCCCGGGCCGCCGGACGTCGCACCGCGGTGGTCGGCACCGTGGGTGCGAGGATCGGAGACCGGAGGGTGGAGACGACGCGCACGACCCCGGAGGCCGACGACCTCCAGCGGATCCTCGCCGAGGCCGCCGTCGAGGGCGTCGACGTCGTCGCCGTCGAGGTGTCCTCCCACGCCCTCGCCCTCGGCCGCGTCGATGGGATCGGGTTCGCGGTGTCGGCGTTCACGAACCTCGGCCAGGACCACCTCGACTTCCACGGGACCATGGAGGCCTACTTCCGGGCCAAGGCCGGGCTCTTCGAGCAGGCACGCACGGCCCAGGCGGTGGTCTTCGTCGACGACCCCGCGGGTCGTCGCCTGCTCGAGGAGCTCGAGGTGCCCTCGCTCTCGGTGTCGGTCGGCGGACGCGCCGACGTCGTCGCCGACGACCTCGAGCTCCGCCCCGACGGGACGACCTTCCGGCTCCGCATCGGGGAGGTCGTGGACCTCCCGGTTCGGCTCCCGCTCCCCGCCCGGTTCAACGTCGCGAACGCCGCCGTCGCCGCAGGGATCGCCCACCTCCTCGGTATCGACGGTGACGCCGTGGTCGAGGGCCTCGAGGCGGTCGGGACGATCCCCGGACGTCTCGAGGCGGTCCCGGGGGGACGGCACGTCGTCGTCGACTACGCCCACACGCCCGACGCCGTCGCCACGGTCGTCGCCGCGGCGCGGGAACTCACCGCGGGGAGGATCATCGTCGTCGTCGGGGCCGGCGGCGACCGGGATCGCACGAAGCGGCCGGCGATGGGGGCCGCGGCGTCCGCGGCCGACGTCGTCGTCGTCACCTCCGACAATCCCCGATCCGAGGACCCGGCCGAGATCGTCGCCGAGGTCGCCGCGGGGGTCGCGGGCACCGACCTCGTCGTCGAGGTGGATCGCCGCACCGCCATCCACCGAGCCGTCGCCCTCGCCGGCGTCGACGATCTCGTGCTCGTCCTCGGCAAGGGCCACGAACGGGGTCAGGAGATCGACGGCGTCGTCCATCCCTTCGACGACCGGACCGTCGCCGCCGAGGCGATGGCCCGTCTCGAGGAGGCCGGAGGGTGATGGCGATGACGGCCCTGGGCTGGACCGCGGCCGAGGTGGCGACGATCGTCGCCGGCCGGCTCGTGGGCGAGTCCCGACCGATCGACCGGGTCGTCGTCGACTCGCGTCGGGCGGTGCCCGGTGCGCTCTTCGTCGCCCTCCCCGGGACCCGCACCGACGGTCACCTCCACGCCCCCGAGGCCGTGGAGCGGGGAGGCGTGGCCCTCGTCGCCGCCGGGCGAGGGGTGAGCGTCGAGCCGCGGATCGAGGTCGGCGACCCCCTCACCGCCCTCCGCGACCTCGCCGCCGCGCACCGGGCGAACCTCGACC
>DRQR01000120.1 GCA_011371355.1 Actinomycetota bacterium
GACATCACGTTGATCGCCTCGATGCAGTAGTTCGTGTACTTCTCGAGGGCGAGGTTCTGGTCGAAGTCGGGGATCGCCCATCCCGAGTAGAACGACAGGGGCGAGAAGACCATCTGGTCCTCGATGTACTTCGGCAACGCGGCGACGTTCGTCGGCGATCCCGTCGCCGTCGAGATGAACAGGACCTCGTTGCGGATCTTCTCGTACTTCTCGAGGTGCTGCTCGACGTTGTAGTTCGTGTCCTCGATGACGAGCTCCACCTTCCAGCCGTCGATCCCACCGTTCGCGTTCACTCGGTCCCAGTAGACCTTCTGGGCGTCGGTGGTGTCGGTCACGAGGGACGAGAAGATGCCGGTGAGGTCGGGGAGCATCCCGATCTTGATGGTCTTCGACTCGACGTCGACGCCGAAGTCGGTCTTCATCTCCATCTCGCCACCGCCGCCGGCGGTCGTCGTCGTACCCTCGCCGCCGCCACCGCCGCCGGCGGTCGTCGTCGTGGCCTCGGGAGCCTTCGTCGTCGTCGTCTCCCCGCCGCCACCGCCGCCGCAGGCCGCGGCCACGAGGGCGAGCACGAACACCAGGATCGTCCAGCGCCTCATCACTCTCTCCTCCTACCTTGAACGTCCGGTCAAGGTTCCCGTCACCTTAGCAAGACGCCCCCCGGCGCGTCGACGCTCACTCGGCGGAGGCGACCGAGAGCTCCTCCCCGAGGTAGGCACGGATGACGTCGGGGTTCCGGGCCACCTCGGCGGGAGGTCCGGTGGCGATCTCCCGGCCGAAGTCGAGGACCATCACCCGATCGGCGATGTCCATGACGAGTCCCATGTCGTGCTCGACGAGGATCATCGCGATGCCGAGCTCCTCCTGGATGTCGAGGATGAATCGGGCCATGTCCTCGGTCTCCTCGAGGTTCATCCCCGCCACGGGCTCGTCGAGGAGGAGGAGCTCGGGCTCCATGGCGAGGGCTCGACCCAGCTCGACCCGCTTCTGGATGCCGTAGGGCAGCAGGGCCACCGGGTGCTGTCGCCACTGTTCGATCTCGAGGAGATCGATGATGTCCTCAACGACCCGTCGATTGGCGAGCTCCTCCCGCTTCGCCCGCCCCCACCAGAGGGCACCGTCCCACCACGACACCCGGGTGCGGACGTGCCGGCCGAGGGCGATGTTCTCGAGGACCGTCATGTGGGCGAAGAGCTCGATGTTCTGGAAGGTGCGGGCGATCCCCTTCGCGGCGATGTCGTCGGGTCGCTCGCCACGGATCGACTCCCCCTTCCACAGGACGTCGCCCTCCTGGGGCCGGTAGACGCCGTTGATGCAGTTGAAGGTGGAGGTCTTCCCCGCGCCGTTGGGTCCGATGATCGCGAAGAGCTCGCCGTCGTCGACGTGGAAGCTGACCTCCGAGAGCGCCTTGACGCCCTTGAAGGAGAGGCTCACGTCCCGGAATTCGAGGAGGTGCTCGTAGCCGCGTTCGGCGGGGGTCCGACCCGCCTGCGACCGACTCTCGAAGTGGAGCTTGCGACGATCCTCGGTCACGACAGCCACCGCTTCCTCCGCTTGTAGTGCTTCACCTCGCGGAACGACTTCCGCTCCCCCTCGCCGTGGAGACCGAGGTAGAACTCCTGGACGTCCTCGTCCTTGAGGAGCTTCTGGGGGTCGCCGTCCATGACCACCTTCCCGACCTCCATGATGTAGCCGTAGTCGGCGATCGACAACGCCATGTTCGCGTTCTGCTCGATGAGGAGCACCGAGGTGCCCTGCCGGTTGATGTCGACGATGATGTCCCGGATCTGCTGGACGAGCATCGGGGCGAGGCCGAGGGACGGCTCGTCGAGGATGAGCAGCTTCGGCGCCGCCATGAGGGCCCGGCCGATGGCGAGCATCTGCTGCTCGCCGCCCGACAGGAACCCGGCGAGGTCCTTCCGGCGCTTCGCGAGGACGGGGAAGAGCTCGAAGACCCGGTCCGTTGCCGCCTTCACCGAGGCGGGGTCACGGTTCGTGATCGCCCCGGTCTTGAGGTTCTCGTCGACGGTCATCTCGGCGAAGATGCGGCGTCCCTCCATCACCTGCGAGATCCCGGCCTGGACGATGTGGGCCGGCTCCTTCCCGTCGATGCGTTCGCCGCGGAAGGTGACGTGCCCCTTCGTGATGTCGCCCTCGTGGACGTCCAGGAGCCCGGTGATCGCCCGGACCGTGGTGGTCTTCCCGGCGCCGTTGGCCCCCAAGAGCGCGACGATCTGCCCCTCGCGGACCTCCAGGGAGATCCCGCGGAGGACGAGTACGACGTCGTTGTAGACGACCTCGAGGTTCGCGACCTCCAAGAGTCGTTCCGCCAAGGCCCTCTCCGTGGTTCGGGGTGGGGGTGCGGCCTCGGGGCCGCACCCCCACCGATCGGTTCCTTACAGGCTGTAGCAGGGCTCGTTGAACTCGAAGTTCTTCGCCGCGTCGGAGACGAAGAAGTCCTTGAAGAGCTCGGAGCCCGTCGTGGCCCCTTCCTGCGACAGCGTCTGGTCGGCGCCGCCGGCCGCCGTGTACTTCTCCAGGTTCGGCTTGAAGATCGCCAGCTCCCGGTTCACGTAGTCGTTCGGCTCACCGGCGTACCGCTGGTTCGCCGCGGTCCCGCCGAAGTCGATCTCCTCGATCGAGTTCGCGGCATCGATCACGCCCTGGCGGGTGAGGTCGCCGTTCGCGATCGCCCGCTTGAGCACCTCGTGCATGGTGATCGACTCGTTCCACCCGGTGATGAAGGCATCCGACGGGCGCCGATCCGGGTAGGCCTCCCGCAGGGCCGCCATCATCGCCTGGTTGCCGGGCGTGTCCTCACCCCACGGCACGTTGTAGGCCGCCTGCCAGTAGACGTTGGAGAGGAGCTCGGCGACGGGCGAGTCGAGGAGCCGGAAGTCGTAGCTGGGCACCGA
>DRQR01000121.1 GCA_011371355.1 Actinomycetota bacterium
CCGCCTCATCTGAACC
The DNA here is from genome assembly GCA_011371355.1 of Actinomycetota bacterium. Taxonomy (GTDB): domain Bacteria; phylum Actinomycetota; class Acidimicrobiia; order Spongiisociales; family UBA5794; genus DRQR01. The sequence goes on from DRQR01000121.1 coordinate 17, forward strand.
CCAGCTCCAGGGGGGACGCCACGAGGGCCGGACCCGCACAGGGGGGATGCGGGACCCGGCCCTCCGGCGCGTCCCGAGCACCACCCCCAGACGTCCACCCCAACCCCCCGGCATCAACGGAGACGATCCACCTTGAAGCCGGGAAACCCGGAAAGACCGATGCCCCGGACTCCCCGCCCTACGATGCCCGGAGCCGATCCCCGACGCCATGGACCTTCGCTTCGATCCCGAACACCTCGATCTCCTCGGACGTCTCGCCGTCTCGGTGCTCCTCGTCGCCGGGCTCTACCTGCTGCGGCGCGCGACCACTCGCTGGTACGTCGCCCACGTCGAACAGGAGGACCGCCAGTACCTCGCCCGACGAGCCCTCGGGTGGCTCTTCTCGGTCCTCGGCGTCCTCGTCCTCGCCTGGATCTGGTTCCCCTTCTTCGGAGATGTCGCCGCCTTCGTGGGCATCATCGGCGCCGGCATCGCCGTCGCCCTCCGCGACCTCTTCATCAACCTCGCCGGGTGGATCTACATCGTCTCGCAGCGACCCTTCGCGGTCGGAGATCGCGTCGAGATCGCCGGTCACGCCGGGGACGTGGTCGACGTCCGCGGCCTGCGGTTCACCCTGCGGGAGATCGGCAACTGGGTCGACGCCGACCAGCCCACGGGCCGTCTCGTCCACGTGCCGAACGCCCTCGTGTTCTCCCACACCATGGCGAACTACACCCGGGACGTCCCCTTCGTCTGGCACGAGGTCGAGCTCCTCGTCACCTTCGAATCGGACTGGCGGGCCGCCGAGGAGCTCGTCCGAGCCGCCCTCGAACGCCGGGCCGTCCCTGCCGACCGGGTCGTCGAGGCCACCCGGACCGCCGGCGACCGCCTCGGATTCCCCGTCGACTACGCGCCGGAGACCACGGCGACCTTCGTCACCACGAAGGAGTCGGGGGTCGCCGTCGTGGGTCGGCTCCTCGTCGAGGCCCGCCATCGCCGAGCCGCCCACGACGCCGTGTGGCGGGACATCCTCGACGCCGTCGCCGCCGACCCCACCGTCGAGCTCGCCTATCCCACCGTCCGCAACGTCGTCAAGGACCCGATCACCGTCGAGCGTCCCGGTCGGTGACCGAGTTCCTCGCCCTCGTCACGGCGGTCGGATACGGAACCTCCGGGTTCCTCGGAGGTCTCGCCGCGACGAGGCGACACGCCGCCGGGGTCGTGGCGTGGTCCCAGCTCCTCGGGCTGCCCGTCCTCGCCGTGGGCATCGCCGTCGTCCCCGCCCCCGGGGTCGCCGCCGGGGACCTCGCCCTCGGTGCCGCGGCGGGCCTGGCGAGTCTGCTCGGTCTCACCCTCATGTATCAGGCCCTCGCCGCAGGGCGGATGGCCGTCGCCGCTCCCGTCGCCGGCGCGGTGGGTGCCACCGGTCCGGTGATCGTCGACCTCGCCGCAGGGAACGGACTGTCGCGTCCCCAGACCGTCGGCATCGTCCTCGCCGTCGCCGCCATCCTCGTCGTCGGTGCCGAACGTCTCGCCGACCTCGGCGATCCCGTCGTGGGCAAGGCCCTCCTGGCCGGCGCCTTCGTCGCCGCGTTCTTCGTCGCCCTGCATGCCACCGGCGAGGACGCCGGACTCGTTCCCCTCCTCGGCACCCGGGCGGTCACCGTGCCCCTCGGCCTCCTCGTCGCCGCCCGGAACGGCGCCGCCGGTCGGCCCGCCCGCTCCGAGTTCGCTCCCCTCGCCGCCATCGGCGTCGTCGACATGACCGCCACCGTCGCCATCGCCCTCGCCCTCCAGCACGGCCCCCTGGGCGTCTCGTCGGTGCTCGCCTCCCTCTCCCCGGCGGTGACCGTCGTCCTCGCCGCGGTCGTCCGGCGCGAACGTCCCACGACCCGCCAGTGGATCGGCGTCGCCGCCGCCGTGGTCGCCGTGGCCCTCCTCTCCCTCTGACCCCATCCGACGTGCCTAGGCTCGCCGAGGTATGACCGAGACCCTGCGCGCCCCCATGGCCGGGACCGTCGTCGACGTCCCCGTGGCGCCCGGCGACGTCGTCGGTGCCGGGACTCCCCTCGTCGTCCTCGAGTCGATGAAGCTCGAACACCCCGTCGTCGCCCCCCGATCGGGCCGCGTGGCCGCCGTGACCGTCCGCCCCGGTGAGGTGGTCGACCGCGACGCTCCCCTCGTCGAGCTCGAGCTCCTCGACGACACGCCGGCATCGTCCGAACCCGACCGACCCGACCACGACCTCCGGCTCCTCGCCGAGGTCGAAGCCCGCCATCGCCGGGTCCTCGACGAGTCCCGACCCGAGGCCGTCGCCGCACGACACGACCGAGGAGCCCACACCGCCCGGGAGCTCGTCGCGGCCCTCGTCGATCCGGGGAGCTTCCGGGAATACGGGCCCCTCGTCGTCGCCGCCCAACGAGCTCGACGCACCCTCGACGAACTCGTCGACCGCACCCCCGCCGACGGGCTCGTCGCCGGTGTCGGCACCGTGGACGCCGACCGATATCCGGAGGCGACGACGGTGGTCATGGCCTACGACTACACCGTCCTCGCCGGCACCCAGGGGGTCCAGAACCACCGGAAGACCGACCGCCTCCTCGAGCTCGCCCACCGTCGCCGCTACCCCGTGGTGCTCTTCGCCGAAGGCGGCGGGGGGCGGCCCGGCGACACCGACACGATCGGCAAAGCCGGCCTCGACGTCCCGACCTTCGCCGCCTTCGCCCGCCTGTCGGGGCGGGTCCCCCTCGTCGCCGTCGTCGACGGATACTGTTTCGCCGGCAACGCCGTGCTCGCCGCGATGTGCGACGTCGTCGTCGCCACCCGGCGCTCGCATCTCGGTGCCGGTGGTCCGGCGATGATCGAAGGCGGTGGCCTCGGCCAGATCGCCCCCGACGCCATCGGACCGGCGGCCGTCCAGGAGGCGAACGGCGTCGTCGACGTCCTCGTCGACGACGACCTCGCGGCCGTCGAGGTGGCCCGGCGCTACCTCGGCTACTTCCGGGGCCGGCATCCCACCTGGGAGGCGTCGGAGCAGGCCCCCCTCCGCAACGCCGTCCCCGAGACGCGTCGGCGCAGCTATGACGTGCGCCGCATCGTCGAGATCCTCTGCGACGTCGACAGCACCCTCGAGCTCCGTCCCCGATTCGGTCGGTCGGTGGTCACGATCCTCGGCCGCATCGAAGGGCGACCCATCGGCGTCCTCGCCAACGATCCGCGCTACCTCGGCGGTGCCCTCGACGCCCCGGCGAGCGAGAAGGCGGCACGGTTCCTCCGCCTCTGCGACGCCTTCGGACTCCCCGTCGTCTCCCTCGTCGACACCCCCGGGATCATGGTCGGCCCCGACGCGGAACGGGCCGGCACCCTCCGCCACGCGGCCCGGACCTTCCTCGCCGGCGCCAACCTCACCGTGCCCGTGATCGCCGTCGTGCTGCGCCGCGGCTACGGCCTCGGCGCGATGGCCATGGTCGGCGGCGGATTCAAAGAGACCGACGCCACCGTGGCCTGGCCCACCGGGGAGATCGGGCCGATGGGGCTCGAGGGCGCGGTCCGCCTCGGCTACCGCCGAGAGCTCGAAGCCATCGACGATCCCGTAGAACGGGAACGCCGCTACACCGAGCTCCTCGCCGAGGCCTACGAGCAGGGCAAGGCGCTCACCGCCGCCACCTGGTTCGACCTCGACGACGTGATCGATCCGGCGGAAACCCGATCCTGGGTCGCCTCCCTGCTCGCCACCCAGCCCGACCGGCCCCACTGGGGCCGGAGCGGCTCCGTCGACGCCTGGTGACCCCGCCCCCCTCCGGCGGCTGGCATCATGGGTCCATGGAGCGAGTCGACGTCGTCGTCGTCGGGGCGGGCATCGCCGGAG
>DRQR01000122.1 GCA_011371355.1 Actinomycetota bacterium
ACCGTCCCTCCGAAGGCAAGGTGTACATCATCAACGAACTCGGGGAGAACGACGGCGGGTTGGGGGCCGCCGAGTTCGAGTACTACTTCGGGAACCCCGGGGACAAGCCCTTCGTAGGGGACTTCGACGCAGACGGCATCGAGACGATCGGCCTGCATCGGGAGTCCACCGGGCTGGTGTATTTCCGGAACTCCCACACCCAGGGGGTGGCCGACCATTCCTTCATCTTCGGGGATCCCGGCGATCGGCTGGTGGCCGGGGACTGGACTGGGGATGGGATCTTCACCCCGGCGCTGTTCCGACCCTCGGATACCACGATGTACTTCCGGCATACGAACACCCAAGGCGTCGCCGACGCCCAGTGGACCGCCGGAGGATCCACCTGGATCCCCATCGCCGGCTACAACGGTCTGAGCTGAGGACCAAGGAGGTCGGATGGGCGGGCGGGGCGCACCCCGCCCGCCCATCGCGCTCAGTCCTCCCACGTGCCGGTGAGGTCGTGGCCGAGAGCCTGCCAGCCCTCCCGGTCGTGGTACCCGCCCGCCCAGGCGTAGAGCCGTCGGTCGCCGATCCCTTCGTAGTGGTTCCCCTCGAATCGGATCCCGCGATCGATGTAGAGGTACCGGTCCCCGACGTCGTCGACGACGCCGACGATGCCGCCGGTGAGCCCGATGGTGTTCTCCTCGACGACGAGCCGGGCGAGGAGCCGTGGTCCCAGGGGGCCACTCCCTCGCTCCTGCTGGACGCCGACGACCCCGTCGGCATTCCCACGCACGACGTTGCCCGACACCTCCACGTCGAAGGACGCCGCGACGAGGATGCCCGCTCCCCACGCCCAGGCGGGTTTCCCGAAGCCGTTGCCGACGACCTCGTTGCCGCGGATCACCGCCGCGCCCGAGATCTCGTGGAAGATCCCCGGTCCTCGATTGTCGCGCACGACGTTGCCCTCGTATCGGGTGTCGACGGCGTCGATGTCCGTCCACAGTCCCGGACCCTCGTTGCCGATCGCCGTCGTGTCGACGACCACGAGGCCGTCGGTGCGGGTGAACTTCCCTCCCCCGCCCTCCCATTCCCAGAGGAACCCGCGGGTGTTGTTGAAGGAGAGATCGCTCTCCTCGATGCGGACCCCGCTCCCCCCGGACACCGAGATACCGAGCTGGCCGTTGTGGTGGGCGTACACCCGTCGGACCGTGGTCGCGTCGCCGGTGCGCAGCCCGACGGCGTGGTTGAGGCGGAGCTCGACGTCCTCGACGAGCCACCCCCACCCTCGGGGTCCGTCGCCGAGCTCCTGGGCCTGGACGGCGCCGTGCTGGGGCGGGGTGGCGTATTTCTCGACCACGAGGTTCCGGATCGTCACCTCGTCCGCGGCCCCGAGGATCGCATGCGACCGCACCGAGACCTCGACGACCCGGCCGGTGGGGTCGTCGGCGAGGACGATGCGTCCGTCCCCGCCCCACCAGGTCCCGGTCCGCACCTCTGCCTCGGTGTCGACCCGCCACAGCATGACCCCGTCGACGAACACGTCGTTGCGCAGCCCACAGGAGCGATAGTCGGGGATGCACTCGCCGGGCCGCGCCGGGTCGAGGTCCACGTCCTCGAGCACCCAACGGCTCCCCTCGGCCACGAATCCGTCGAGGATCACCGCGCCCGAGAGCACCGCCCCGTCGATGCCCTCGAAGACCATGCGGTCCTTCGGCGCCAGGGGCCCCATCCGATGCACCCCCGGCGCCAGAACGAAGGTCGTCCCCGCCGGAGCCTCGGCGACGAGCCCGGCGAGGTCGTCCCCGGGCTGCACGAGGATCGCCCCCTCGGGTACGTCGAAGTCCGCCGCGACGACGGTCGTCACCGAGCTCGTCGGCGGCGGCAGGGTCACGTCGGGGATGCGGTACCGGCTCGCGGTCGCGCAAGCCCCGGCGAGCAACGATCCGGCGAGCAGGAGCCGGAGCGCCGACCCCCCTCGCTGCACCCTCCGCTTCCGGTCGCCGCTCAGAAGATCTCCGGACCGATGTCGGCGTTCCAGTCGTTGTCGTAGACCGCGAGGTTCGAGCAGCTCCCGCCGTCGAAGAACCCGTTCGAATAGCCCCCGGCGGCGGTCCAGTTCACCCGGTTCCGGGCGATCTCCACCCCGTCGCAGCCTCCCGAGAAATCCATCGCGTAGATCCCGACGTTCGACCAGGAGTGGGCCTCGCCGTAGACGAGATTGTCGACGACCCGCATGTCGTAGCCTCCGGCGACGCCGATCCCGACCTGACCCGGATCGACGAGCCGGTTGCCGCGGGCCACCTGATGGGAGCCCCCGCCGTCGCCGAGCAGGATCCCGGAACCGGAACGCGACGGACCGCCGTAGCGCAGCCGGTTGCCTTCGACGAGGATCGGCGATCCCGGCGTGCCGTTCGACTGGAAGAGGTTGATGAGGTCCTCCGCCTCCGAGTCGCCGAGGGCGTTCTGTCCCCGGTTGAAGGAGATCGAGGAGCCGGGCCCGTCCACCTTGTCGAACTGGACGAAGTTCCGGCCGGCGTCGAGGAAGGTGTTCGAGTCCACCCGGACCGACGTCGAACGGTGGGCCAAGACGCCCCGGGAGGAGTCCATGACGTAGTTGCCGACGACCGTGGCGCCGTCGACGTCCGAGAGGTAGACCCCGGGTCCGCCGCAGGGGCCGATCGTCGTGTTCCGAATCGTCACGTTCGCCGAGAAGGTGACCTGGATGCAGGGACCGTCGGGATTCGACACGTGGAGTCCCTCGATGACCACCCCGGACTCACCCGAGATGGAGATCGGGCCCGACGCCCGCCGGGGAGGGGGTGGGTCGAAGCCGGGAACGACGACGGTTCCGCCCACGATCGACTCGACGCCCGCCACCGGCATCGCATACCGGAAGGATCCGACGAGGAGCTGCGCGTCGGCGACGCCGGCCCGGTGGGTGTTCCGGAGGTAGAGCATCCCGTTCGACCGCCGGTAGGCGGCCACGGTGTCGACGCCGTCGCCGTCCCAATCCCCGGCGAAGACCACATCGCCGGGATCGCCGAAGATGAAGCTCCGGTCGGCGATGCCGGAGCTGTTCGTGTCCCGGAAGTAGACGAGCCCGGTCGAGGGCCGATGGAGGCCGATGGTGTCGACGCCGTCGCCGTCGAAGTCCCCGACGAAGGGGCGGTCGCCGGGGTTGCCGAACACGAAGCTGTACTCGGCGACGCGGTTGTCGAGGGAGTTCGAGATGTAGAACCGCTGCTCGGAGGGCCGGTAGATCGAGAGGGTGTCGCAGCCGTCTCCGTCGAAGTCCCCGGCGAGGGGTACGTCCCCAGGGTTGCCGAAGTAGAAGCCGAAGTCGGCGACGCCCTCGGTGTTCTCGTTGCGGAGATACATGTACCCCTGGGAGCGGCGATACATGGCGGGGGTCTGCTCACCGTCGCAGTCCCAGTCGCCCATGAGCGGCTCGTCCCCGGGGTTGC
>DRQR01000123.1 GCA_011371355.1 Actinomycetota bacterium
GAGGTCGTCTCCTGCCGGGGCGACCGAGGGGTCCAGCTCATCTGGAAACTGCCGTCGGGGAACCTCGCCGTCCTCCGAGGAAACGACGCCGACGACGCCTTCGAGGGCATCGCCGAGGTGTTGGTCCGGGAGCTGGGGGCCGGGTCTCCTCAGGCGAGCCGTCCGTAGCGTCCCCCGAAGAACAGGAGCGGCTCCCCACCCGGAGCGTCGGCCTCGACGACCTCGCCGACGAGGACGAGGTGGTCTCCCGCCTCGTGGGTGTCGACGAGCCGACACTGGAGGTGGGCGAGGCAGCCGGGCAGCAGGGGGGCGCCGCCGTGTCCCTCCGTCACCTCGAGCCCGGCGAACTTGTCCTCGCCCCGTCGGGCGAACCGGTTCGAGAGCTCTTCCTGGCCGGCGGCGAGGACGTTCACCGCGTAGGCGCCGGAGCCCACGAAGGCCGGCAGGCTCCAGGCGGCCCGGTCGAGACACCACAGGACGAGGGGAGGGTCGAGGGACACCGAGGTGAAGGAGTTCACGGTCATCCCCACGTACCCGCCCTCGGGGTCCCGGGCGGTGACGATGGTCACGCCCGTGGCGAACATCCCGAACACCCGTCGGAGCTCGGCCGGATCCATGTGCATCGTTCCTCCCTCCTCGACCATCCCGCCGATCGGCACCAGCGCCGCAGCGTAGCGACCCGCCGTGGGGGTCTCGGCCGCCGCGACGGCCACGAGGTCGGGCCCCCTAGGCTCCATCCCATGAGCGTCCCCCTCGTCACCGCCAGAGGCCTGGTGAAGCGCTTCGGCGACTTCGTCGCCGTCGACGGCATCGACTTCGAGATCGCCGCCGGCGAGGCCTTCGGGTTCCTCGGTCCCAACGGGGCGGGCAAGACCTCGACGATGCGGATGATCGCGGCCACGAGCCCCCTCGACGGCGGCGAGCTCCGCGTCCTCGGCCTCGACCCCGCCGCGGAGGGCTCGGCCATCCGGGCCCGCATCGGCGTCGTCCCCCAGGAGGACAACCTCGACATGGAGCTCACCGTGGCCGAGAACCTCTACATCTACGGCCGCTACTTCGATCTCCCCCGCCGCGTCATCCGCCGGCGTATCGACGAACTCCTCGACTTCGCGCAGCTCGCCGAGCGCCGCGACGCGCGCGTCGAGTCCCTGTCGGGGGGCATGAAGCGACGGCTGACCATCGCCCGCGGGCTCATGAACGACCCCGAGCTCGTCCTCCTCGACGAGCCGACCACCGGCCTCGATCCCCAGGCTCGGCACGCCCTCTGGGACCGTCTCTACCGACTCAAACGACGGGGGGTGACCCTCATCATCACGACCCACTACATGGACGAGGCCGAGCAGCTCTGCGATCGCCTCGTCGTCATGGACCGGGGACGGATCGTCGCCGAGGGCTCACCCCGCGACCTCATCGCCCGCTACTCCACCCCGGAGGTGGTCGAGCTCCGGTTCCGCCCGGAGGTCGACGTGGGTGCGCCGTCCCGCTTCGCCGACATGGCCCAGCGGGTCGAGATCCTCCCCGACCGGGTGCTCCTCTACACCGGCGACGCGGACGCCACGGTGGCGAAGGTCGAGCCCATGGAGGAGCTCCTCGACGGCTTCCTCGTCCGCCGGGCCACCCTCGAGGACGTCTTCTTGCACCTGACGGGCCGCTCCCTCGTCGACTGATGGCCACACCCCTCGCCCTCCGCGTCGTCGAAGCCGAGGCCCGGGTATATCGGCGGGTGTGGAAGGGCAGCGTGGTCACCTCCTTCCTCAACCCGGTGCTCTACCTGCTCGCCATGGGGGTCGGGCTCGGCAGCCTCGTCGACCGCAACCTCCCCGACGGCGTCGCCGGGGTGGGATACCTCGCCTTCCTCGCCCCCGGCCTCCTCGCCGCCACCGCCATGCAGACCGGCGCGGCCGAGGGTGCCTGGAAGGTGATGGCGGGCTTCAAGTGGCGGAAGACCTACCAGGCGGTCCTCGCCACCCCGGTCACCATCGAAGCCCTCGTCCTCGGCGTCCTCACCTGGGCGGGCGTCCGGGTCCTCATGGTGACCATGGTGTTCGCCGCGGTCGTCGTCGTCTTCGGAGTCACGAGCCCCGTGGGCGCGCTCGCTGCCGTCCTCCCCGCGATGCTCGTCGGACTCGCCACCGCGGCCCCGGTGGCGGGCTTCACGATCCGGGTGGACCACGACGCGGGCCTCACGAACCTGTTCCGGTTCGGGATCGTTCCCATGTTCCTGTTCTCGGGAACCTTCTTCCCCGTCTCCCAGCTCCCCGAGCTCCTCCGTCCGGTCGCCTTCGCCGTGCCCCTCTTCCACGGCGTGGAGATGGCCCGGTGGGCGGCCCTCGGCCTGGCCCCGGCCGTCTCGCCCGTCGCCTCGGTGGCCTACCTCCTCGCGTGGACCGTCGGGGGTACCTGGTGGGCGATCCGGGGCTTTCGTCGGAGGCTGTGGCGATGACCGGGCTCGTCGCCCGGATCCTCCCGGCGGGGGCCCGCGGCTCGAGGCGGGCCCGCTACCTCGTCGAACGGAACCTCCTCGTCGCGAAGACCTTCTGGCCGACGATCGCCTCGGGGTTCTTCGAGCCCGTCTTCTACCTCTTCGCCGTCGGCATCGGCATCGGACGGCTCGCCGGAGAGGTGACCGGACCCGGCGGACTTCCCGTGCCCTACGAGGCCTTCGTCGCCCCGGCCATGCTCGCCTCCTCGGCGATGAACGGCGCCGTCTTCGAAACCACCCACAACGTCTTCTTCAAGCTCCGCTACGGAAAGATCTACGACGCGATCCTCGCCACACCGATGCAGCCGGCCGACGTCGCCGTGGGGGAGATCACCTGGTCGCTCCTCCGGGGCGGGGTCTACGGCGCCGCCTTCCTCCTCGTCATGGCCGCCCGAGGGCTCATCACCTCCCCGTGGGGCCTCCTCGCCTTCCCCGCGGCGCTCCTCATCGGCTTCGCCTTCTCCGCGGTGGGGATGGCCGCGGCGTCCTTCATGCGTTCGTGGCAGGACCTCGACGTGGTGAACCTCGTGACCCTGCCCCTCTTCTTGTTCTCGGCCACCTTCTACCCCCTCGACGTCTACCCGCCGGCCCTCCGCGCCCTCGCCCGGCTCTCTCCCCTCTACCACGGCGCGGAGCTCGCCCGGGCGCTCACCCTCGGCGTGATCGACGCCGGGCTGTGGGTCCACGTCGGCTTCCTCGTCGCCATGGGTGGGGTCGGCTCGGTGGTCGCCGCCCGACGGCTCGAGCGCCTCCTCCTCCGCTAACCACCCCACCAGGGGTGGGATCGTGGTATACTCCCCCCATGGAACCCCACCACAAGAAGTCGGCGCTCGGCCGCCTCAAGACCATCCGCGGTCACCTCGACGCGGTGATCCGCATGGTCGAGGAGGAGCGGTACTGCCCCGAGATCATGAAGCAGGTGTCCGCCGTCCAGGGCTCCCTGGAGAAGGTGAATCGCATCCTCCTCCAGAACCACGTCGAAACCTGCGTGCTCCGGGCCGTCGAAGAGGGACGGTCGGCTCAGGTCGTCGACGAGCTCATGGAGACCCTGCGGTACACCCCCAGCGTCACCGATGCCCGAGGAGGAAACGAATGACCATCACCCTGTCCGTACCCGACATCTCCTGCGGCCACTGCAAGGCCTCGATCGAGGGCGCGGTGGCGCCCCTCGACGGCGTCGAGCGGGTCGAGGTCGACGTGGCCTCGAAGACCGTCACCGTCGACTGCGACGGCTCCGACGCCGCCATGGAGGCGATCGTCGCGGCCATCGAGGAGCAGGGCTACACCGTCGCCGATCGCTGAGCCGCCGAGATGGCCGACTCCCGCGACACGGTCCTCTTCGACGTCGAGGGGATGACCTGCGCCTCCTGCGCGCTCCGCATCGAGCGGATCCTCAAGAAGCAGGAGGGCGTGGAGGACGCCGTCGTGAACTTCGCCGGCCACGAGGCTCGGGTCGTCGTCGAGCCCGGGGTCGTCGATCTCGCCGGCCTCCAGGCGGCGATCGAGAAGATCGGCTACGAGATCGCCCCGATCGAGGAAGGGGACGAACCCCGCGACCTCGTGGGCCGCTATGCCGCCGAGGTGGAGCTCCAGCGACGCACCGTGCTCGGTGCGGCCGCCTTCGCCCTCCCGGTGTTCTTCCTCGCCATGTTCGGCCCCGAGGCGACGTGGAACCACCTCCTCCAGGCAGCCCTGACCACCGTCGTCGTCTTCTGGTTCGGACGCCAGTTCCACACCGCCACCTGGAAGCAGGTCACCTCCCTGAGCCCGGCGATGGACACCCTCGTGTCCGTGGGCACGATCACCGCCTGGGCCTACTCCCTGTGGGCCCTCGTCGCGGGGCTCCCGGTCTTCTTCGACACCGCGGCGATGATCACCACCTTCATCCTCCTGGGCCGCTATTTCGAGGCGAAGGCGAAGGGACGGGCGTCCCAGGCGATCACGAAGCTCCTCGAGCTCGGGGCGAAGCAAGCCCACCTCCTCCGCGACGGCGAGGAGGTCCTCGTCGACGTCGCCGACCTCGCTCCCGGCGACGTGGTCGTCGTCTACCCGGGCGAGAAGGTCCCCGCCGACGGCCGGATCGTCGCCGGGGCGTCGAGCCTCGACGAATCGATGCTCACCGGCGAATCGCGACCCGTGGACAAGGGCCCCGGCGACGACGTCTTCGGCGCGACGGTCAACCAGCAGGGCCGTCTCGAGGTGGAGATCACGAAGGTGGGGGATGCAACGGTCCTCGCCCAGATCGTCCGCCTCGTCGAGGAGGCCCAGGCCTCCAAGGCCCCGGTCCAGCGGCTCGCCGACCGAGTGTCGGCGGTGTTCGTCCCCACGGTCATCGTGATCGCCCTCGCCACCCTGGGTGGATGGCTCCTCTTCGGCGCCGCCTTCCCCGTCGCGCTCCGCAACGCCGTGGCCGTGCTCATCATCGCCTGTCCGTGCGCCATGGGCCTCGCCACCCCCACGGCGATCATGGTCGGCTCGGGTCGCGGAGCCGAGCTCGGCGTCCTCTTCAAGAACGCCGAGGTGTTCGAACGCGCCAAGGACGTCGACGTCGTCGTCTTCGACAAGACCGGCACCCTCACCCGGGGAGCGATGACCCTCGTCGAGGTCGTCACCGACGAGCCCCTCGACCGGTTCCTCCGCCTCGTCGGCTCGGTCGAGGCCGCCTCGGAGCATCCGATCGGCAAGGCCGTCGCCCTCGGAGCCGAGGAGCGAGGCGCCTCCCTCGGCCCCGTCGAGGACTTCTCCGCCCTCCGAGGCCTCGGCGTGGTCGGACGGGTCGACGACGTCGAGGTCGTCGTCGGCAAGCCGAAGCTCCTCGCCGACCGCGGTTTCCACGTCCCCGACCGGGATCTCGAAGCCCTCGAGCGGCTCGAGGCGGCCGGCTACACGGCCTTCCTCGCCGGATGGGAAGGGGAAGTCCGCGGGGTCCTCGCCGTCGCCGACACCCTCCGGGACACCGCGAAGGAGGCCGTCGAACGACTCCGGGAACTCGGCGTGGAGGTCGCCATGCTCACCGGCGACAACCGGCGCACCGCGGAGACGATCGCCGCCGAGCTCGGCATCGACCGGGTGATCGCCGAGGTGCTCCCCGGCGACAAGGCCGCCGAGATCCGCCGCCTCCAAGGAGAGGGGCATCGGGTCGCCTTCGTCGGAGACGGCATCAACGACGCCCCGGCGCTCACCCAAGCGGACCTGGGGATGGCGGTCGGCTCGGGGACCGACGTGGCGATCGAAGCCGGCGACGTGGTGTTGATGAGCGGCGACCCGATACTCGCCACCACCGCCCTCCGCCTCGCCCGACGCACCTTCACGACGATCCGCCAGAACCTCTTCTGGGCCTTCGGCTACAACACGGCGGCCATCCCCCTCGCCGTGGCCGGCCTCTTGAACCCGATGATCGCCGCGGCGGCGATGGCGTTCTCGTCGGTGTCGGTGGTGACGAACTCCCTGCGGCTACGGCGCTTCTCCTGATCACTCCGAGACGGTGAGGCGGGGCGTCGCCGGGACCCCGGCACGCCACTCGGCGACGAATCGGAACCGGTCCGCCCTCAGCAGCGTCCGCCGCCACTCGACGAACCCCTCGGGGTCTCGGGTACGCCGCTCGAGGACGAACATCGCGGTCCCGGGTTCGACCCCGAGGATGCGGCAGTCCTCGTCGGAGGGCACCACCGCCTGGATCGTCTCCTCTCCGGCGATGGGCACGAAGCCGCAGTGGCGTTCGAGTTCGTCGTAGAGGGCCGTGTGGGTGAAGTCGGCCTCGAGGAGGGGCTCGGCACGTCGCGCGGGCAGCCAGGCCTCGTCGAGGGCGAGGGGAACCCCGGCCGCGTTCCGGATCCGCTTCAGGTAGACGAGGGGCTCGTCGTCGGGCAGCCCGAGCCGGGCGGCGACCTCCGGTGCAGCGACCACGTCGAGGGCGAGGACCCGACTGCGCTGTTCGATGCCCTGGGCCTCCACGGTCCTGAAGAGGCTGTAGAGGGTGCCGAGCTCCTGGCGGATCGGACGGTTCACGGAGGTCGGCCGGCCCCGACGCCGGACGAGGAGCCCGTCCTGCTCGAGCCGTCGGAGCGCCTCCCGGACGGTGTGCCGACTCACGCCGTAGCGCTCGGTGAGGTCGTGCTCGGAGGGGAAGCCGTCGTCGTAGCGCCCGAGCGCGATCGCCTCGCGGAGGCGCTCGACGAGCTGGGCCCACAGCGGCACCGGGCTCGCCCGGTCGAGGTCTCCGCCATCGGTTGACAACGCCATCGACGGGACGATAGCGTGGTGTGGAGAGCTTGTCCGGACATCCGGACAACCTTGGCCGTCGAGGGAGAGAGAGGACCGCGATGACCACCACCCACCACCGCATCGTGATCGTCGGCGGAGGCACCGCAGGCATCACCACCGCCGCCCGCCTCCTCCGAAAGGGCCAAGACGACATCGCCATCGTCGAGCCCTCCGACACCCACTACTACCAGCCCCTCTGGACGCTCGTCGGCGGTGGGATCGAACCCGTCGCGAAGTCGGCCCGTCCCATGGCCAAGGTGATGCCGAAGGGCGCCACGTGGATCCGCGACGCCGTCGAGACCATCGAGCCCGACGACCGGCGCGTCGTGCTGCGCTCGGGCGACGAAGTCTCCTACGACTACCTCGTCGTCGCCCCC
>DRQR01000124.1 GCA_011371355.1 Actinomycetota bacterium
CCTCGAAGCCCTGGGTCCGGTCGTCGATCGACCCGACGCCCGGGCGGCCGTGCTCGTCCCCCTCTACGAGGCCGACGGAGGGGTCCGGGTCATCCTCACGAGGAGGCCCGACGAGATGCGTACCCATCCCGGGGACGTCGTCTTCCCGGGCGGTCGGATCGAACCGGGGGAGACCCCCCTCGACACCGCACTGCGGGAGACCACCGAGGAGATCGGGCTCCCTCCCGACCACGTCGTCGAGATCCTCGGGGGGCTCGAGCCGCTGACCACCCGAGATCGGGAGCGGTGGATCGTCCCCGTCGTCGCCAAGGTCCGACGGCCCGAGCGCCTCGTCCCCGATCCCGCCGAGGTGGCGGCGATCATCGAGCCCACCCTCGTCGAGCTCATGGACGAGACCCGCTGGCGACGGGCCGACTGGCGAGGTCGGCCCCTCTGGTTCTTCGAGTTCCCCGAGGGCACCCTGTGGGGGGCGACGGCCCGTATGGTGCGCGAGCTGCTTGGATATCTCCGATGAGCTTCCCGGACTGGACCGTCGAGGAGTTCCGCCGCCACGGCTACGCCGCGATCGACTGGATCTGCGACTACCTCGAGCGGGTCGAGGAGCTACCCGTCGTCCCGAAGGTGGCACCCGGGGATCTCCGGGCGCTCCTCCCCGAGCGGGCTCCCGAGGAGGCCGAGCCCTTCGAGGAGATCCTCGCCGACCTCGACCGGGTCGTCTTGCCCGGGATCACCCACTGGCAGCATCCGGGATGGTTCGCCTACTTCCCGACCGGGGCCTCTCCGCCCTCGATCCTCGGGGACCTCGTCTCGTCGGGGCTCGGCGTCGTGGGTTTCCTCTGGGCGTCGAGCCCGGCGGCGACCGAGCTCGAGGCCCACGTCATGGACTGGCTCGTGGACCTCCTCGGTCTGCCCCAGGGCTGGAAGACCACCGATCGGGGCGGCGGCGTCATCCAGGTGAGCGCCTCGGACGCCACCCACCTCGCCTTCGTCGTGGCTCGGCATCGACGCCGGGACGTCGCGGCCGTCGAGGACATGGTCGTCTACGCCTCGGAGGAGGCCCACTCGTCGGTGGCCAAGGGGGCTCGGGTCGCCGGCTTCACCCACGTCCGATGGATCCCGGTGGACGACCGCTTCGCCCTCGTACCGACGGCCCTCGAGGAGGCGATCGGTGAGGACCTCGCCGCGGGACGTACCCCCGTCGCCGTCGTCTCCACGGTGGGGACGACGGGCACGACCGCGGTGGATCCGGTGCGGGCCGTCGGTGAGCTCGCCCGCCGCCACGGCCTGTGGCATCACGTCGACGCCGCCTACGCCGGGACGGCGATGATCTGTCCCGAGTTCCGAGGTCACCAAGACGGCCTCGAGCTCGCCGACTCGTACGTCTTCAATCCCCACAAGTGGATGCTCACGAACTTCGACTGTTCGGCCTTCTGGGTCGCCGACCGGGCACCCCTCATCGAGGCGATGAGCATCCTCCCGCCCTACCTGCGGAACCGGGCCTCCGAGAGCGGCGAGGTCATCGACTATCGGGACTGGCAGGTGCCCCTCGGACGGCGCTTCCGGGCCTTGAAGCTGTGGTTCGTGCTGCGGGCCTACGGCGCGGCGGGCATCCGGGCGATGGTCCGCCACCACGTCGAGCTCGCCCGAGGCCTCGCCGAGCGGCTCGACGCCGACCCTCGTTTCACGCTCGTGGCGCCGACGCCCTTCGCCCTCGTGACCTTCCGACACGTCGGCGGCGACGCCCCCACCGAGGCCCTCGCCGCCGCCCTCGACGACACCGGGGAGGTCCACGTCACCCCCTCACGCGACGCCGAGGGCGCCTTCATCCGGGTCGCGATCGGCCAGCGGACCACCCGGGCCCGTCACGTCGACCGGCTCTGGGAGCTCGTCGACGCGCTCGCCGAACCCGTGCGGTGAGCGGGGCGGCCGGAGCAGCGCCTCCGGGGACGGCGCGGCGGAATCAGCCGAGCCAGCGGTGGAGCCAGCCGAGGACCTCTCGCCACCACACGAGCCCATCGCCGCGCCGTTCGATCCAGTGACCCTCGTCGGGGAACCACGCGAGCCGGGCGGGGACCCCCTTGCCCTTCAGGAGGCCGTACCAGAGGAGCCCCTGGGTGGGGACGACCCGTTCGTCCTTCGCTCCGTGGAGGACGAGGGTCGGCGTGACCACCGCTCCGATCCCGGCGACGGGACTCCACCGTTCCACCGCCTCGGGATCTTCCCACGGGGGGCCGCCGATGGAGCGTTCCCGTCCCGCGGTGAGGTCGCAAGCCCACTGGCCCCGGAGGTCGACGACCCCGGCGTGGCAGATCGCCGCGGCGAACCGGTCGGTGATCGTCGTCAACCAGGCGACGAGATATCCGCCGTAGGAGCCTCCGGCGATCGCCATCCGTTCCGGGTCGACGAGCCCGAGGTCGACGAGGTGGTCGGTGGCGGCGAGGACGTCGACGGCGGGCTGGTCCCCCCAGCGTCCGTGGATGGAGGCGGCGAACTCCTGACCCCACGACGACGAGCCGTGGAAGTTCACCGAGGCGACGACCGCCCCCGTCGCCGCGAAGACCTGGGTGTTCCAACGCCAGTGCCACGCGTCGAGGACGACGCCGTGGGGTCCTCCGTGGACGTTGTGGACGAGGGGTCGCCGGCCCGCGGCCTCTCCGGGGGGATGGACGACGAACACCTGGACCGGATCGCCGCCGTGGCCGGCGACGACGAACTCCTCGACCCGTCCGAGATCGAGCTCGGCGAGGAGCTCGCTCCCGAAGTCCGTCACCACCTCCGTGGTGTCGCCGGTGACCGCCACCTGCGGGGGCTCGGACATCGACTCGACGCGGTGCCAGACGACCCCGCCGTAGGGTCGAGGGCCGTGGGCCGAACCCGGGGGCGTCGCCAGGGGCGCCGGTTCGGCCGGTTCGAGACCGATCCGGAACAGGCGCAGCCTCGCCGCGTCCTCGGCGGCGAAGACGACGCCCCGGTCGTCGAGTTCCCACCCCCCGCAGGAACGGTCCCACGCCTCGGTGAGGACGGTCTCGACTCCGGCGTCGAGATCGAGGTGGGCGAGTCGCACCCGGTCCGCGTAGAAGTCCCACTCCCGCTGGATGCCGTAGACGAGTCCCGAGCCGTCGGGGGTCCACCTGGGTCGGCGGCGATGAGCCACCGGGGGGAGCTCGATCCGTTCGACGGGGCCGCCGGTGGTCGTCACGAGGTGGAGGTCGAAGGCGAGGCGCTCCCAGGCCTCCTCGAAGACGTCGAGGGCGAACGCCACCCGGGTCCCGTCGGGGGCCACGGCGAAGGAGCCGTGGGGATCGTCGAGGGCGATGGCCCGGTCGAGGGAGGGGGTCAGGTGGGTGAGGGTGCCGTCGAGATCGAGTCGGAAGAGGTGATCGAGGCGATCGAGCCACCGGTCCCAGTATCGGGTGATCCGGTGCTCGGTGACGAAGGGGGGCCGCCGTGCCTCGCGCTCGTCCCGCAGGGCCCGGGTCCCCTCGAGGTCGGGGGCGTCGCGGTAGAGGGGCGCGGCGACGACGAAGCCGTCGCCGCCGGGGAGCCAGGCCAAGCCTCGGACCCCGAGAGGCAGGTCGCCGACGGGCTCGGCCTCGCCGCCGTCGAGGGGGAGCACGTGGACCTGGGCCCGTCCGTCGACCCGTTCGAGGTAGGCCACCCGTCGTCGGTCGGGGGAGACGACCGGTTTCGTCGCGTGGCGGTCGGGACGGGTGAGTGGTCGCTGCTCGCCGGCGAGGTCGACGAGCCAGAGTCGGGAGATCCCCTCGTCGTGGTCCTCGTCGAAGGCGACGACGGGCACCACCGCCGTGGTCTGCGACACCGCCTCGGGCTGGCCGACTCGGGGCAGCGCCCAGAGATCGTCGGGCGTGATGGGGCGTCCCACGGCGGCGACGATAGCGCTCAGGTGTCGTCGTCGAGACCGGCCCGCAGCAGTCCGACGACGAGCCCCTCCGAGACCGCCTTCCAGGAGGCGTCGATGATGTTCTCGTGGACCCCCACGGTGCCCCAGGCTCCCTCGCCGTCCTCGTGGCGGCAGAGGACCCGCACCCGGGCGGCGGTGCCGTGGGCGGAGTCC
>DRQR01000125.1 GCA_011371355.1 Actinomycetota bacterium
GACGAGCTCGGGGAGGTGTTCCCGCAGGTAGGCGGCGACGCGGGCCTCGTCGAACCGCTCGTCGGGTCGGATCGGGGCGGTGTCCTCCACCGGACGGAGCCTAGAGGCCGTCGGCCCGGAGGGTCGCCGGCGCGCGGCGGCGGCCGTTCGGCGCTACGCCCGGCGGGCCGAGACCCTCGCCGGGGGGGCTCACGGCCGGGTGAGGGACTCGAGGAGGAGGCGACGGACGAGGTAGCCGTCGGGAGCCCGTTCCGTGTAGGCGACCGGGATCCCGAGGTCCGCGAGCTCCGTCCTGACCGACCCCTCGTCGATGCGGACGGTTCGCAGGCGGGTCGCCTCCACTCCCGAGGCGGCGAGGGCCGCGCGGTGGTCGGCGGGGACCTCCACGGCCGCGCCCGGCCGGGGCGCGAGGTCCGGCAGAGGGCTCCAACCCTCGTCGGGATCGAAGGTGCCGACGAACTCCCAGGGTCGGGAGGGATCCTCGCGATACCACTGGCTCCCGTCGGGCCGCACCTGGTACTCGTCGCGAGGATCGGAGCCGTCGATCGGATCCGGACAGCAGATCCGGCGCCAGGTCCACTCGGCGGGACCGGCGTACTCCCAGACGAACCGGTCCACCGACCGCACGTAGGTGCCCTCCGGTCGTACAACCGCCCCGGGAAGGTCGTCGCGGGCCTCTCCGGGGAAGAACGCCACCTCGTGCTCGAGCTCGTAGACGGCGACCATCGGTGGTTTCGATGGCGGCGTCGGCGACGCGCCGAACCCCGAGCAGGCGCCGACCGCGAACGCCACGAGCATCGACACCGTCCGGCCACCGAGTCTCCTCACGTCCCGCTCCCGGTCTCGGCACGATGAGTGTACGCGGGCCGGCCGTCACCGTCCCGCCCGTACCCCCGAGACCCTCGCCGGCGAGCCGCGCCGTGCACGCTCCCCACCGAGCTGCGACGACCGACCGGGGTCGGCGGGGCGCCGCGGTCGCGCTACCAGCCCGGCGCCGTCCTCCACACCGCGGCGACGAGGACCACGAGCCCCACGAAGGGACCCACGACCTCGGCGAGGTCCCGAGCCCTCCCGGTGCGCCGACGCCCCGCCATGGTCAGGTCGATCACCACCACCGCGAGCCCGCCACCGAGGGCGAGGAGGGAGCCGACGACGAGGAGCAGCCCGGTCACGTCACGAGTCGGTCGACGGCCATCGCGACGAACACCGCCGCGAGGTAGAGGTTCGTGAATCCGAAGAACCGCATCGCCTCCCCCGGTCGGCGCAGCAGACGCCCGGCCCAGCCGACGAGCACCACGCCGAGCGGCCCGGCGACGAGGAGGTAGACGAGTCCCAGGCCGGCGGCGGGAACGAGCAGCAGCGACAAGCCGACGACCACCACCGAGTAGGCGAGGATCTGGCGGAGGGTCGGTTCACGACCGACGACCACCGGGAGCATGGGCACCCCCGCCCGGCGATAGTCGTCCTCGTACTTCAGGGCGAGGGCCCAGAAGTGCGGTGGGGTCCAGAAGAACACGAGGCCGAAGGCCAGCCACGCCGGCACGGCGAGCCCGCCGGTGACCGCCGCCCAGCCCACGAGGGCGGGTACGGCTCCCGCCGCTCCACCGAGGACGATGTTCTGGGTGCTCGACCGCTTGAGGAGGAGGGAGTAGACGAGGACGTAGAAGAGGAGCGCCCCGGTCGACAACGCCGCGGCGAGGAGGTTCGTCGTCGCCCACAGCCACAGGAACCCCGAGACCCCGAGGAGGATGCCGAAGACGAGCGCCGCCCCGGGGCGGACCCGGCCCGACGGGATCGGCCGTCGTAGGGTGCGCCGCATCGTGGCGTCGAGGTCCCGGTCGATGACCTGGTTCATGGTGTTCGCGCCGCCGCTCGAGAGGATCCCTCCCACGAGGGTGGCGAGGACGAGCCGGGTCCCGGGCCAGCCGTCGGCGGCGAGCACCATGGTGGGGACGGTGGTGACGAGGAGGAGCTCGACGATGCGGGGTTTCGTCAGTTCCACGTAGCTCCGCACCCGGTCCCGAACCCGGGGACGACCGACGGACGCGGTCCCGGTCACGCCACGGGCTCCTCGACCCGGGCGCCGACCGCCGCGGCGGCCACGAGCACGTAGGCGATCCACATGACGTCGGCGATCGCGAGATGGAGGACCTGGAGGCCGAGGGGAACGCCGAGGAGGACGTTCGCCATCCCCACGAACACCTGGAGGACGAGGAGGACGCCGACGACCGCACCGAGGCGCCCGACGACGCCCCCGTGGGAGCCGGCGACGCCGGCGAGGATCGAGGCGACGAAGAGCCCGAGGACGATCGCGACGAGGGGATGGGCGACGCGGAGGTCGGCGAGCAGCCGGGCGTTGCCCACGGCCTCGGCGGCCTCGGCGACGGGCACCACGGTGTCGGCGAGGGCGTTGAGCGCCCCGAGGGCGCCGACGACCACGAGGGCGACACCCCCGGCGACGAGTCGCCTCGGCACCCTCCGGACCGGTCCCGGTCGTCCCGAGCCCCACCAGGCGGTGAGCGCGGCCGCACCGAGGAGCAGGTAGGTGTTCACGAGGTGGAGGGGCACCACGACGAGCCTGCCCACCGACACGTCGGCGTCCACCCAGCCGAAGAGGACGAGCGCGGCCCCGAGGAGGGACTCGACGACGAGGAGCAGCCCGGTGGCCACCGCCGCCCTGCGCACGCGGTGTCCCGCCGGCCAGCCGAGATGCGCACCGACGACGAGGGCGGCGACGCCGATCCCGACCGCGCCGGTCATGAGCCGGTGGGCGAACTCGACGCGGGTCTCGCCGCCCCGGGTGGGGACGAGCGCTCCCTCACACGTCGGCCACGAGGCTCCGCAGCCGTCCCCAGAGCCGGTGGCACGAACGACCGCACCGCCGAGAACGACGACGACGAGGAGGCCGAGCACGAGCCACGCGACCGTGCCGTAGCGACGCCGAAGGGCCTCCCGGCCGGCGATCTCCATGGAGAGGAAGGCTACCCCCGCCGCCGTGCTGCCCGGAGCCCGGTACCGTCCCGACGATGGAACCCCCGTCGGAACCTCCTCGAAGGACCGTGCTCGCCGTCACCGGAGGCACCGTGGCCCTCCGCCACCTCGGCGACGGCGAACCCCGCGTCGTCGCCCTCCACGGGTTCACCGCCACCGGCGCCCAGTGGGAGCCGGTGGCCCGGCGGTCTCCCTTCGGCTTCGTCGCCCCCGACCTGCCCGGCCACGGCGCCACCCGCATCTCTCCCATCGACCTCGGGACGACCCTCGGCGCCCTCCGGGACGTGCTCGAGGTCGTCGCGCCGCCCCGGGTCGTCGTCGGGTACTCGCAGGGAGGTCGCCTCGCCCTCCTCCTCGCCGCCGAGGCGCCCGAGCTCGTCGACGCCCTCGTGGTCGTCTCCGCGTCCCCGGGGATCGCCGAGGACGCCGAACGCCGTCGACGCCGAGCCGCCGACGCCGCCCTCGCCTCGGAGATCGAGGCCGACGACCTCGATCGCTTCCTCGACCGGTGGCTCGCCGCTCCCGTCACCGGCACGAACCACCTCCCCGCATCGACCCGAGCCGCCGACCGTCGCATGCGGCGGGAGAACACGCCCCGAGGGCTCGCCGCGGCGCTCCGGGGCTACGGCCAGGGGTCCCAGCCGTGGATCCTCGACGCCCTGCCCGACCTCCCGACGTGGATCGTCGTGGGCGAACGGGACCGGCGGTACCGGCGGCTCGGGGCCCGGATCGCCACGACGCTGCCGACGAGCGAACTCGTCGTCGTCCCCGGGGCCGGCCACAACGTCGTCCTCGAAGCGCCCGAGGCGGTCGCCGCAGTGGTCCACACGGCGGTCGCCGAGACGACCGCCGGTCAGCGATCCCGGTCCGACAGCAACCAGTAGACGACGCCGAGGACGAGGGTCACGGCGGCGAGGGCGAAGAACAAGAGCGAGTCGGCCTTCGCTCCCTCGAGGACGATGAACTTCCTCGTGATCGCGAGGAGGGCCACGAGGATCACCGTCTTGACCTGGACGATGTGGTCCGTGCGGACGGCGAGGGGAACGATCGAGTGCCGGAACTCCATGGCGATGAGGACGGTGAGGATCGACCCGAAGACGAGCTGGAAGGCCTCCGGCGACAGCGGATCGAGGGAGCCCTTCCACAGGAGGGTGGCCACCTCACGGACGAGCTGGACGACGCTGACGACGATGACGACCGCGATGAGGAAGGAGAGGACGAGCGCGACGATCTGCTCGAAGCGCTCGTAGACGGTCATCACCGACCAGTGGGTCCGGAGCGTGACCCGGCGCCGTTCCGACATCCGGTCAGCCTACCTGCGAGCCGGCGGCCGGGTCAGTCCCACTCGTAGAAGCCGCGGCCCACCTTCTTCCCCAGCCGGCCCTCGGCGACCATCTGCCGGAGCAGGCGGGGCGGCTCGAAGCGCTCGCCGTAGACGGTCGCGAGATGCTCGGCGATGGCGAGGCGCACGTCGAGACCGACGAGGTCGCCGGTCTTCAGCGGACCCATCGGGTAGCCGTAGCCGAGCTCCATCGCCCGGTCGATGTCCGCGGGTTCGGCCACTCCCTCCTCGACCATCCGGATGGCCTCGAGTCCGAGGACGATCCCGAGCCGGGTGGTGGCGAAGCCGGGGGCGTCGTTGACGACGGCCGGTTCCATCCCGAGGAACTCGACGATCTCGAGGACGCGCTCGACGGTCTCGGGAGCGGTCGCCGAGCCCCGGATCACCTCGACGAGGTCCATCGCCCACACCGGATTGAAGAAGTGCATCCCGCAGAAGCGCTCGGGATGGGCGAGGGGCTCGGCGAGTCGATCGATCGAGATGCTCGAGGTGTTCGTGGCGAGCACCCGGGGCTCCCGGCCCTCGGCCCGGACGAGGACGGCCCGCTTCGCCTCGAGGTCCTCGATGATCGCCTCGACGACGACGTCGAGCCCGACGGGGAGCTCCTCGATGGCGGCGACCGGCCGGAGCCGGGCCTTCGCCCCCTCGGCCGCTTCGGGCTCGAGCTTCCCCCGATCCACCGCCTTGTCGAGGGTCGCCCTCGTGCGCTCCACCGACGCCGTGGCGGCGTCGAGGTCGACGTCGACGACCGCGACCTCGGCGCCCCTGGCGCTGAACCGGTGGGCGATGCCGACGCCCATCACCCCACCGCCGATGATCCCGACCTGCATGGTCACCTCCTCACGTGAAGGCCGACACCCCGGTGAGGTGCCGACCGATGATGAGCTTCTGGATCTCGCTCGTGCCCTCGTAGAGGGTCATCACCCGGGCGTCCCGGAGGAACTTCCCCACCGGGTACTCGTCGATGTAGCCGTACCCGCCGTGGACCTGGACGGCACGGTCGGCGACCCGGATCGCCGCCTCCGAGGCGTGGTACTTCGCGATCGACGACTCGATGGTCACCTCCTCGCCGCGGTCGAACATCGAGGCGACCCGCCAGGTGACGAGCCGCGCCGTCTCGACGTCGACGGCCATCTCGGCGAGGTGCTCCTGGACGAGCTGGAAGGAGGCGATGGGACGCCCGAACTGGGTCCGCTCCTTCGCGTAGGCGAGCGCGGCCTCGAAGGCACCGCGTGCGATCCCGACGCACCCGGCGGCCACCGACATCCGACCCCGGTTCAGCGCCGAGAGCGCCACGGCGAGCCCCCGTCCCACCTCGCCGAGGCGGTAGGCGTCGGGAACCCGGACGCCGTCGAAGAAGAGCTCGGCGGTGTCCTGGGCCCGCAACCCCAGCTTTCCGTCGATCTTGCGACGCTCGAAGCCGGGCGCGTCGGTGGGGACGAGGAAGGCGGTGATGCCCCGGCGGCCTTCACCGGTGCGCGCGAAGACGAGGGCGACCCCGGCCCGGATCCCGTTGGTGATGAACGTCTTCTGGCCGTCGAGGATCCAGTCGCCGCCGTCCCTGCGTGCGGTGGTCCGCAACGACGCGGGGTCCGATCCCGAACCGGGCTCGGTGAGGGCGAAGCAGGCGATCCGGCTCCCGTCGCACATGCCGGGGAGGAACTCGGCCTGCTGGTCGGGATCGCCCCAGGCGACGAGGGTCTTGCCGACGAGTCCGACGTTCACGGAGATGACCCCTCGGATCGCCGAATCCACCGCGCCGAGCTCTTCGAGGACGAGACAGTAGGCGACCTGGTCGGAGGGAGTACCGCCGTACTCCGCCGGCAGGGTGAGCCCGAGGAAGCCCACCTCGGCGAGGCTTCGGAGCACGTCGGGGTCGTAGGCCTCGGCGCGATCCCACTCCCGGACGTGGGGAGCGAGCTCACGGGCGGCGAAGTCCCGGGCCGTGCGACGAAACAGCTCCTGGGTCTCGTCGAGGCTCAGATCCACGATGGCTCCTCCGGCTCGGGGGGCGTCATCGTACCGAGCCGCCGGGCCGCCTCCCGCGCCGCGACCCC
>DRQR01000126.1 GCA_011371355.1 Actinomycetota bacterium
AGGCGGGGCAGGACGTGGTGGATGGCCCCGACGAGCCCGATCGTCGACCATCCGAGGACGAGCCCGGCGATCGCCGCGGGGAAGAGCCGACCGAACGACAGGGGCGCCGCGCCGGCGTAGGCGCCGGGGATCGCGAGCTGGATGACGGCGGCGGCCAGGGCGAGGGCCGAGACCACGAGGAAGACGGCGGCGACGACGAGGTGGGTGCGGACCAGCCGCGTGGGTCGGTCGTCGCCCGGCGACGTCGCCGGGGCTCGGTTCGGGTTCTCGGCGAGCTCGGTGGTCACGACCCCAGATCCTCCTGTCGGCTCGGCGTCGCCGGGGCGGCCGGAAGCCTAGCCGCGCTCGGGCGTCCGCTCGGACCGACGACGCGACCGCGATTGTCACCGGACCCCCGCTCCGAGTCAAAGCGGCGAGGCCGACCGCCGAGATTCGTTCCCTCGCCGCAGCGGCGTACAATGCGCCCGCCGATCGTCCCCCGAGGGAGGCCGATGACCGACCGAACGAAGCTCCTGGCAGGAATCGCCCTCGTCGTCGTGGGGCTCGTGACCGCGGGGGTCGCCGCGTTCGTCGTCCACGCCGCCGAGGCGCCGCCCTTCGACGACCTCGGCAGGGAGCTCTACCCCTGGGCGCCGCGCCTGTGGCAGGTGGCCGTCGCCGCGAAGCTCGTCTCCCTCGGCGGCATCCTCCTGGCGATGGGGGGCCTCGCCCTCGCCGTGGTCTACGAGCGTCCCCTGACCTGGGCCCGGGCGGCGGTCGGTGCCTTCCTCTTCGTCGGACTCTTCATCATCTTCTTCGGGATCGTCCCCAACGAGTTCCTCAACATCGCCCAGTCGGTGTGGGAGTGGACCCCCACGAAGGTCTTCGTGACCATCCCGCCGTGGCTCGTCCTCGGCAACGAGGTGTCGATCTCCTACGCGGCCTTGAAGGACATGATCTCGGGCGGCTACTCGGCGACGGTCCTCGTCGTCGGGGCCGTGGCGATGGTGAAGTGGCAGGAGCGGGACAAGGACGCCGGCACGAAGCCGACGCCGGTGTCCGACTACGGCCGACCGGTTCGGGTGGAGGGCTGATGGCGAAGTCCGACGTCTGGTTCGAGATCCCCCCGATGCGGGACGACTACCAGCTCGCCGTCGTCGAGGGCGACTACCTCGCCAAGGCGGTGAAGCCGAAGCAGTTCCTCCACATCAACCAGGCCGAGTGCATCCTCTGCGAGGGCTGCGTCGACATCTGCCCGTGGAAGTGCATCCACTACCTGTCGGTGGACGTCATCGCCGAGGCGATCGGCGTCGAGGACCCCAAGGCCAAGCCGGAGAACCAGGGCGTGTTCATCGTCGACGAGGACGAGTGCACCCGTTGCCAGCTCTGCATCGACCGCTGCCCGACGGGGGTCATCACCCTGGGCAAGTTCGCCGGGTCCCTCGCCGAGCAGGCCCAGAACCTCGCCCCGTGGGAGTACGACACCGGTGAGCGGGACTTCAAGAACGGCTACATGTACGGCGTGCGTTGGTGACGGGATTGGACCCCCGGTGAGGACCGGGGCAGACTGACGACGACGAGACGGAGGAAGTTCGGTGGCGAACGGCAACGGAGGCAGGCGGCTCGGCGCCCTCGTCGATCACGTCCGGGAGAGTCAGGTCTGGAACTCGATCTTCCGACCGGGCTCCCCCTTCCGAGCCGGGTACTCGGACTCGCCGAGGAACCGGTCCTACGTGATCATGAACAACGTCCTCTACCACCTCCACCCGGTCAAGGTGAAGCGGCACGGGGTCCGGCTCTCCTACACCCTCTGCCTCGGCGGGATCAGCTTCTTCCTCTTCATCGTGCTGACGATCACCGGGATCTTCCTCATGTTCTACTACCGGCCGACCTCGCCGCAGGCCTACCTCGACCTCCAGGCGCTGTCGACCGACGTGGCCTTCGGCAACCTCGTCCGGAACATGCACCGGTGGGGAGCCCACCTCATGGTCCTGTCGGTGTTCCTCCACATGGCCAGGGTCTTCTACCACGGGGCCTACAAGCCGCCTCGGGAGTTCAACTGGGTGGTCGGCGTCGTGCTCCTCCTCCTCACCCTCCTCCTGTCGTTCACCGGCTACCTGCTGCCCTGGGACCAGCTCGCCCTGTGGGCGGTGACCGTCGGGTCGACGATGGCGAGCTACACGCCGGTGTTCGGCAGCCAGGTGTCCTTCGTGCTCATCGGAGGGGTGCAGATCACCCCCGACACCCTCTTGCGGTGGTACGTGCTCCACGTGCTCTTCCTGCCGTTCGTGATCACGATCTTCCTCGCGGTCCACTTCTGGCGGGTCCGCAAGGACGGCGGCATCTCCGGTCCGCTCTGAGGAGGCACCGAGTGGCTGACATCCCAGAACACCTGCTCCGACGGTCGGCCGAAGCGAAGGCGAAGGCGACCGGCCGTCCCGTCGAGGAGGTCCTCGCCGAGATGAAGGGCGAGGCCCCGCCCGCCCCCGCCGCCGGCGGCGGCGACGCACCCCCCGCCGCGGCCGACCTCGACACCCTCGCCGCCGAGACGGGGATCCCCAAGCACCTCCTCGAACGATCGATGCGGGCCCGGGCGAAGGCGGAGGGTCGGCCGGTGCCGACCGCCGCGCCGGCGACCGCCACCACCGCCACGGCCACCGCGCCGCGCCCGGCGGCCGGCGGTGCCCAACCCGCGGCGGCCCCCGCGATCCCCGAGGGCGTGCGCACCCAGCGCCTCCTCACCGTCGTGAAGGCCGGGGCGATCCAGCAGGTGAAGCGGGAGCCCCACGACAAGGTCAACGTGTGGCCGCACCTGCTCGCGATCGAGTTCGTGGCCCTCCTCGTCGTCACCTTCGTCCTCATCGCGATGGCGATCTACATCCAGGCGCCGCTGCTGGAGTTCGCGAACTTCAACGAGCAGCCGAACCCGTCGAAGGCCCCGTGGTACTTCCTCGGCCTCCAGGAGCTCCTCGCCTACTTCGACCCCCAGGTCGCCGGCGTCCTCATCCCCGGTCTGGGTCTCGCCGCCCTCGCCTTCATCCCCTACGTGGACAAGAACCCGTCGGTGCGGCCGTCCGACCGGAAGCTGGCGATCCTCATCTTCACGTTCTTCATCACGGCCTCGGCGGTGCTGACGATCTACGGGTCGTTCTTCCGAGGCCCCGGGTTCAACTTCACCTTCCCCTGGCGGGACGGCATCTTCTTCGACGACCTGAAAGCGATCCTCGAATGAGCGCGACCACGATCTTCCTGCTCCTCCTCGTCGCCGCCGGCGCCCTCGTCTTCGCCGGCATCGTCGCCGTCGCGGTACGCCGCGGCGCCGGCGCCGAGCCCCTCACCGCGGCCGACCTCGACCGGGAGGCGCTCCGGCGCGACCGCTCGGCGGCGACCCTCCGCGGCGCCGAAGGGACGGCGACGGCCCCGGCCTCGACGGCGACCGAGGCGGCACCCGGCCCCGAGGCGCCCGGCGAGGCCGAGACGACCGACGAGCCCTCGACCGCCCCGCCGCCGGACCCGGCGCTCGAGCGGGTGACCGTCGACGAGGCCGAGTACGGCGTCACCCGACGCCAGTTCTTCAACCGAGCCCTCCTGGCGGTCTGGACCCTGTTCCTCGCCCAGTTCGGTCTCTTCTCCCTCGCCTTCATGTGGCCGAAGCTCAAGGGCGGCTTCGGCACGAAGGTGAACGCCGGGAAGCTCGACGACCTCAAGGAGAAGCTCTTCGACGGGGCGACGGTGATCCCCCAGCACGTCAACGCCGCCCAGGCGTGGATCGTCCCGTTCCCCCTCGAACTCCTCGAGAAGGTCGAGGGCAACTCCTTCGCCGGACTCCCCTCGGTGGTCGCCGGGGGCGAGGCCGACGGCATCGGCGTCATGGCGATGTGGCACCGCTGCGTCCACCTCGGCTGCCGGGTGCCCGAATGCATCTCCTCGCAGGGTTTCGAATGCCCCTGCCACGGGTCGAAGTACAACATCCACGGGGAGTACGAGGCGGGACCGGCGCCCCGCAACCTCGACCGGTTCGCCGTCGAGGTCAACGAGGCCGGTGAGCTCATCATCGACACCGGGACGATCTACCAGACCCCCCGGGCGCGGGCGAAGACCGCGGAGTACCCCCAGGGCCCGTTCTGTATCTGAGTGAGGTGATGCCGCCCGTGCCCACGATCACGCTCGCCGTCGCCGCCACCGAGGGCGCCCCGCCGAACCCGGAGGCCTTCGGGATCGGCTCCCTCGCCCTCGTCCTCGCCGCCACCGCGGTGTTGGGCTGGCTCGCCTTCCTCTACGTGAACTCCCGGCGTCGCCGGAGCGCCGAGCTCGAGGAGCCACCCGAGAACCTCTCCCCCTACCTCTCCGACGACGAGCTCGAGAACCGACGGTCGACGATCGTGCTCCGCAACGCCGTGGTCGCCGGGGCGCTCCTGTCGATCCTCATGGTGTGGTACGCCGCCCAGGAGCCTGCCCGCCAGGTGGCCTTCGCCGAAGCCCAACACGAGGAGGCCGTCGAGCGGGGCGCCAAGCTCTACGAGCGCTTCGGCTGCGCGGGATGCCACGGCCCCACCGGCAGCGGCGGCGGCGCCGAGTTCAGCGAGGCCCGGTCGGGGGTCGACGTCACCTGGTACGTGCCGTCCCTCGACGACGTGTTCTACCGCTTCTCGGTCGACGAGGTCCGCTTCTGGATCGAGTACGGGCGCCCGGGCACGCCCATGCCGGCGAACGGTCTCGAGGGCGGCGGGGCGATGACCTTCCAGGAGATCGACGAGGTCATCGCCTTCCTCCAGTCGATCCAGATCCCCCAGTCCGAGGCCGTCGCCCGTCGGGAAGGGGCCGTCGCCTCGGCGCTCCAGCGGATCGACGAGGGGGACCGGATCACCGCCGAGCTCCTCGCCCTCCAGCGCGCCGCGGTCGCCGAGGTCGAGGCGGCGCCCGACCGCCTCGGAGTGGTCGGCGACTTCGACACTCGAGCCAGGGAGCTCCTCGGTGGTCCCGGGACCTGTACCGCCGAGTCCGGTGCCCTCGTCGGGAGGGTCTGCGAGGAACCGGGGTCCGACACCGACCGGGACGGGCTCACCGACGCCGTCGAGGCCGAGCTCTCCGAGATGGCCCGCATCGCCCGGGAGACGCTCCTCGTCCTCGACAAGGAGAAGACGAAGAAGCAGCTCGAAGCCGTCTTCGTGCCGAACACGAACTACGACGTCGCCTTCGACGCGACCTCGAGCCACACGAACGAGGCGAAGGACGGTACCCCGATCCCCGACTTGGATGCCGCCGAGACGCTCCTCCAACACCTCGACACCGACCTACTGCTCCTCCGGGTCGCCGCGGAACGGCAGGAGGCCTTCCTCGCCGACCTCCTGCCGGGCCTCGAGTTCCTCGAGGAGGCCGCCGCCGCCCGCCCCTGGCAGGTCGACTTCGACGCGATCGCCGCGGCGATGACCGAACGACAGGCCGCCGACGCCCGCTACCTCGAGTCCCAGGGGGTCGAGGACGCGCCCGCCCCCCGCACCTTCACCGCCGACGAGGCCCGAGAGGCCGCCGGCCTCTACAACGCCTACTGCGCGCGCTGCCACACCGGCGGATGGAGTGCCGGCCCGCCCTTCGAGCAGGGACCCGGTTCGGGTGCCTGGGGCCCCGCGCTGCGGCAGGGCCGCTCGGTGGTCCAGTTCCCCGACTGGCGCGACCAGGTCGAGTTCGTCATCGGCGGCACCGACCAGGCGGTGCACTACGGGGTGAACGGGCTCGGCTCGGGCCGGATGCCCGGATTCGGGATGTTGCTCTCCGAGGAGGACATCGAGATGATCGTCATGTTCGAGAGGTCCCTGTGATGCCCCGTCGTAGCGAGGGCGGCCTCAGCCGGCTCGAGCTCCTCGGCCTCGCCGGCGGCATCGTCGTCCTCGTCCTCATGATCCCCTTCGTCCACGACGCCGCCGCCCACCTCGTGGGCCTCGTCTTCAACCAGCGAGACGAGGCGGGCCACGTCACCGCCTTCTCGCAGATGATGCGAGGGATCGGGATCACCCTCGGCGCGATCGTCGTGTTCGTCGGATCGGGATGGCTCATCCTCCAGACGAACCTCGGCAAGCGCCTCGCCTTCCTCGTGACGGGGGCGGCGACGACGGGCTGGATGGTGATCGGGAGCTTCCTCTTCGTGATCTACGCCCCCAGGGGCATTCGTCCCGCGAACCTCGAGGGTCTCGACGCGCTCCAGATCCGCATCCCCGCGATCGCCCTCACCCTCGCCTCGGCGACGCTGTTCGTGATGTTCGTCCTCGCCCTCGACCGCTACGAGCGCGACGAGCCGTAGCGATCAGGGCAGGGCCCTCCGCAGCCGCGTGAGCTCCTCGAGCTCCTGTTCGAGGAGCGCCACTTCCCGGTCGGTGTCGCCTTCGGCGGCGAACACCCTGGAGAGCTCCACGTCCCGGACGGGGTTCTGATACTCCATCCCGAAGCCGGCATACCCCGAGCGCGTGGCTCCCTTCAGGGAGACGAGTCGAGCCGTGGTCCGAGCGATCCTCGCGTCGAGCTCCTCGGCGCCGAGGATCGCCGCCCGCAGCTCGAGGGTCAGCCGTCCGACGGCCGCTTCGAGCTCGGCTCGACGCGGACCCTCCGCTGCGGCGGCCCTCGTCAGCTCCTCGGCGAGATCGACGAGGTCTTCGGTCATCTCGATCACCTCTCCTCGATTCCTAGCAGCTCGTGCCGCCGATGGGGAGGGGAAGTCGGCCCTACCCCGATTCGGAGAGGAGCCGACTCCGGAGGTGGTAGGTGAGGATCTGCAGCTCGGTGGAGAGGTCCACCCGGCGCACCTCCACCCCGTCGCCGATCCGTAGGACGGTCGGCGCGAAGTTGAGGATGGACCGGATCCCGGCCTCGGCGAGGCGTTCGGCGACCCCCTGGGCGGCCGAGGCGGGGACGGCGAGGATGGCGATGGCGACGTCCTCGTCCCGCACGACGCGTTCGAGCTCGCCCATGGCGAGGATGGGGATGCCCGCGGGCCCCGGTCCGACCTTCGCCGGGTCGACGTCGAAGAGCGCGACGACCCGAAACCCGGCGTCGGCGAACCCGTCGTAGCGGGCGAGGGCCCTCCCGAGGTTCCCGGCACCGACGATCACCGTCGGATACTCGCGGTCGAGGCCGAGGACCCTGCGGATCTGGGCCTCGAGCTCGGCGATGTTGTAGCCGACGCCCCGGACCCCGTACGAGCCCAGGTACGAGAGGTCCTTGCGGACCTGCGCCGAGTTCACCCCGGCGATCTCGGCGAGCTGCTCGGAGGAGCAGAAGGTCGCGCCCGGGGACGCGGCGGCGAGGCAGCGGAGATAGATCGGCAGTCGCGAGATCGTCGTCGGCGGGATCCTGCCTCTCACGGACGCAAGCCTAGGACCGCCGAGCACGTCGCCGTCCCAGAGCACGGCGGACGGCCCGGGCATCGACCTCGCCCTCGAGGAGGATCCGGCCGTCGGGGGCTCGCAACACGGGGATCCGGTGCCCGAACCGAGCCTCGAGCTCGGGGTCGGCGCTCACGTCGATCCGCGTCACCCGCACGCGCCGCCAGGGCGGGAGCCGGGCGAGGACGGCCTCGAGCTCGTCGCAGAGCGAACACCCCGGCCTCGTGAGCAGCTCGACGCGTCTCACCGCGGCCGTCCCGCTAGGGTCGAGCCTCCCATGCGTCCCGTCACGTCGATCGTCCTCGTCGTCCTCCTCGTCCTCATCGTCGGCGCGTTCCTCCTCAAGCTCGCCACCTCCGGCTTCACGCCGTGACCGACGGCCGGACCTCGAGGCTCCGCCGGCGAGCCGGGCGGCGGAAGACGACCGCGGTTCGCTCGGCGAGGGGAAGGAGCTCGTCGGCTCGTCCCCCGTTGGCGGCGATGGCGATCTGGCCGGCGGAGTCGACGTGGACGAGGAGCTCCCCCGGACCGACGTCCCCGTAGGCGGTGACCCAGGGAGCCTCGTGCGCCACGCCGGCGACGACGATCTCGACGGGCTCGCCCGGCGCACATCCCAGGGCACGGAGATCGTCGGGTCCCACGTTCGTCTCGGCGTTCCCGAAGCGGTCGATCCAGAGCACCTCGCCGAGGATCCCCCCCTCGCCGTCGGGCTCGGGGAGCGGCAGGAGGAGCGGAACGATGGAGGCGGGATCGACCGGCGTGCCGAGCTCCTCGAAGGTCGCCTCCCCGGAGGCGAGGACGGCCGCGGCGGGGGCGAACACGTCTCGGCCCCAGAAGGTCTCCCCCTCGGAGGGGATGCGGAACGCCTCGGCGTCGAGGGACACCGCGAGGTCGGCGCCGCCGACGAAGGCCGCCACCGGGGCGAGGAGCCCGTTGTCGGGTCCGACCATCGGACCCCAGGGCGTGCGAACGGCGAGGGCCCGACGATCGGTACCGACGCCCGGATCCACGACGGCGAGGAGCACCCCTTCGGGGAGGTACTGGACGGCTCGGACGAGGGCGAGGGCGGCGGCCCGCACGTCGCCCCTGGGGAACCGATGCCCGACGTCGATGACCCTGACCTCGGGGGCGAGCTTCGCGATGACGCCGTGGACGACGCCGACGAATTCGTCGTCGAGGCCGAAGTCGGAGAGGAAGGAGATCGGGAGGCTCATCGCCCCCCCGCGGGAGGGAACCAGCCCGCCTGGGCGACCGCGGCGGGGAGCCGCTTCCCCAGCCGCTCGCCGAGCCACCGCCCGGTCGCGATCACCGCCTCGGGATCGATGCCGACGGCGATCCCCGACCGTCGGAGGAGGTAGAGGAGGTCTTCGGTGGCGACGTTCCCCGACGCACCCGGGGCGAAGGGGCAACCTCCGGCCCCGCCCACCGACGCGTCGAGGACCCCGACGCCTTCTTCGAGCGCGGCCTGGGCGTTCGCGATCGCGGTGTTGCGGGTGTCGTGGAAGTGGGCACGGAGGGGGACGGCACCGACGGTGCGATCGATGGCTTCGACGAGTCGGCGGACCTGAGCGGGGACGGCGACCCCGATCGTGTCGCCGAGGGCCACCTCGTCGGCGCCGACGACCACGGCGCGCCGGACGAGCTCGACGACGGTGGTGGGCTCCACCTCTCCCTCGTAGGGACAGCCGAAGGACACCGAGATCGTCACCGTCGCTCGCCGTCCGGCGGCGTGCGCCTCGGGGATCATCGCCTCGATCTCGGCCATGGTGTCCTCGGGGCCGACCCCGGCGTTCGCCCGGTTGAATCCCTCGGTGGCCCCGACGACGAAGTTCACCTCGTCGACGGTGGTGGCGAGGGCCCGTTCGAGCCCGCGACGGTTGAGGACGATCCCGACGTAGGACACCCCTTCGGGGCTGGGTCCCAAGCCGGCGAGGACCGCCTCGGCGTCGGCCATCTGGGGAACCCGACCCGGATGGACGAAGCTCGCCACCTCGATCCGACGGATCCCGGCGCCGACGAGTCGCCGGACGAGGGCGACCTTCTCGTCGGTGGAGAGGATCACGTCCTCGTTCTGGAGGCCGTCGCGGGGTCCGACCTCGACGATCTCGATGTGCTCGGGGAGGGCCACGGACCCGAAGATTACGCCCCACGCCGGGCCCTCCGTACCATCCCGGCGGTGGGCGCCATCGCGGACCTCGGGTCGCCGACCGGATTCGTCTCCCTCTGGGAGGGGCGCCTCGACGACGGTCGGCTGCTGGAAGGCCTCGGCTCCGCCCAGGCGGCGGTCGCCGCACACCGCCGTCTCCGATCCGGACCCCTCGGCCGGGCCCTCGGATCCTTCGTCGTCCCCGGGCTCCTGCTCGCCGAGGTCGCCGCCGCGATCGTTCGTTCGAGCGGGTCGGGAACGGCTCCCTGGTCCCTCGGAGTCGTCACCGACGTCGCCGCGGTGGCCGACGCCGCCGCCCTCCATGCCGAGCTCGGTCCGGGCGTCCGGGTGCGCTTCGTCGAGGTGGCCTGGGAGCACGTCGACGATGCCGGGGCGCTCGCCGCGTCCCTCGACGAGCCCGCCCTCGTCCTCCGCGTCCCACCCGAACGCCTCGACGACCCCGAGGAGACGGTCGCGTCCCTCGCCCGGGTCCGTCCCCGGGTCGGCGCAGCGATGGCGATCGGTCGGGACCGCCCTTCCTCGACGACGGCGAGGTTCCTCGTCGCCGCGACCCGCCACGGGCTCCCCGTCAGGGTGATCCCGGCCCCTGCCCGGGCCTTCACGACGCCCGGCGAGGGCGTGGGGGTGGTGAACCTCCTCGTCGCCGGGGCGCTCGCCGCCGCCGGGGAGCATCCGGAGGTGGTGATGCGTGCCCTCGACGACGACGCCGGGTCGTACCGGCTCGGCCTCGGCGCGGTGGGTTGGCGGGACCGCCGCATCGAGGCTCGTCGGCTCCGCGAGACCGGGGTGCCGACGACCCTGACGGTGACCGACCCCGAGGAGGTGATCTCCACCCTCGGGTCGTCGGGTGCAGACGCCGCCGGGGCACGGGCGCGCCGCGTCGAGGAGGGGGCTTCCGACTAGCCTTCGTCGCCGATGCCGACCCTCCGTCTCTTCGCCGACCTGCGGGAAGCCGCGGGCGTCTCGTCGGCCGACGTCGACGGCGCCACCGTCGGCGAGGTCCTCGACGCCGCCCGCCGCCGCTTCGGCGACCGGTTCGCCGTCGGAGTCGAGGCCGCCCGGGTGTGGGTGAACGGGGAACCCGCCGACGACGACACCCCCGTCCGGCCCGGCGACGAGATCGCGCTCATCCCCCCGGTGTCGGGCGGTACGACGGCCACGAGCCTGGGTACGGATCCCAACCTCCTGCCGGTGGCGCTCGTCACCGCCCTGCTCGTCGCGGCGTGGATCCCCATCCAGTGGTTCGTCGTCGTCGCCGCCGGTGCGGTGATGGCGTGGAGCTGGGACGTCCACGACGCCGCCGCGGCCCGCGGCCGACGCCTGCCCCTCTACCCGCTCCTCGTCGGCCCGGTCCTCGCCGCGGCGGGCTCCTACGCCTGGGGTCCGACCGGCTACGCGGGCGGGGTCGCGGCGGCGATCGCCTTCGCCGTGGCCTGGCCGGTGTTCAGCCCGCCGGACCGTCCGGTGACGACGACCGCGGCGGGCGTCGCCCTCACGGTCCTCGCCGCGACCGCCTCGGGCAGCCTCGTCCTCCTCGGTCTCACCTCGACCGAGGCGGTCGTCGCCTTCGTCGTCGTCACCCTCGCGGGCCTCGTCGGGGCCGCCCTCGGCCTCGTCTACGGGA
Source organism: Actinomycetota bacterium (assembly GCA_011371355.1). Classification (GTDB taxonomy): domain Bacteria; phylum Actinomycetota; class Acidimicrobiia; order Spongiisociales; family UBA5794; genus DRQR01. The sequence continues at coordinate 11,147 of DRQR01000126.1, forward strand.
CCCGGATCCAGTCGGTCGATCCCAACGTCGGTGCCCTCCTCGGCACCCTCCTCGCCGGGGTGGCCGTCGGGCTGGCGGTGGCCGGCATCGAGCTCTCCGCGTCGATGCTCGCGGCGGTCTTCGCCGCGGCCGGGATCATCGCCGGTCGGGCGCTCGGCGCGATGGTCCGCATCGGCGTCGTCGTCCATACGGCTCGGCCACCGGGACGCCTCGCCGCCGTCGACGGGCTCGTGGTCGCCGCGCCGTTGTTCTGGCTCGCCCTCCGGGTCTTCGGCGCCGGCTGATCTTCTCCGGCCCGGACGCTAGCCTCGCGGCGGACATGTTCGTTCGCCGCAGCCTCGCCGTGGCCCTCCTCGTCGCCCTCGTCGGCGGCGTGCCCGTCGCCGCGACCGCGCAGACCCGCCGCGACGTCGAGAAGGCCGAGGAGCAGCTCGAACGGGCCCAGCAGCAACGCAAGGCGAAGTACCGGGAGTGGATCGCCGCCCAGAACGACCTCGAGGTCGCCGTCGCCCACTACGAGGAGATCGTCCAGCAGCTCGAGGAGCTCGAGCTCCGGATCCACCGGGTCCAGGACACGATCCGGCGCTACGAGACGGAGGCCATCGACCTCCGGCGCCGGGCCCGTGAGCTCGTCTACGAGGCCTACACGTCGTCGAGCCCGGGTCTGGTCTCGGTCGCCTTCGAAGCCGGCTCGATCCAGGACCTCCTCACCTCCCAGGTGCTCATCGACGAGGCCACGAACCAGGACCTCGCCGCCCTCGACCGCCTCGAGGCCGTGAAGCGAGACCTGGATCGGCTCCGAGCCGACCTCGAGGAGGACGAGGCGGAGATGCGGCGTCTCGAGGAGGACGCCGAGCGACTCGTCGAGCGGATGGCGGAGCTCTTCGAGGCCGCGGAGCGGGCCTATGCGGAGGCCAGCGCCGCCGAGCGTCGAGCGATCGACAAGCTGGCGAAGGAACGGGCCGAGTTCGCCGCCGCCGAGGCCCGCCGGAAGGCCGAGCAGGCCCTTCGGGCCCGGGCGAACGCCAGCGGCGCCGCGGCCGGGCTCCCACCCGAGGCCACGCCCGGGTTCGTCTGTCCCGTCGACGGCCGCACGTCGTTCATCAACTCCTGGGGCTTCCCTCGCTCGGGCGGACGACGACACAAGGGCACGGACATGTTCGCCAAACGGGGTACCCCGGTCCAGGCGGTCGTCGACGGCGTCGTCCGGTTCCGGACCGTCCGGCTCGGCGGCACCGTCGCCTACGTCTACGGGGACGACGGCAACAAGTACTACTACGCCCACCTCGACGGCTACGTCCCCGGAATCGTGGACGGCCAGCGGGTGTCCAAGGGAACCGACATCGGCTACGTGGGGAACTCGGGCAACGCCCGGTACACCTCGCCGCACCTCCACTTCGAGATCCGAGTCGGCGGTACGCGGTCGGTGAATCCCTACCCCACCGTTCGCTACTACTGTCGGTGACCCCGGAAGGAGTCAGGCCCGTGGACCGCAATCGCCGCCGGATCGACCAGGTCGCCGACCCCGCCTTCGTCGAAGATCTCGACCGGGTTCCGATGGAGGAGCTCCGAGCGCGCCGCCGGATGCTCGACGAGCTCGACACCGAGCTGTCCTACTACCGACGCCTGCTCCACGGCCGCATGGATCTCCTCGCCTTCGAGCTCCGCCGCCGCCGGGGCGAGGAGCGGCGTTCGCTCATCGAGGCGCTCCCCGAGATCCTCGCCGAGCACGACGCCGGACCGAGCTCGGGTCCGGCCCGAGAGCTGCCCATCGCCGCTCCCGAGCTGCCCGACCGGGGCCGTCGAGCCGTCGACCGCGCCCTCGGCGACGATTTCCTCACTCACCTCCCGTCGATCGCCGACGCCGACCTCGAGGAGATCCAGGCGGGACTCGCCGAGGCGGAGCGCCAGGTCTCCGAGCAGCGGGCCCTCGTCTTCCACGCCCACGAGGCGGTCCTCGCCGAGCTCGCCCGCCGCTACCGGGAGGGACTCGCCGACCTCGACGAGCTGCTCTCCTCCTGAGCCGTGGAGGTCCTCACGGTCCGTTCGGGCCTCGTGGAGGCGGCCGACCGAGTCGACGTCGTCGCCGTCGACGCCGACGGTCGGGAGCTCGACCGCTCGGGAGACCCCGATCACCCCCTCTACTACCGCTCGACGGTGAAGCCCCTGCAGGCGCACGTG
>DRQR01000127.1 GCA_011371355.1 Actinomycetota bacterium
CGGGCCCTCGACCGGAGCGCGACGATGAGCTTCGAGCAGGCGCTCGCCTTCGAGGAGCAGGCCCAGGCGATCCTCCTGGGGTCCGAGGACCTCCGCGAGGCGGTCCAGGCCTTCGCCGACAAGCGGGAGCCCGACTTCCGCGGCGCGTGAGCGGTCGGCACCGGGGCGACGGGCATCGTCGCCGGGCTCGCCGTCTCGTCGGCCCTCGCGACCGCCCCGGTGGTCCTCCCTCGTGCCGGCGGCCCCCCGGCCTCCGGGGGCGCGCCCCCGACGAGTTCGTGTCACTCCCCGGCGATACCTTCGGCCCATGTTCGCCACCGTCACCTCCTGCGCCGTCGTGGGCGTCGAGCCGTGGCCGATCTCCGTCGAGGCCCACGTCGGTGGGGGTCGGCCCGGCTTCGCCATCGTCGGGCTTCCCGACGCCGCCGTCCGGGAGGCCAAGGAGCGGGTCCGGGCCGCCTTCGCCGCTTCCGGCTTCGGCTTCCCCCGGGGCCGAGTCGTCGTGAACCTCTCCCCGGCCGATCTGCCGAAGTCGGGGGCCGCACACGACCTGCCGATCGCCCTGGGGATCCTCGCCGCCCAGGGAACGGCCCAGCTCGGCGACGGACCGGTCGCCGCCCTCGGCGAGCTCGGGCTCGACGGCTCCCTCCGCCCGGTCCGCGGCATCCTCGCCGCCACGATCATGGCCCGTCGTCGCAGCGCGCGCTGTCTCGTACCCGCGAACGCGGGGGTCGCCGCCGACGACGTCGTGGTGCCCGTCGTCGACCTCTTCCACGCCGTCGAGGTGCTCGCGGGGCGTCGTCCACCGGCGGAGGTCGCGCCCCCGCCGCCCGAGGGGGTCGACCCCGCGACCCCGGACCTCGCCGAGGTCCGCGGCCAGCCCCGAGCCCGGTGGGCGCTGGAGGTGGCCGCGGCGGGAGGGCACCACCTCCTGTTGTCGGGAGCCCCCGGTGGCGGCAAGACGATGCTCGCCCGGTGCCTCCCCGGCCTGCTGCCGCCCCCCACGCCGGCCGAACGCAGGGAGCTCGCCCTCGTCGCCGCCGCGGCGGGGGTGGAACCTCCCCGAGGGGTGCCCTTCCGGCGTCCCCACCACTCGGCGACCCTCGCCGCCCTCGTGGGCGGGGGATGCGGGCTGCCTCGGCCCGGCGAGGTCACCCTCGCCCACCGCGGCGTCCTCTTCCTCGACGAGCTCGGCGAGTTCCCACCCGCCCTCCTCGACGCGCTCCGGCAGCCCCTCGAGGAGGGCGTGGTCCGCATCGCACGTGCGGAGCGCACGATCGAGTTCCCCGCCCGGTTCCAGCTCGTGGCGGCCACGAACCCGTGCCCGTGCGGGTACCGCGACGATCGGCTCGAGCCCTGCGTCTGCAGCGACGCCGCGGTCGCCCGGTACCGCAGCCGACTGTCGGGTCCGCTCCTCGATCGACTCGACCTCCGAGTTCGGGTGCCGAGACTGCGCCCGAGTGCCTGGGACGGTCCCCCGGGGGAGGCGAGCGCGGCGGTGGCCCAGCGCGTCGCCGGAGCCCGGCGACGCCAGGAGGAGCGCGGGACGCTGAACCGGGACCTCGCCGGTTCCGCCCTCGACGCGGTCGGCTGGGGCCGAAACGCTCTCGCCCCGCTCGTCGCCGCGGCCGAGGAAGGGCGGGTGACCGCCCGGGGCTGGGACCGGGTTCGCCGCGTCGCGAGGACGATCGCCGATCTCGACGGCGCCGAGGTCGTCTCGGCCGACCACGTCGCCGCGGCCTTGGAGCTCCGCGCGTGAGCGAGGCGCTCTTCCGACTCGCCCACCTCGACCTCGCCCCGGACCGGCTCGGCGAATGGCTCCGCCGGTGGGGTGCCGACGGCACGCTCCGACGGATCGAAGCGGGTGCCCTCGGCAGCCGGGGGCGAGGTGCCTCGGTCGTCGGGGTGTCGAACGAGGCCCGACGACGGGAACTCGCCCGGTTGGGGATCGACTTCGTGACCCTGCCGGTGCCCGACCACGAGCGGCTCGGCCGCCTCGGCGTGGCACCGACCGGACCCTGGTGGCTCTTCCTGCGGGGGACCGTGCCGGAGGGACCGGCCGTCGCCGTGGTCGGGACGAGGACCTGCACCGCCTACGGGCGCACCCTCGCCCGGGCCTACGGGCGCGCCCTCGCCGAGGCCGGGTGGACCGTGGTCAGCGGCCTGGCCCGGGGCATCGACGCGGCGGCCCACCGCGGCGTCGTCGAAGCCGGCGGACGAGGGATCGCCGTGGTCGGCTGCGGCCTCGACGTTCCCTACCCGAGGGCGAACGTCGGGCTGGCCCGCGATCTCGTCGCCGCGGGGGGAGCCGTCGTCTCCGAGTACCCGCCGGGGACGCGGCCCCACCCCGGGCGTTTCCCGGCGAGGAACCGGATCCTCGTCGAGCTCGCCGACGCGGTGGTCGTCGTCGAGACCGGCGTCCGGGGAGGATCGATGCTCACCGTCGCCCATGCCCTCGACCTCGGCGTGCCGGTGTTCGCCGTACCCGGCGACGTCGACCGCTCGACCTCCCGGGGATGCAACCTCCTCCTCCGGGACGGGGCGCACCCCGTCTTGGATCCCGACGACCTCGTCGCCGAGCTCTCCGTCCTCCCCCTGGCGGATCGTTGACCTCGGGCCGACCGACGGCGACCATGGGCCCATGCCGTCCCTCGCCCGCCTCGTCGACGCGTACCTCATCCGGATCGAGGTCGAACGAGGCCTCTCGCCGCACACCGTCGCCGCCTACCGCCGCGACCTCGCCCAGTTCCTCGAGTTCTGCAGTCGGTGGGGCATCGACGACGCGGCCGAGGTCGATCGCCGGGTCGTACGCCGGTTCCTCGCCCAACTCGACACCCGCGGGTACGCACGCCGGTCGGTGGCCCGCAAGGCCTCCGCGGTCCGGGCCTTCTTCGCCGACGCCGTCCGCCGCGGCGAGCTCCACCGCGACCCGGCCGTCGGCGTGTCGAGCCCGAAGCGGCCCCGCACCCTCCCGAAGGCCCTCCCGAGGACGTCCCTCGCCGCGGCCCTCGACGCCGTGGTCGGCGAGCGGCCCGTCGACCTGCGGGATCGGGCGCTCCTCGAGTTGCTCTACGGCGCCGGACTCCGGGTCGCCGAGGCGGCGGCTCTGCGGGTCGACGAGGTCGGCGGGGAGTTCCTGACCGTCGTCGGGAAGGGACGACGTAGTCGGAGCGTCCCCCTCGGTCGGCCCGTCCGGGCGGCCCTCGACGCCTACCTCGAACGGGGCCGTCCCGCCCTCGTCGCCCCCGCCTCGGGCGATGCGCTCTGGCTCGGGGTCCGTGGGGCTCCCCTCGGCGAGCGGGGCATCCGACGGGTCGTCGCCGACCGGCTCGGGACCTTCCCCCACGCCCTTCGGCATTCCTTCGCCACCCACCTCCTCGAAGGCGGCGCGGATCTCCGGGCCGTCCAGGAGCTCCTCGGGCATGCCGACCTCGGCACCACCGAGA
>DRQR01000128.1 GCA_011371355.1 Actinomycetota bacterium
ACGAGATGGACGGCGAGCTCGCCCTCGCCTACGCCCGGACCCGCCACCAGGACTCCGACTACTTCCGCATGAACCGGCAGCGATGCGTCCTCGAGGCCCTCCTCGAGCAGCTCGAACCCACCGAGCTCCTCGTGAACTTCGGGCGCCTCGCCGAGGTGATCGAGGAGAACGTCACCACCGACATCCCCCTCGAGGCCCTCCCCCAGCTCGTCGAGCTCCTCCCCAAGATCGACCGGGACCGGATCGTCTCGGTGCGCTTCATCCCCCCCACCTACCATCTGAAGTTCCGCGACGACGGGAAGCCCGGCCGGGTCCCCAACATCGACCTCGTCCACGAGCACGTCCAGCTCGTCCTCGCCGATCCCGAGCGGGCGATCACCGAGCTCGGCCTCGACGACCTCGACGACGTCTGCCCGAAGCCTCCCGCCAACTGAGCGGGTTTCGGGTAGCCTGATCCCCACATGATCAGCTTCCTCGTCCGCATCGCCGTCAACGCCCTCGCCGTCTGGCTCACCGTGAACCTCGTGCCCGGTCTGAGCTTCGACGGACCGCTGTGGGTCCTCGGCGTCGTCGGGCTCGCCCTCGGGGTCGTCAACGCCGTCATCAAACCGATCGTCAAGCTCCTCGCCCTCCCCATCCGGCTCGTCACCCTCGGGCTCTTCACCCTCGTCATCAACGTCGCCCTCATGGCCGGGGTCATCTGGCTCGCCGGACAACTCGACTCCGGCATCCAATCCACCGGGTTCGGCGCCACCCTCCTCGGCGGACTCGTCCTCGCCGTCGTCTCCTGGGCCCTCCAGCTCGTCGTCCCCGACTGATCCGGTGCCCCACCGGCTCCGCCCGTCGGTCCTCGCCACCGCCGCCGCGTCGCTCCAACCCTCCCTCATGCCCCACGGTCCCGCCGACCGCGGCTGGGTGGCGACCGCCGCCGCGGCGACGGCGTCGCTCGCCGGCGTCGTCGGGGGCGTCGCGCTCCGACGCCTCTCGGCCGGACGCCTCGGCGGGCTCGCCGCGGCCCTCGCCGGCACCGCGGTCGGGCTCCTCCCCCCACCCGCCGACCCGATCCCCCACCGGTCCGTCGTCGGCCGAGGGATCGCCTGGAGCCTCGCCGCCGCCGGCGTCGACCTCGCCGTCTTCGGACCCGCCGCCCCGGGGAAGGCCCGGCCCCTCCTCCGGGCCCTCGCCGCCGGGGGCGTCCTCGCCGGAGCCGTCGGCACCCTGCGCACCGCGGCCACGAAGGCCGAACGGGACGAGCGCACCGTCGAGCCGGGCTATGGGACTCCGCCCGACGATCCGTGGGTGTCGGGCGGTCCGAACAGCGCCGTCGCCTTCGGCGATCTCGGCCGGGAGGGCCGCCGGTTCGTGTCGGAGCGGTGTACCGCCGACGACCTCGCCGCGGTGACCGGCCACGCCGTCGAACCGGTCCGGGTATTCGTCGGCTTCGACTCGGCGCCGAACCCCGACGATCGGGTCGCCCTCGCCCTCGACGACCTCGAACGGCTCGGCGGGTTCGACCGGTCCCTCCTCGTCGTCGCCTCTCCCGCCGGGTCCGGGTACGTGAACCCGGTGGCCGTCGACGCCGTCGAGTACCTCACCGGCGGGGACGTCGCCACCGTGGCCATCGGCTACGGCCTCCGGCCCTCGATCCTCTCCCTCGACCGGATCCGGCCCGGTGCCCGGCAGTTCGCCCGCCTCCTCGAGGCGATCGCCGGCCGACCCCGGCGCCCCCGGGTCGTCGTCTACGGCGAGAGCCTCGGGGCCTTCACCTCCCAGGACGCCTTCCTCGGCGACGGGATCGACGGCCTCCTCCGCCGCGGCGTCGACCGGGCCCTCTGGGTCGGCACCCCCTACCGCAGCGCCTTCCGCCACGAGGTCGCCGCCGACCCCCGGGCCGGCGCGTACCCGTCGGGGTCGGCGCTCCTCGACCAGACGGACGACGAGGTCGTCGCCCACTTCCTCGACCACCCCGAAGACCCCGTCACCCGGTTCGACCTCTCCCTCCTCACCCACCGGCCGTCGTGGCTCGGTCCCCCGACGACCCGACCCCCGAGGATCCCCGACCGACTCCGTTGGTTCCCCGGCGCGACCTTCTGGGCCACCGCCGCCGACACCGTCCGGGCCGCCGACGTCGTCCCCGGCCGGTTCACCGCCTGGGGTCACGACTACCGGGCCGACCTCCTCCCCGCCGTCGCCGGCGCCTACCGGCTGCCGACCGACCACCTCGACGAGATCGCCGCGGTGCTGCCGGCGCGGGAGCGGGCCCGCGCCGCCCGCATCGGCGTCGGGAGCTCCGGCTGAGCCGCGACGACCTCAGAGCCCGACGAGCCGATGGAGGAGGGCGCCCCGCCACCGGGCCTGCCGTCCCGTCCGCTCCTCGTGCCGGTCGGCGGAGACGGTGAGGAGGATCCCGGCGTTGATCCCGAGCCACCGCAGGGGCTCCGGCTCCCAGGAGCGGGGTCGATGGCCGACGATCGGCAGCCCGACCAGGTCGGAGTCCCGGTCCAAGACGAGGTCGGCGAGGATCCTGCCGACGAGGTTCGCCGCCGCCACGCCCTGCCCGGCATACCCGACCGCCCAGGCGATGCGGGTGTCCCGGTCGTAGATCACCGACGGGAGCCAGTCGCGGGACAGCCCGAGGGGACCGCCCCAGCCGTGGTCGAGCTCGACGCCGTCGAGGACGGGGAAGAGCTCGGCGAGGGTCGCCCGGAGCCGGGCGAACACCTCCGGGTCCCGGTCGAAGGACGGGTCGATGCGGGACCCGAAGTGGTAGGGGGCACCCCGGCCGCCGAAGGCGATCCGGTCGTCGTCGGTGCGCTGCCCGTAGATGACGAGCCGACGACCGTCGGAGAAGGCCTGCCGGTCGTCGAGGCCGATCTCCTCCCAGGTCTCCGGCGGCAGCGGCGGCGTGGCGACCATGAGCGAGTACAGGGGAACGACGTCGCGGCGATGACCGGAGAGGCGGGTCGTGTACGCCTCGGTGGCTCGGACGACGAGCTCGGCCCGGATCGTCCCGTGGGAGGTGTCCACCCGTCCCGGGCCCAGGCGCCAGACGCGGGTGTGCTCGTGGACCGTCACCCCGCGTCGTTCGACGGCGGCGGCGAGACCCCGGACGAGCCGGAGGGGGTCGACCACGGCGCAGTGGGGGGTGTACGAAGCGCCGAGGAGCACCGAGGGGCGAAGATGCTCGGCGGCCTCCGCCGGGTCGAGCCACCGGAAGTCCTCCTCCCCGAAGCCGACCCGATGTCGCAGCTCGACGCCCTTTCGGAGCCGCTCGATGTGCGGCGGCCGGGTGGCGGCGACCACGGCTCCGCCCTTCTGGAAGCCACAGTCGATGCCTTCGGCTTCGACGACCTCGCCGATCCGGTCGACGGTGGCGATGAGCTCCCGTTGGAGGCGCACCGCCTCGGGGCGTCCCCGCGGGTCGGCGAGGAGGCGATCGAGCCCGGCGAGCTTCGCCGACACCCAACCGCCGTTGCGACCCGAGGCGCCATAGCCGACCTCCTCGGCGTCGACGACGACGATCCGCAGCGACGGGTCGGTTTCGGCGAGGGCGAAGGCCGTCCACAGCCCCGTGTAGCCGGCCCCGACGATCGCCACGTCGACGTCGACATCGCCGGGCAGCGGCGCCCGGGACTCGGGCCGAGACGACCGGGCCTGCCAGAGGCTCTCGCCGGGACGTTCCATGGGCGGGGAGGCTACCGGGGTCCTCAGCCGGTGTTCCGCATCCCGGCGGCGATGCCGTTCACCGTCAACAGCAACGCCCGACGCAGCGCCGGATCCTCCGCCTCGCCGGACCGGGAACGCCGCAGCAACGACACCTGGAGGAGGTTGATGGGGTCGAGGTAGGCGTCGCGGACCCGCAGGGTGCGGGCGAGGATCGGGTTGTCGCCGACGAGGTCCCGTCCCG
>DRQR01000129.1 GCA_011371355.1 Actinomycetota bacterium
CCCTCGCGTTGTAGGCCACGGCCACGACGAGCTCGGGTTCGACCCCGATCCCGTCGAGGAGGTGGCGGAGACGGGCGGCGAGGGTCCGGGTCTTCCCCGAGCCGGCGGGCGCGATCACCCGGGCCGGTCCGGCTCGGTGGGCGACCGCGGCGAGCTGGGCGTCGTCGAGTTCCGCGCCGGGCGGCGGACGACCGGCCGGGACCGGGTCGAGACGACCGAGCGAGATCGTCTCGCCGTGGATCACCGCGGATCCGAGCCCCGCCTCGCGGGGTCCGCCGTCGATCCAGGCGATGCTGCCGTCGGGGAGGACGACGTCGGCGTCGCCGCCGGGTTCGGCGCCGACGAGGCGGGAGGCTTTCGTCGCCCACCACCACCGGGGCGCGCCGCGGCGGGCGTCGTAGTTGTTCGAGAAGACGAGGAACCGGAGGCGCTCTCGGGGGAAGAGGAAGTCCGCCGGCAACGACCACACCGGGCGGGAGTCGACCTCGGCGGCGGCGAGGGCGTCGTCGGGGAGATCCCATTCGACGACGACGGGTTCCCGGGTGACCCAGGCCCGATGGAGCCGATCGACGAGCTCACCGGCCCCTTCGACGGAGCCCTCGTCGAGTCGCAGCCTCGGCGACCTCCGCCACGGCTCGGGGGGTTCCACGCCCACGGGCACGACGACGCCGCGTCCGAGTCGTGCCGGGCCGGGGAAGGTCGTCATCCGCGGCAGCGTAGGCGACGGCGCCGACGAGGTAGCCCGATCCGCGCCGTAGGCTCGGGCCGACCGCCGCGGCGGGTGGGGCCACGAAGGCTCGCCGCGGGTCTCGGTACCTCCGTGGGTCGATCGCCTCGTCTTCCCCGCCCGGCCGTCGCCCGACGTCGGGTACGAGCCACCATCGACCCCCCCTCGCGGGGAGGAGGAATCCCATGTCCACGACCACCTTCGCCGAACTCGGCGTTCCCGAACCCATGGTGGCCGCCCTCGGCGCCAGGGGCGTCGAGGCTCCGTTTCCCATCCAGACCGCCGCCATTCCCGACGCCCTCGCCGGGCGCGACGTGCTCGGTCGGGCCCCGACGGGTTCGGGCAAGACCCTCGCCTTCGCCGTGCCGCTCCTCGCCACCGTCGGTCGAGGGCGTCCGCACCGGCCCCGTGGGCTCGTGCTCGCCCCCACCCGGGAGCTCGCCGAACAGATCCGGCGGGAGATGGGGACCCTCGCGCCGTCGGTCGGACGGCGGGTGACCGCCGTCTACGGCGGGGTGTCGTACCGACCCCAACGAGATCGACTCCGGCGCGGCGTCGACGTCGTCATCGCCACGCCGGGGCGGCTCACCGACCTCCTCGGCCAGGGCGACCTCACCCTGGCCGACGTCACCCACGTCGTCGTCGACGAGGCCGATCGGATGGCGGACATGGGGTTCCTCCCCGTGGTTCGTCGGCTCCTCGATGCGACCGCAGGAGGGAGGCAGACCGTGCTGTTCTCCGCCACCCTCGACGGGGACGTCGCCGAACTCGTCCGCCGCTATCAGCGCGACCCCGTCCGGCACGAGGTCGGTGCCGAGACCCCCGACGCCGGCACGGCCCGGCACCACTTCTGGCGGGTCGTCCGTTCCGAGCGCATCGCCCACACCGCGGCGGTCGTCGCCTCGTCGAGTTCGACGATCGTCTTCACGAGGACGCGTCGTGGCGCCGATCGGCTCGCCGAGCGACTCGGCCGACGCGGCGTCCGAGCCGCGGCGATCCACGGCGGGCGGAGCCAACGCCAACGTCAGCGGGCGCTGAAGGACTTCGCCGGGGGACGCGTCGAGGCGCTCGTCGCCACCGACGTCGCCGCCCGCGGCATCCACGTCGACGGGGTGGAGGCGGTCGTCCACTTCGACCTCCCCGAGGACGAGAAGGCCTACCTCCACCGATCGGGACGCACGGGCCGGGCGGGGGCGTCGGGAGCCGTCGTCTCCCTCGTCCTCGACGGAGACGAACGGGCAGCCCGGCGCCTCCAACATCGGCTCGGCCTCTCGGGTCGTCTTGGGAGCCCGGAACCGTCGGCGCTCGCCTCGGGAGGCGAGTTGCTCGGCGAGCGGCCCCGTCCGGAGGCTCGGGACGGACAGGGGTCTCGTCCCCGGTCGGGGAACGGTCGCCCCCGCTCCGGCAATGGCCGTCGGGGCCGGGCCCCCGCCCGCAGGCGTCGACGCTGAGTCGGCCCCGTCCGATCGGGAGCCGGCTTTGGTAGCGTGAGGACTCGCGACGAGGAGGCCGCGATGACGCGCTTCGAGCTCGTGCCCACGGCGTCGCCGGGACCGTTCCCGTTCGATCTACCGGAGGGCCTCGTACCCGACGAGCTCCTCGACAAGGTCAGGAACGCCGAGCCGGGGAAGGTGCTCTGCGAGTCCTACCCGTATCGGGAGAAGCTGGGACGGAAGGAGTACGAGCGGCAGAAGCGGCTCCTCCAGATCGAGCTCCTCAAGGTGCAACGGTGGGTGCGAGACACCGGGCAGCGGCTCATCCTCCTCTTCGAGGGCCGAGATGCCGCCGGCAAGGGCGGGACGATCAAGCGCTTCATGGAGCACCTCAACCCGAGGGGGGCTCGGGTCGTCGCCCTCGAGAAGCCCTCGGAGGTGGAGCGGGGCCAGTGGTACTTCCAGCGCTACATCGCCCAGCTCCCCACCCGGGGCGAGATCGTCTTCTTCGACCGCTCTTGGTACAACCGGGCGGTCGTCGAGCCCGTCATGGGGTTCTGCACGCCGACCGAGCACCATCTCTTCCTGCGGGAGGCTCCGGCGATCGAGGCGATCCTCGTCGAGAACGGGTTCCACCTCTTCAAGTTCTGGTTCTCGGTGTCGCGGGAGGAGCAGCTCCGGAGGTTCCTCTCGCGGGCCCAGGACCGGCTGAAGCAGTGGAAGCTGAGCCCCGTCGACCTCGAGTCGCTGGGCAAGTGGGACGCCTACACCGAGGCGAAGAAGGCGATGTTCATGGCGACGGACACGAAGCTCGCCCCGTGGACGGTCGTGCGCTCCGACGACAAGAAGCGGGCCCGATTGGCCACGATGCGCTTCGTCCTCGACGCCCTCGACTACCCGGCCAAGGACGAGGAGGTCGTCGGTGCCCTCGATCCGAGCATCGTCGGTCCGAAGGAACGGATCTACGACGGCGACGACTGGTGAGGTTCAGCCGCGGCGGATGAGCCAGTCGACGAACCGGGACGCCGCATCGGCGTCCTCGGGCTGGACGGCCCGCCACGCCCGCAGGGCCTCCTCGAGGTCGGCGGCGGTCCAGGGCCGGGTGGGCCGGTCGTCCCGGATCCTGGCCTTGGCGTCCTCGACGGTGAGCCGTCCGGCGGTCACCTCCCGTCCCACGACGACGCCGGCGAGTCGCTTCCCGTCGACCTCGAGGTCTCGGAGCCGCTCGATGTCCTCGAGGTGACGGACCCCGCCGGCGGCGACGACCTCCTGGTCGACGAGGGACAGGGCGAGCTCGAGGGCGTCGTAGTTCGGGGGCTCGACGAGGGCGTCCCGACCCACCTCGGAGATCATGAACCCCGCCGCGCCGGCGGAGGAGAGGTCGATGAGGGCCTCTTCGAGCTGGATGCCGCTGCCTTCGGTCCAGCCGCGGATCGCGAGCTCCTCGTCGGGCCGCACGTCGAGGCTCACCATGATGCGGCCCGGATGCTCGCGACAGAGGTCCCAGAAGAGCACCTGGTCGATGAGGGCGACGGTTCCCATCGCCACGCGCCATGCTCCGGCGTCGAGGAGGCGGTCCACCTCCGAGGCGGAGCGCACCCCGCCGGCGGCGACGACGGGCACGTCGACCTCGTCGATGAGCCGGGCGAGGAGCGGCCGGTTCCGGTAGTCGCCGTGGGCCGCCGCGTCGAGATCGACGACGAGGAGTCGGTCGGCTCCCTTCGAAACCCAGCCGCGAGCCCGCTCCACGGGATCGGCGTCGAGGAAGATCGCGTCGGCGACGTCGCCGCGGGGGAGCCGGACGGCCTTGCCTTCGAGGATGTTCACGCGGGCGTAGAGGTCCATGCCCGCAAGCTACCAGTCGGCGCCCCCGACCGCTCCGAGGTCGCGAAATACCGGGTCTCCGAGGGAGGACGCGGTACGGTCGGAGACCATGGAGACCCTCCAGATCGTCCTCGCCTGGATCGTCCTCGGGTCCATGATCGTGGGATCGCTCGCCCTCTTCCTCGCCGCCCAGCGCTGAGGCCGATCAGGCGTCGCCGAGGAGCCGACGCCGCGCCGCGTGGTGGCGGCGAACGGCCGCGTCGACGTCGAAGGTGACGACCTTCCCGTCGACGACCACGGGGTGGCCGCCCACCCAGGAGCGGGCCACCGGCGTGGGTTGGGCGAGGAGGAGCCCCGAGACGGGATCGGCGATCCCGGCGTGCTCGAGATCGTCGATCCGCCAGGCGGCCACGTCGGCCACCCTCCCCGGGGTCAACGCACCGAGGTCCTCGCGGCCCAACACCGCGGCCCCGCCCCGGGTGGCGCAGTGCAGGGCGCTCCGGGCGGCGAGGAGCGGGCCGCCGTGCTCGGCGGCGTCGAGGCGGGCGAGGAGCATGGCCTGGCGGGCTTCGGCGAGGAGGGAGCCGCCGTCGTTCGAGGCCGACCCGTCGACGCCGAGGCCCACCCGCACGCCGTGGTCGAGCCAAGACCGAAGCGGGGCGAGGCCGGAGGCGAGACGGAGGTTCGAGGTCGGGCAGTGCGCGACGCCGGTGCCGCTGGCGGCGAGGGTGCCGAGCTCGGCGTCGTCGAGGTGAACGGCGTGGGCGAACCAGACGTCGTCGCCGAGCCAGCCGAGCCGCTGGGCGTAGGCCACCGGACGGGCGTCGAAGGTCGCCTCGCAGAAGGCGACCTCGTCGCGGGTCTCGGCGAGGTGGGTGTGGAGGGCGAGGCCGTGGGCCCGGGCGAACCGGGCGGACTCGACCATGAGCTCGGGCGTCACCGAGAACGGCGAGCACGGAGCGACGACGATCCGCGTCATGGCCCCCGGTCGGGGGTCGTGGAAGGCGTCGACGACCCGGGCGGTGTCGGCGAGGATCGCCCGCTCGTCCTCGACGAGCTCGTCGGGCGGGAGCCCGCCGGCGGAGACGCCGAGGCTCATCGAGCCTCGGGCCGGGTGGAACCGCAGTCCGACGTCGCGGGCGGCTTCGACGGTGACGTCGAGGACGACGTCGTTGGGGAAGAGGTAGAGGTGGTCCGAGGTCGTCGTGCATCCCGATCGGGCGAGCTCGGCGAGCCCGACGAGGGTGGCGACGGCGACGTCGTCGGCGGTGAGCCGCCCCCAGATCGGGTAGAGGGTCTGGAGCCAGGGGAAGAGCGGGGCCGTCGCGGCCTCGGGAACCGCCCGGGTGAGGGTCTGGAAGAGGTGGTGGTGGGTGTTGACGAGCCCGGGGAGGACCACGTGGCCGGCGGCGTCGAAGACCTCGTCGGCGCCGTCGGGGAGCTCGGAGGAGGGTCCCACCCGCTCGATCCAGCCGTCACGGGCGAAGAGCCCCCCGCCGGGGATCTCCCCGAGGTCGGGGTCCATGGTGACGAGGACCTCGGCGTCGCGGACGAGCAGCGTTCGGGTCACCGGTCCGAGCCCCTCTCCGGCCGCCCCGTCACGTCCCTCGGCCGTAGAGCCCGACGAGGGAGGCCTCGTCGAGGACGTGGTCGGCGGCCGCGGCGAGGACCGTCGCCTTGTCGGCCCCGGGCGGGAGTCCGAGTTCCCGATCGAGCGCGAAGACGTGGAAGACGTAACGGTGCACGCCACCGGGAGGACAGGGTCCGCCGTAGCCGAGGCGACCCCACGAGTTCGTGCCCGGGGTGCCTAGGTCGGTGCCCTCGGGGATCTCCTCGACCGGGGGCAGGTCGTAGAGGAT
Source organism: Actinomycetota bacterium (assembly GCA_011371355.1). Lineage (GTDB taxonomy): Bacteria > Actinomycetota > Acidimicrobiia > Spongiisociales > UBA5794 > DRQR01. Next base: position 5,844 of record DRQR01000129.1, read on the forward strand.
CCAGTGGTCCCAGACCCCGGCGGGCGCGTCGGGATCGTCCATGACGAGCGCGAGGGACTCGGCCTCGGCGGGGAGGTCCACGATCTCGAGGGGTGGCGAGACGTCGTCCCCGTCGCAGGTGTACCTCGGTGGGATCCGACCTTGGTTGGCGAAGACGGGGGATCGGAGGAGCATCGCGAGCCTCCTCAGGGAACGAGCAGGACGGGGACGGGGGCCTCGTGGACGAGGTGGTGGGCGACCGAGCCGAGGACGAGCCGCCTGAGCATCCCGCCGCCGTGCTTGCCGATCACGAGGACGTCGGCGTCGTACTCCTCGCAGACCCGGATGAGCATGGCCGCCGGGTCGCCGATCTCCTCGTCGGTCTCGTAGTCGACGCCCTCGAGGTCGAGGGCGCCCACGGTCTCGTCGAGGATCCGTCGTTGGGCGTCGACGAGGGCGTCGGCGAGGACGTCGGCGGGAGGCGGCGACCCGACGACGCCCCACCAGCCCTCGGGTGGTCGGACCACGGTGGCGATGACGAGCTTCCCGCCCGAGGCCCGGACGAGGCCGGCCGCGGTCCGCGCCGCCCTGAGCGACTGCTCGGACCCGTCGACGCCGACGACGACCACATCGGGGCTCCACACCGTCATCTCTGCCTCCTGCCGGTCGGTCGCGTCCAGCCTACCGGACGTCCCCATTCCACCACCGGGCCCGCCGTCCCCGACCGGGACCTTCGGCCCTTTCGGTGCGTACCGGGGCGGCTCGGGACTATCGTTGCCACGTCCGCCTTCCGGCCCCGGGGGTCCACGGCGGACGAGGCGAGGGCCGGGGTCGACCGGCCGAGAAAGGTTGGCAGTGAACATCTACGTCGGGAACCTTCCCTACTCGTATACGAGCGCGGACCTCGAGCGGCTGTTCACCGAGTACGGGGCGGTGTCCTCCGCCCAGGTGATCGTCGACCGGGAGACCGGGCGGTCGCGGGGGTTCGGCTTCGTGGAGATGGACGACGCCCGGTCGGCGGCGCGGGCGATCGACGAGCTCCACGGATCGCCGGTGGAGGGCCGGCGGCTCACGGTGAACGAGGCTCGTCCCCGACGGAGACGACGCGTGCGCAGCTACGAACGCTGATGGCGGGCAAGGACGACTACGTACGGGTCCCGGCGACCGTCGTCGAGGTGCTGAGGGATGCGACGTTCCGGGTGCGGCTCGACAACGGGCTCGAGGTGATGGCGAAGGCCTCCGGACGGATGCGCAAGGGCCGGCTCATCCGCATCCTGCCGGGGGATCGCGTCGACGTCGAGGTCTCGACCTACGACCCCACGAAGGGCCGGATCGTCTGGCGCTACCGCTGAGGGGGCTCCGCCGGTCGCCGGCGACGGTGGGCCCGCCGCCGCGGTCGGGAGGATGCGTCCCTCGAGAACGGGAAGTCGCCGAGGGATCCACCGGACCGTCCGAGGGATGCCGCGTGGTCGAGGTCGATGCGGCACCGAATCGCGGCGGCGTGGGCTCGTCCCGTGCCCGTTCCCTCGCGGGTCGACCCTCGGCTCCTCCTCGCCGGGCTGCCGGGACCGGTCTCGGGGTGCCCGAGTCGACTCGGGCACCGGGGACGACGGGATCGGGCCCCGGGACGACGCGCTGGCGGATCGTCGCTCCGCATCCGGGCGGTGGCAGGACCGCGGCGGGAGGTGGGGCTCAGCGCTCCTGGAGCTTCGCGAGGAGCCGGAGGATCTCCAGGTAGAGCCAGACGAGGGTGAGGAGGAGCCCGAAGGCCGCGAACCACTCGTAGACGGCCGGGAAGCCTCGACGGGCACCTCGCTCGATGAGGTCGAAGTCCAACAGCAAGTTGAACGCCGCCACGACGATCACGAAGGCGGAGAAGGCGATCCCGAGGGGACCGGCGTCCCAGACGAAGGGGATGCCGACGCCGAAGAAGGACAGGAGGAGCGATACGACGTAGAAGGCGGCGATGCCGAGGGTGGCGACGAGGATCGTCGAACGCATCCGGTCGGTGACGACGATCGTCCGGGTCGCGTAGAGGACGAGCATGACCCCGAGGACGACGACGGTGCCGAGGATCGCCTGGACCACGAGGCCGTCGAAGGCGGCCTCGTAGACGCGGCTGATGGCGCCGAGCGCCACGCCCTCGGCGACGGCGTAGATCGGGGCGGTGGCTCGAGACCACTCGGGCTTGACGATCGTGGCGATGGCGGCGCCGAGGGCGACGAGGACCGCGACGAGGAGGAGCCCCGAGGCGGCACCCACCGACGTCCAACCCCACACGCCGCCGGCGACGAGGAGGGCGAGGAGGATCGTCGTGGCCCGTACCGTTCCTCCCACGGTCATGGTGTCGGCGACCATCGGGCCGGCGGCCACCGCGGCAGGGAGGGGACCCGCCGGTCCTCCGAACCGTCGATCGAGTGCCGGATTCGCCATCGAGCGTCCTTTCCGCGTCGGATCGGAATGGTACCGGGCGACCGTCGTCTCGGTACCATCGCGCGGCGTATGTCGGAGGGCAGCCCC
>DRQR01000130.1 GCA_011371355.1 Actinomycetota bacterium
GCCGAGACGATCCGCCACACCCACGCCTCGTACTTCGGCAGCGACGTCACCGACGGGCTCCTCGACCTCGACGGGCTGATCGACCTGGACGGGCTCCTCGCCTGAGGACGAGCTCACGGTCCCCCGCCGATCGGCCGCCGCGGCGACGCCCCGGTTCGCGACCCGGTCAGGGGACCGCCACGGGGACGGGGACGAGGCGGTCCTCTCCGCTCCCGTCGCCGAGCCGGCCGTTCTGGCCCGTACCCCAGCAGAAGACCGCATCGTCGGTGGTCCGGCCACAGGTGAAGGCTTCACCGGCGTGGAGCTCCCGCCATCTCCGCCCCCCGGCCACTTCGGCGGGCACCGCGTGGTCGTCGAGGGTGCCGTCTCCGAGACGGCCTTCGACGTTGGCTCCCCAACACCAGCCTCGACCGTCGTCGGTGACCGCGCAGGTCACCCGGTCGTTGGCGGTGACCTGACGGACCGGCAGGTCGAAGGCGACCACGCCGGGCTCGGCGCGGTCGGTGGTCGTGCCGTCCCCGAGCTGGCCGGCTTCGTTGCGACCCCAACACCACAGCGAGCCGTCGAGGTCGATCCCGCAGGCGTGGGTGCGTCCCACCGCGAGGGCCTCGAACTCGTGGTCTCCCACGACTCGACGGGGCTCGGCTTGACCGACGTTCGTTCGAGTGCCGTCGCCGAGCTGCCCGAAGTTGTTGCTGCCCCAACACCAGGCGGCGCCGTCGGCGTCGACCCCGCAGGACGTCGTGTCGCCACCCTGGGCCAACCGTACGAGGCGGAGGTCGCCTCCCGCCCGGATCGGAGCCGTCTGGTCTCCCCCCACGGCGGCGCCGAGCTGGCCCGAAGACGAAGCGCCCCAACACCACACGCCCCCCTCCCCATCGAGGGCACAGACGTGGAGCTGGCCGACCGCCACGTCCTCGAAGGCCCGGGCACCGAGCACCTCCCCGGGCGTCGGCCGATCGGCGTCACCGGTACCCCTGCCGGTGGCGCCGTCGCCGAGCTGGCCTCGAGCGTTGCCGCCCCAGCAGAGGGTCCGGCCGTCCGTCGTGATCCCGCAGGTGGAGGTGCGGCCGGCCGAGAGCGTCCGGAACCGAGCGTCGGTGGCGACGGGGACGGGGACGGCGGCGTCTCCTCCGGAGGCGCCTCCGAGTCGCCCGGAGTCCCCGTACCCCCAACACCACGCTCGTCCGTCCTCGTCGAGGGCACAGGCGTGTTCGTCTCCCACGGTGAGGAACCCGGCACCGAAGGCCGGGGCGGGCATGGAGGTCGTCGACGACGCCGGAACCGTCGAAGCGACCCGGCTCGACGTGTCGGGAGCCGGCGCTCGGCCCTCGCCGGGACTGCCGCTGCACGCGGCCCCGGCGGCGACGAGCGCCACCGCCCCACAGATCCGACTCGCCCATCCCATGGTCCGACCCTAGGCGACCTCGCCCGACTTCGCCGGATCCTTCGGGCATCGCTCCCGACATCGGTGCGACCGGCTGCGGCTTCGCCGGTCCTCTACGAGGCCGCGGCGTGCCATCGCTGAGGTGACGGACACGGCGCGCGGAACCCCGGTGGCGCGGCGGTCTCGCCGCCGTCGATCGAGCCATCGGAGCGCCCCGCTCCGCCGACCACGGGATCCGCGAGGACCCCCGGGACGCCTCCTCGGAGCCGGCGTTTCGTCGCCGTCGACGGCCCCGACGGGGTCCGGGTCGACGGCGTCGTGGCCTACGGACGTCGCCCGTCAGCCCCCGTAGATGTCGTCGATGAGGTCCGCGTACCGCTTGGCGACGACGGCGCGCTTCACCTTGAGCGTCGGGGTCAACTCGCCGCCCTCGATGCTGAGATCCCGGGGCAGGATTCGGTAGGCCTTGATCGCCTCGGCGTGGGAGACGGCCTTGTTCGCCTGGGCGATCGCCGCCTCGATGTCGGCCTTGAAGTCGGCATCGTCGACGAGATCGGCGAGCTCGCACGAGGTCTTCCCCTTCGCCGCGCACCACACCGGGAGCGCCTCGGGATCCACCGCGATGAGCACGGCGATGAAGGGCTTGCCGTCGCCGACCACCATCGCCTGGGAGACGAGGGGATGGGCCCGGAGCCGGTCCTCGAGCACGGCCGGGGCGACGTTCTTGCCTCCGGCGGTGACGATGAGCTCCTTCTTGCGGCCGGTGATCGAGACGAACCCGTCGTCGTCGATGCTCCCGAGATCCCCGGTGTGGAACCAGCCGTCGGGTTCGAGGGCCTCCTTCGTCGCCGCCTCGTTCTTCCAGTAGCCCCGGAAGATGTGCTTGCCCTTGACGAGGAGCTCACCGTCGTCGGCGACCCCGACGGTCACCCCGGGGAGGGGACGCCCGACGGTGCCGATCTTCAGGGCCGTCGGCGTGTTCACCGTGGACGCCGCCGTGGTCTCGGTGAGTCCGTAGCCCTCGAGGGGCATGAGCCCGATGCCGCGGAAGAAGTGCCCGAGCCGGGCCCCGAGCGCGGCCCCACCCGAGATCGCGTACCGCACCTCGCCGCCGAAGACTCCCCGCAACTTCGAGTAGACGAGCTTGTCGAAGATCGCGTGCTGGAGCTTCACGCCGAGGGGCACCCGACCGGCCTGGAGGCCCTCCGAGTAGGCGACGGCCACGGCGGCGGCCCGATCGAAGATCTTGCCCTTTCCCTCCTCGTCGGCCTTCTGCTTCGCTGCGTTGTAGATCTTCTCGAACACCCGGGGCACCGAGAAGATCCACGTGGGCCTGAAGACCGGCAGCTCCTCGGTGAGGTGCTTGATCCCCGCCGAGTAGCCGATCTTCACCCCGGAGGAGACGCAGACGACCTGGACGATTCGGGCGAAGATGTGGGCGAGGGGCAAGAACATGAGCTGGCGGTTGCTGGGGCCGGTGAGCTCGGGCAGGGCCGCCCCGACCTGCCGGGCGGTCCAGGCGAAGTTCCCGTGGGTGATGACGCAGCCCTTGGGCCGGCCGGTGGTCCCCGAGGTGTAGACGAGGGTGGCGAGGTCGTCGTGGGAGATCGCGGCGATGCGACGATCGACCTCGGCTCGCGCCTCGTCCGTGGCCTTCGAGGCGAGCTCGTCGAGGGCGCCGTCGTCGATGACGAGCACGTGCCGGCAGTTCGGCAGCTCCCCGGCCACCTCGTCGTAGACCGCCTTCATTTCCCGGTTCTCGCAGATCAACGCGACGCTGTCGGAGTTCCCGACGATCCACTGCACCTGCTCGGCCGAGGAGGTCTCGTAGATCGTCACCGTCGCGCAGCCCGCGGCCCAGATGGCGTAGTCGAGGAGCGTGAACTCGAGCCGGGTGGCGCAGAACAGGGCGATCCGGGAACCGGGCTCGATGCCGAGTGCGACGAGCCCGGCGGCGAGGTCCTTCACCCGGGCGAGGAACTCGCCGGCGGTGACGTCGACGAAGCCGTCGCCCCGACGGTAGGCGAGGGAGGGAAGGTCGGGATGCTCCTCGGCGAGGGCGATCAAGGCGCTGATCGGATTGTCCTTGGGATCGACGGGCGCCTCGCCGGGCGTCGTGTAGGTCTTCTGCATCGGGGGATCCTCCGGCTCGCTCGCCACCGATTGTATCGCCGGCGGACTTCGCCGTGCCGAGCCCCCACCCGGCCACGCTCCGCCGCGTCGGGGCGTCGGAGCGGGCCGGGTCAGACCCCGACGAGCTCGTCGACGTCCCGGGACGGATCCCCCGCGGGGCTCGTCGGACGGGGACGCCGCCGGGCGGCGACGACGACGAGACCGGCGACGGCGCCCGCGGCGACGAACACCCACAGGTGGCTCCCCAAGAGCACGGACCCGCCGGCGGCCACCGGTGCGCGTCCTCGACGGGGGTCGAGGGCCCAGCTCCCCAGCCGGAACAGGACCGCATAGCTCGCCGCGGACATCCCGAGCCGGATCGCCAACGTCCGCATCGCCTCCCGACGATCGGCGGCGATCCCCACGACCACCGCGGCGGCGAGGAGCTGCACGGCGAAGGCCACGACCACCACCCGGGTCAGGAACGTACGAACGGCGTGCGCGGTGCCGGGAACGGCGATGGGTCCGACGTCGTCGAGGACCACGGGTTCCAGGGTGTCGAGGAGGGCGTGGACCGCGGCCTCGTCGGCGGGCACGTCGCGAGCCCGGAGCTCGGCGGCGACGACCGGCACGACGGGGTCGAGGGCGGCCGCCACGTCGATCGAAACCTCGGCACCCGGCGGGGCCAGGAGCGCCGCGACGAGCTGGTCGGAGAGCCGCTCGACGACGAGCCCGGTCTCCGGAGCCGAGACGACGGCTTCCATCGCCGCCGCCGCCTCCGGGTGCGGCAGCCCCGACGCGGCCGCGATCCCGTCGGTGAGCCAGCCTTCGATCCGGCCCTCGACGAGCTCGGCGACCACCGCGGTCTCCACCGTCGCCTCGAGGGTGGCGCGGTCGCCGGACACCTGCCGGCCCCAGAGGGCGCCGAGGAGCAGGCTCGTGGCGAGTCCGAACACCCAGAGCGCGACGAACCGGGTCGGGGAGCGGAGATCGACGGTCATCGGACGCCGGAGCGTATCGGGAGTCCGAGGGAAGCCGTCGGTCGCGGCCTGGGATCGCGGCCCGCTACCTTCTCCGGCGTGGACCTCGTCGACGTGCTCGGACTCGACGACCTCGCCGCCCAGATGATCGGTGCGGTGGGCCTCGCCATGGTGCTCGGCAACGCCTATGCGATCTTCCAGCATCGTCGCGGCCGGCGTCCGGAGGGAGTCACCGGCGACTTCCGACCCTCCCGAGCCTGGTGGCTCCTCGCCGTCGGCGCGCTCATCACCACCTGGGCCGCGGCATCGCTCCTCGGGTGAACCCGCCCCTCGATCGCGGTAGAATCCGGGGCACTGCGGGTGTAGTTCAATGGTAGAACATCAGCTTCCCAAGCTGAATACGGGGGTTCGATTCCCCTCACCCGCTCGACGGGGTCCCGGCGCCGATCCGGGACCCCCTTCTTCGTGGCGGACCTCCCGAGCGCCGCGGCCCCCTCGCGTCCTCCGACCCCCCGCCGAGTCGATCTCCGCCGGCCCCGAGTCCCGGTAGCGGACGAGACGGCCCATGCCCACCGGGACCTTCGGCCACGGCTTCCTCCGCCGCCTCGAGCGGGCGGGGAGGCTGTTCGCCGTCGCCGTCGTGGGGCTCGGCTTCCTCCTCCCGGTGCCGGTCCGCGCCGCCGAGGGGGACCTCGCCTTCGCCGCCGAGGCTCGCTGGAAGGTCGACGTCACCGACCGGAGCGTCGCCGTCGACGTGGAGGTCTCCACGGGCGACGGCGGGGCCTTCGGCGGGGTCACCCTCTCGATCCCCCCGGACGCCGAGGATGTCGTGGTCGACGTCGACGGCGTCCCGACGCAGGACGTCGAGCTCGACCCAGGACCCGACCTCCTCGTCGTCGACGTCACCGTTCCCGAGGCGAGGACGATCACCGTCCACTTCCGGCTGCGGGATCGAGGGTTCCGGGTACCGTCGTCGGTCCGGGTCAACGACGCCTACTTCTTCGTCCCCGCGTGGGCGTGGGGCGACCCGGGGCACGCCGTGGTCGTCGTCGACGTCCCCGACACCTACGAGGTCTTCTACCACGGCGACGTCGAGCCCGAGCTCCGGAGCACGCTCCGCAGGACGATCCTCGAGGTCACCGACCTCGACGACCCCGAGACCTTCGTGCTGCCGGTGAGCGGACGCCGCACCGAGGCCATGACCGCGGTCCACCTCGAGCCGTCCGGAGCGTCGCGCATCGTCGTGCGGGGCTGGCCGGGCGACGACGAGTGGCTGGAGCTGACCACCGCGACGATCGAGGGCGCGACGCCGCTCCTCGCAGACCTCGTCGGCCTCCCCTGGCCGGTGAAGCTCCTCGAGGTCTGGGAGTCGATCGAACCCAGCGTCGAGGGCTATGGAGGCTGGTTCCTCGAAGACGAGGCGTCGATCGAGATCGGAGAGGACCTCGATCCCCGAGTCGTGGTCCACGAGCTCACCCATCTGTGGTTCCACGAGGGACTCTTCACCGAGCGTTGGATCACCGAAGGCCTCGCCGAGGTCTTCGCCGACCACGTGGTCGCCACCCTCGGCCACGAGGCCGCCACCCCGACGAGGCCCCGGCTCGACGATCCCGCCGCGTTCCCCCTCGACGGTTGGCCGCCCCTCGGCGAGGACACCTCCGAGGACGTCGACGCCCGGGAGGTGTGGGCCTACGACGCCTCGTGGTGGCTCGTCGACGAGATCGTCGACGAGGCCGGCATCGAGGAGATGGCGCCGGTGTTCGAGGCGGCGGCCCGCGACCTCGCCGCCTACCGAGCCGACGACGTCGATCCCGAGACCGTCGCAGCCGACGACGACACCCGGCGATTCCTCGACCTCGTCGAAGAACTCACCGGCGCCGAGATCGACGGGGTGATCCTCGCCGAGTTCACCGGCATTCCCGACGCCGTCCTCGCCGACCGCGCCGCGGCCCGCCGCGCCTATGCGGCCCTCGCCGCCGCCGGCGACGGCTGGTCGCCGCCCTGGGCCGTGCGCCGGGCGATGGGCGAGTGGCGCTTCGACGTCGCTCGGCAGGAGATGGCGCGCTCCGAAGCGCTCCTCGCGCGGCGGAACGAGCTCGCCGAGCTCCTCGCCGCGGCGGACCTCGCCGTTCCCGAGGACCTCGAACGCCGCTACGAGTCCGCCGGGGACCTGGGGGCCGTAGCCGCCGACCTCGACGCGGCGACACGGGCTGCTCCCGCCCTCGTCGCCGCAGCCGAATCCCTCGACGTCCGGCGCGGGCTCCTCGCACTCCTCGGAGGCTTCGAGGACCGACTCGAGGAGCGTTGGGAGGCCGTCCTGCGGCGCTACGGCGAAGGTCACTACGACCGAGCCGAGGAGCAGGCGCGCGCCCTCGTCGCAGAGGCCGAGGGGGCGTCGTCGGCCGGGCTCCTCCGACTCCTCCTCGCCGTCGGGATCGTGGGCGCGGCGGCCGTCGGCGGGACGGTCCTGCGGCGACGCGGCAGGGGCGACCCCCGGGTCCCCGGCTACCATCCGCCGGGATGATCTTCTCGGACCGGACGATCAAGGAGGCGATCGCCGCGGGGCGCATCGTCATCGATCCCTACGACGAGGCCCTCGTCCAGCCCTCGAGCGTCGACGTCCGATGCGGTCCGGCGTTCCGGGTCTTCGAGAACCATCGTCGTCCCCTCATCGACCCGAGGGCTCCCCAGGAGGACCTCACGACCGCCGTCGAGGCGTCCCCCGACGAGCCCTTCATCCTCCATCCCGGCGAGTTCGTCCTGGGAGCCACCCTCGAGACCGTGGGACTCGCCGACGACGTCGTCGCCCGCCTCGAGGGCAAGTCGTCCCTCGGACGCCTCGGATTGCTCATCCATTCGACGGCCGGGTTCATCGATCCCGGCTTCCGCGGACAGGTGACCCTCGAGTTGTCGAACGTGGCGAACCTCCCCATCGCCATCTATCCGGGGATGAAGATCGGCCAGATCAGCTTCTACGAACTCTCCACCCCGGCGGAGCATCCCTACGGCTCCCCCGAGGTCGGCTCGAAGTACCAGGGTCAGACCGGTCCGACGCCCTCTCGCGTCCACCGCGACTTCGTCTGATCACACCCCGGGCAGCTCGAGCACGAACTTCCGGTGGCAGGCCGCGCGGGACCCTCCGATCGGTTCGAGGGCGGGGACTCGTCGCCGGCAGTCCGACGCCGCGTAGGGGCAGCGGGGAGCGAAGGCACATCCCGACGGCGACGTCCCGAGGATCGGCGCCTCGCCCACGATGGGCCGGAGCGTCCGGCCTCGCCCGGGGATCGAGGCGAGGAGCCCCGCGGTGTAGGGGTGTCGGGGACGGTGGTAGACCTCCCGCACCGGGCCCTCCTCGACGATCCGACCGTGGTAGACGACCGCGACCCGGTCGGCGAGTCGGGCGACGACCCCGAGGTCGTGGGTGACGAGGAGCATCGCCAGGCCCCGCTCCCGACGCAGGTCGACGATGAGGTCGAGGATCGCCGCGGCCACCGGCGGGTCGAGACCGGAGAGCGGCTCGTCGGCGACGAGGAGCCGTGGTCCCTTGACGAGGGCGGCGGCGAGCATGGCCCGCTGCGCCTCCCCGCGACTCAGGTTCGCGGAGAAGCGCCGCCAGAAGCCGCCGCTTCGGGGCAGGCGAACCTCGCCGAGCGCCGCGCGGAGACGGCCCTCGATCTCGTCGCGAGGCAACCCCTCGTGGACCTCGAGGACCTCCCCGGCCTGGTCGCCGAGCTCGAGGGTCGGAGTCCAGGCGGCGACGGGATCCTGGAAGAGGAAGCCGACCTCCCGTCCGACTCGTTCCCACCACCGCTTCGTCGACGGCTCGGCTCGCCGACGGCGCCGTCGGCCGAGGCGGTCGAGCGCCACCTCGAGGTCGCCGAGCCGCGCCCGGCCTCCGAGGAGGATCGCCCCCGGAGGCACGAGTCCGAAGGCACCGAGGGCGGTGAGGCTCTTGCCCGACCCGGACTCTCCGACGAGGGCGAGGACCTCGCCGTCGGCGATCCCGAAGGAGGAACCCGGCACCGCGACGGGCGGCTCGCCGCTGCGGGACGGCGAGGAGAAGCCGATCCGTAGGCCGGTGACCTCAAAGCGCGGCCGGTCCACCGGCGGGCACCTCCTCGGGGACCTCGAGCGACGCCAGGATCCCGCCCCCGACGACGGCGAACACCCCCAGCCAGCCGAGCAGGTCGAGGGGCTCGTCGAGGAGCACCGCGGACCACACGACCGCCGAGGTCGGCTCCAGGTACATGACGACGCCCACGGTCGTGACCGGGAGTCGCCGCATCGCCGACCAGTAGAGGACGCCGGCGAGCCCGGTGAAGACGACACCGAGGAGGAGGAACCTCGGCCACTCGACCGCCCAGCGGCCGGCCGCCCGCACGGTGAAGGGCGCCAGGAACGCCGCGGCGAACACGAGCTCCCACGCCGCGAGGGTGAGTCCACCGATGCGAGCCACGAGCCGCTTCCCGACGATCATGAAGGCTCCGAAGAGGATCCCCGAGGCGACCCCGGCGGCGAGCCCCGGAGCCGTCACACCCGCCCCGGGACGAACCACGACGAGGGTCCCGACGAGGGCGAGGCCGAGGCCGAGGTGGGCCCGAATCCCGGCCCGTTCCCCGAGGAAGGGCCCGGCGGCGACGGCGGCGAGGACCGGCCCGAGGTATACGGCGGCGAGGGCGACGGCCACGGTGGTGAGCTGCACGGCGAGGAAGAAGGTGATCCAGTGGAGGGTGAGGAGGGCGGCGACGACGGCGATGCCGGCGAACTCGCCCCGGGAGACCCTCGGCCGCTCGGTGAGCCAGAGGGCGGGGACGAGGACGGCGGCGCCCAGGGTCACCCGCATGGCGACGAGCTCGACCGCCGGAACCTCCCCCCGCACGAACACCGGGAGGAGGCCGAGGCTCACGCCGAGGCCGACGAGCGCCGCGAGCCAGAGCAACCGTGCGCGTCCGGGCATCGGCCGATCGTAGCCCCGGGGGACTAGCCCCGCCGAGGGCCCGGACAATGGTCCTCACGTCGGGGCTCGAACTGCCGATAGGGATGGCAGACAACCTGGGCGGTGGTTTCCAACTCCACCGGAACACACGGAGGTCCCCTTCCCTCCGGCAGACTCCTCCTCAGAGCGGCTGCCCAGGTTCCTCACGACGGCCCCTTCGGGGGCCGTCGTCGCGTCACAGGTCGACGAGCACGAGCCAGAGTGCGGCGACGATGAAGGCCACCGTCGCGGTGCCGACGACGCGGAGCAGGTTCGGCTCGACCACCGCCGCCCCCTCGCGGAGGCGGGTGTGGAGGGCGCCGTAGCGGAGGTAGGCGAAGAGGATCACGAAGCCGCCGACGACGATGAAGCCCACCGCCACCAGGAGGAACCCGAGCCGGCCCCGCTCCAGGGCGTCGCGCAGCATCACCGCCGCGCCGAGGACCATGGCAAGCGCGGTGCGGTCCCAGGCGAGGGCGGTGCGTTCCTGCTGGAGGCCCGGGTCGAACACCTCGCCGGGCCAGGGATCCATCACGACGGGAAGGCGACGACGATGACGACGGCGACGACCCCGACGACGGCCACGCTCGCGGCGAGGAACATGGGGAGTCGGGACGGCGGCAGGGGCCGCCCGGTGCGCAGGGCCCGCTCGTTGAGGGCCCAGCGTCGGTAGCTCGTCGCCGCCACGGCCAAGGCGAGGACGAGGAGGAGCACC
>DRQR01000131.1 GCA_011371355.1 Actinomycetota bacterium
CCGAAGGCGGCGATCCCCTCGGCGGCGTCCTCGGTGGTCGCCACGGCGGTGAGCCCGTGGTGGAGATGATCGAGCGCGGTGTCGAGGTCGAGGTCGGCCGCGGCGTAGAAGGCCCGCTTCCCGAGGGCGAGGATCGCCGGGCTCAGGGATCTCAGCCGGTCGACGTAGTCGGCGACGACCTCGTCGAGCTCCTCCCGGTCCACGGCCCGATTCACGATCCCGAGGGCCTGGGCCTCGTCGGCGTCGAAGGTTCGCCCCACGAGCATCATCTCGAGGAGGGGCCGCTGGGGGGCGAGGGGCTGGAGCACCGCGGTGATGATCATCGGCCACAACCCCACCCCGATCTCGGGGGTCCCGAGCTTCGCCCCGCGAACGGCGACGGCGAGGTCCGCGGCGGCGAGGAGCCCGAATCCCCCGCCGAGGGCGTGGCCGTTCACCCGAGCCACGATGGGCTTCGGACACCGACGCATCCGACGGATGAGCTCGACGAGGGCACCCCTCGCCGCGTGGTCGGCGAGGGGTCGGTCGACGAAGCCTCCCCGGAGGTCCCCGCCGGCCGAGAAGGCCCGATCGCCTGCCCCGGTGAGCACGACGACCCGGACGTCGGGGTCCGCGGCCGCCCGGTCGACGGCATCGACGAGCGCGGCCATCACCGCGTTCGACATGGGGTTCATCCGTTCCGGGTCGTCGATCGTGATCGTCGCGACGCCGTCGGTGAGTTCGTAGCGGACCACGGCGGTAATCCTACGCCCCGGGCCGATACCGGGTGGTCACGCTAGGGTCGGCACCATGCCCTGGATGGTCCTCGCGATCGTGGTCGCCGCCCTCCTCGGCCTCGTGCGGGGCGGTCGGCTCGCCAACCTCGTCGAGCTCCGGGTCCGGGGCCTCTGGCTCCTCGTCCTCGGGATCGTGATCCAGACGCCGGCGGCCTTCGTGACCGACCGTCGGATCGCCGTCGCCCTCATGCTCGGGTCCTACCTCCCGCTCCTCGCCTTCGCCTGGCGGAACCGGCAGGCGGCGGGGATGTGGATCGTCGGCATCGGGGTGCTCATGAACTTCTCGGTGATCGCGGCGAACGGGGGGATGCCGGTGCTCGAAGAAGCCGTGGCCCTCGCCGGCCTCTCGGCCCCCGAGGTCTACGCCTCGGCCAAGCACGTCCCCTTGGACGCGACCACCCGCCTCCCCTTCCTCGGCGACCTCCTCCCCCTCCCCGGCTCGGTGGTCTCCCTCGGCGACATCCTCCTCACCGTGGGGCTCGGGGTGTTCCTCGAGGACGAGCTTCGGCGCCCTCCACGCCTCTTCGCCCGGAAGGTGCAGGCGGTGCCCGGTTCGGCGGCTCGCCGCGCCTGAGTCAGCGGGCCACGAGCCCCCGGTATTCGAGGACCCTGCGGAGGGAGGCGAGCACCCGCGGGTCGTAGTCGTAGACGCTCCCCTCGTAGAGGCGTTCGAGGCTCCCGCCGATCCCCAGGCCGAGCTCGTTGAGGCCCTCGTCGAAGGCGCTCGCCACCTTGATGATCTGGGAGGCGACCGGCACCTCCTCGTCCCTGACGATCCCGGGACGCCGGTAGGGACGGGTCTGGAGGGCGACGAGCTCGGCGACGTGCTCGAGGTAGGGGGCCTCGGCGATGATCTGGGAGCCCCAGCGGGCGAGGTCCTCCTCGGTGTACCCGGCCTCGATGATCGCCGGTTCGTTGAGGGTGATCCGACCCACGTCGTGGAGCATCGCCGCGTATTCGACGGCCTGGACCTCTTTGGGATGGAGGCCGAGCTCCTTGGCCATCGCCACGGCGAGGTCGGCGGTGCGCACCGAGTGGCCCGTCGGGGCGAGCCCGGCGACCTCGGGGATCTGGGAGAGGGCACGGATGGTCTGGCCGTAGGTGGTGCGAGTGAAGTCGTAGCGCTCGAAGGCGACGTGGGAGAAGCCGTAGGGCAACACCGCGAGGGGGACGGCCCACAGGCCCATGCGCGGCCAGGCGAGGCCGAAGAGGACCCCGGCGGAGATGAGGGCGAGGACGACGTTCCAGTCCTCGAGGGCGAGGAGCCAGAGGTAGCGCGGGGACAGGTCGACCCGCTCGAGGCCGAGGAGCGCCGAGACCGTGGCCCGGGCGAGGAACCAGGCGAGGCCCCCGCCGGCGACCGCGGCGAGGACCGCCCAGTCACGTTCGAGGGCGGCGATCGCCCGTTCGTAGACGGCGAGGTAGGCGACCCCGTAGATGGCCATGGCGAGGGTCTCGGTGAGGAACCCGCCGTGACGATCCACCGACCGGCGTCGACGGCCGCCGAGCCGCTCGTTGCGGAGCTGGACGACGAGCCAGGCGGCGACCATCCCGAAGGCGTAGGCGCCGGCGAGGTCGAGGGGCTCGCGCAGGAGGATCGACGCGGCCACCGCCGGGGCGACACCGAGGTTGATCCGATCCCCCGAGGGCGTGGGCACGGTCCCGAGGTGGGCGGCGGCGATGAGGATCGCCCAGACGAACACCCCGAGGGGATCGGCGATCTCCACGCCGAAGAACCAGGGGGCGCCGAGGAAGAGGATCGCCGCGCCGACGAGGAGGGCGAAGACGCCGGTGGAGATCGCCTCGATGCGGTCGTCAGCCATCGCGCTCCTCCGGGAGGGGCGCGAGGGGGAAGTCCCGACCGTGGACCTGATCGGCCTCGCGCATGGCGGCGATGCCCTCCTCGGCGATCTTCCGTGCCTGCTCCTCGGTGAGCTCGAGGACCGAGCCGAAGTTCCGGCCGGAGCGTTCGACGGCGGCGATGAAGGCCTCGACGACCTCGGGGTCGAACTGGGTGCCGGCGTAGCGACGGAGCTCCTCGAGGGCGTACCGCTGGGACATCGCCACCCGGTAGGAGCGGGTGGTGGTCATGGCGTCGAAGGAGTCGGCCACGGCGAGGATGCAGGCGTCGAGGCCCGGGGTCTGACCGTGCTCGTGGCCGTTGCCGTGGTAGCCGTTGCCGTCGTAGTGGGCGTGGTGGGCCTCGGCGATCTCGATCATCGGCCGGAGGAACTCGATGTCGCCGAGGAGGTCTTCGACCACGTGGACGTGGGATTTCATCGCCGCGTACTCCTCCTCGGTGAGGCGACCCCGCTTGCGGATGAGCTCCCGGGGCACGGCGAGCTTGCCGACGTCGTGGATGAGGGCGGCCCAGCGGAGCCGCTCGAGGCGGGTACCGGAGAAGCCGAGCTCCCGTCCGATCATCTCGGCGTACATCGCGACCCGCTGGGTGTGGCCCCGGGTGTAGAGGTCCTTCGCCTCGAGGGCCTTGATGAAGCCCTTGAGGGTCGACTCCTGGGCGAGGCGGAGCGCGGCGAAGGAGTGGAAGGCCATGTACCCGACGAAGTAGCCGATGAAGATGAGGGGGAGCATCACCGGGCCGACCACGAGGTAGCTCGCCCCCAGGAGCGCCCCGAGGAACCCCATCGCGATGGTGCCGACGTGGATCTCGGGGAGCTTCGACCAGGGTTTGACGAGCTTCCGGCCGTAGACCCGGCTGACGATGAAGGCGACGAGCCCGTAGTTCACCGTCGCCCGGACGACGGCGGCGACCGCGGAGCCGGCGACGACGAGCCCGACCCGGGAGGCGGGGAGGTCCCAGCCGGGGAGGGGCCCGTCGGCGAGGAGGAGGAACCCGGCGAGGACCCCGGCCCCGAGGGCGTTCGAGACGACGAGCTGGCCGAAGTTCACCGCCGGCTGGAACCACTGACGGTTGCGGAGGTCGTCGGCGGTGACGAGCCCGGTGGCCGCCATGAGGCTCGTCGCCAGCACCCCCTCCCAGGGGCCGAAGACCACCATCGCGGTCATCGCCACCATCATCGCCGGGCTGCTCCGGAACCGGTCGTTGATCTCGACCGAGGAGAAGGAGAGCACGGCGTAGGCGAGGGCGAAGGGCACCCACAGGCGCCAGTCGGGGAGGTCCTGGACGACGACGAGCCCGCC
>DRQR01000132.1 GCA_011371355.1 Actinomycetota bacterium
AGTTCGGGGATGTCGTCGGCGCGGACGAAGAGGATCTCCAAGGCGGCGTTGCGCACGGGGACGGACAGGGCCCGTTCGGAGGCCTCGAAGACGAGCCCCGCCCGCCGGAGGAGATCGAGGGTTGGGGCGGAGAGGCGGCCCTTGTTCGGGACGGCGACCCGGACCACGTCACCCATCGGAGGACGCTCCGAGACGTTCCAGCATGGCCCGGTAGCCGCCGGTGCCGTGCCGGAGCCAGTCGTTGATCCGGGTGATCGTCGCGGTCGACACGCCCGTCTCGGCGTGGATGTCGCGGTAGGAGCGGCCCTCGGCGAGGCGTCGAACGACGGCCCATCGGGAGACCATCTCCTCGAGCTCTCGCCGGGTACACAGGTCGCGGAGGAACCGCTCGGCGAGGTCGGGGTCGTCGAGGGCCACGATCGCGTCGAGGAGGGAGCGGGCGTCGGGGCCTTCGGCCCAGTGGAGATCGTCGAGGGTCGGCACGTCGGACTCCGTGGTGTTAGTGTTGTAGCACATTAGCACATTACGACGGAGGTGGGCATGGAGGTGATCCCCGCGATCGACGTCCTCGGGGGCCGGGTGGTCCGGCTCGAGCGAGGCGACTTCGAGCGGGTCACCGCCTACGGCGACGACCCGGCCGCGACCGCCGAGCGGTGGGTGTCCGCGGGGGCGACGACCCTCCACCTCGTCGTCCTCGACGCAGCCCGCAGCGGTACGCCCGACCACGACCTCCTTCGCCGGGTCGCTCGCCGGCGCGGCGACGCCGCCTTGCAGGTCGGCGGCGGCATCCGAGACGGGGCGGCGGCGACGGCCGCCGTCGCCGCCGGGGCCGACCGGGTCGTCGTCGGCTCCGCGCTCTTGGACGAGACCCGGTTCCCCGAGATCGTGGCCGCCGTGGGCGCCGACCGCATCGTGGCCGCCGTCGACGTCCGGGACGGCCGCGTCCGCGGCTCGGGATGGCTCGACGAGGGGCGAGCCCTCGGCGAGGTCCTCGACCGGGTGCGGGGCTGGTCCCTCCGGCGAGTCCTCGTCACCGGCATCGACCGGGACGGACTCCTCGCGGGACCGGACTTCGAGCTCCTCGAACGGGTCCGCGAGGCGCTGCCCGACGCCGAGCTCGTCGCCGGCGGAGGGGTCGGGAGCATCGACGACCTCGTCGCCCTCGCCGAGGCCGGCTGCGCCGCCGCCGTCGTCGGTCGAGCCCTCTACGAGGGGCGATTCGGGCTCACCGAGGCGATCGCCGCGGTGGGCTGACCCCTCGACGGTCCGCGAAGACCTCGAGGGCCGCGGCCACGTCGTCGGAGGTCACCTCGATCGCCTCCGGGTCCCGTCGCAGCGCGTGGAGGGCCGCCTCCCGAAGGAGGCCGGCCAGGTCGGCGAAGGAGTAGCCCTCGGTGGCGTCGACGAGGTCGGCGCGGTCCACGTCGTCGGTGAGGGGGACGTCGGAGATGGCGAGGAACGCCGCCCGGGCCTCGGCCGGGGGCAGGCCCAGTCGGAGATGGGTCTCGAGTCGACCGGGGCGCAGGAGCGCCGGGTCGACGAGGTCCTTGCGGTTCGTCGCACCGATGACGAAGACGTCCCCCCGATCGGCGACCCCGTCGAGCTCGGTGAGGAGCGCGGCGACCACCGAGTCCGTCACCGAGTTCGTCGACCGACCCCGCACCGGGGCCAGGGCGTCGATCTCGTCGAGGAAGAGGATCGACGGCGCCACCGCCTTCGCCCGAGCGAAGAGCTCCCGAACGGCGCGTTCGGACTCGCCCACCCACTTGTCGAGCAGCTCGGCACCCTTCACCGGGAAGAACGCCGCCCCCGATTCGTGGGCGAGGGCCCGAACGACGAAGGTCTTGCCCGTGCCCGGTGGGCCCCACAGCAGGAGGCCCTTCGGCGCGGTGATGCCGAGACGGCGGAACCGGTCCGGGTCGGTGAGCGGCCAGATGATCGTCTCCCGGAGCCGCTGCTTGACCACGTCGAGATCGGCGACCCGCTCGAACCCGTAGGAGGGGACCTCACCGAGCATCGCCGAGCCGAGGGACGGCGGGATGTCCTCGAGGGCTCGGTCGAGGAGCTCCTGGGTGACCGGCTCGTTCGCCGCGGTGGTCCGCGCGGTGGCGTCGAGGACGACGGCGGCGATGTCGGTCGCCGAGAACCCCGCGGTCCGGACGGCGAGACGCTCGAAGTCGATCCGTCGGTGGGGGACCCGGGCGAGGGCGGCCTCGAAGAGGAGTCGGCGCCGCCTCGTGTCGGGAGGTGGGACCACGAGCCGGCGGGGGAGGAGGGGCGAGTCGGCGACGGCCGGGTCGAGGCCGGCGACCGAGGCCGTTCCCACCACGCAGGCGAAGCGGGGACGTTCGGCAACCGCGTCGAGGAACCATCGGAAGATCGCCGCCGCCTGGGTACGGAAGGGCGCGTCGGTCCCGGCGACCGCGTCGGCGTGGTCGACGTAGAGGACCGCCGGCGGTTTCGTCTCCCGCACCGCCCGCTCCAGCAGCGACAGGAGTCGTTCGGGGCGATGGACGACGTCGAGGAGGACCTCGTCGACTCGCACCCCGACGTCGGCCGCCGCGGCGTCGACGAGCTCCGATCGGCCGCAGCCTGCGGGCCCCTCGAGGAGCACGCCGGCCACCGCGGGGAGCCCCCAGGTGGCGGGGAGCCGATCCGGCGAGGTGAGGAGGGCCAGCCAGCCGGCGAGGACCTCACGCTCGGTCTCGAGGCCGGCGACGAGCGCCTCGGCGGTCGTGGGAGGCTCACCGGGGGGCGCGCCCTCGTGGGGGACGATCGGCGGATCCTGCCGGGAGGTCTCGTGGACCGCGGTGCCGGGACCCACCACCGCGGCGGGGGCCGGCTCCACCTCGACGATCCGCAGCCGCCACTCGTCGATCTCGTCGCCCCGAGGCGCCCGGACCACCGCGACGTCCCCCACGGTGACGGGACGGCCCTGGAGGGCTCGGCCGAGCCGCCGGGCGTCGAGACCGTCGGCGTCGGCGACGACGACCCGGTGGGCGATCGGGAGGAGCGCCCGGGTGACCTCGACACCGTCGCCGGGGGACAGGCCGGCGTTCGCCATCGTGCGAGGACCCACGAGGAGCACCGTCGGTCCGGGGACGTCTCCGGGGACCACCTGGACGTGGGTGTCCCCGAGGCGGACGATCCCCCCGCCGGGGAGACCCATGGCCTGGAGCAACGTCGGGTCCGCCCGAGCCACGGGATCGACGCCCAGCTTCGCGATGAACCGCATGCCGGCAGGCTACGCGACGCTCGTCCGATTGCCGACTCGGTCCGTCTCAGGCGGTCACGAGCACGGGCACGGGACGAGCGGGGAGGGCCAGGGGAGCGGTCGACTCGACGATCTCGACGCCGTCCCGGTCGAGCCACCGCCACAGGAGATCGGCCTCTTCGGCGTGGGCGACCGTCGGCGGGACCTCCGGGACGGGACTCGGGTCGTAGGGCGGGAGGAGCGGGCGGCCCGACGAGGCGTTCCAGGCGGCCACGAAGACGCCGTCGTCGACGACGAGCCCTTCGCCGTTCCGGTCTTCGGCCCACAGGCGTCCCGCCGCGGCGAGGGCCCGCCATCGGCGTCGACGCTCGAGAGCCCGAGCGAGGCTGCGGTGCCGATCCCGGAGCTCTGCGGCTTCCTCGAAGCGACGAGCGAGGGCGAGGCGGGTCATGCGCGCTCGCAGGGGCTCGAGGAGGAGCTGGGGATCCCGCTCGATCCCCGCTCGCAGCCGTTCGACCACCTCGGCGTACTCGTCGTCGTCGACCGCGCCGCCGCAGGGACAGCACGCCACGCCGAGCTGGGCGAAGGCGCATCGACCCGAACCGCTCCGGGGCCGTCGACAGCGCCGGATCGGGACCGCGTCCCAGAGGGCGTGGACGACTCGGTCGGCGGCCCGCTTCGACCGGAAGGGGCCGAGATAGGGACCGCCGTCTCCCAGGGTGCGCACCACCGACAGGCGGGGGTAGCGCTCGGCGGTGAGCTTCACCCAGTGGGTGGTCCGCGGCGGACGGGAGCGGCGGTTGTGGCGCGGGCGCTCGGCGGCGATGGCTCGCAGCTCGGCGATCTCCGCCTCGAGCTCGGTGGCGCAGACGGTGTGGTCGATCCGCTCCAGCTCCCTGAGCATCTGGGCCACGGAACGGCGGTCGTCGCCGTAGAAGTAGGCGCGCACCCGGCTCCTGAGGTTCTTCGCCTTTCCGACGTAGAAGGTCGTCCCGTCGCGGTCGACGAACCGGTAGACGCCGGGTCGGCGGGGAAGGCGTTCGGTGAGGGCGAGCTTCCCGTAGGTGGGGGTCCCCCGGGCCGTGGGGAGCTCGAGGAGGTCCTCGAGGTGGGTGACCCCGAGGGCGCCGGCCCGTCCGAGGAGCTCCCAGAAGACGTGGGCGGTGGCCTCGGCATCGGCGAGCGCCCGATGGGTGGGCGGCCGGGGCGCCGCGAAGTGGGCGGCGAGGGTCTCGAGTTTCAGGTTCCGGACCTCGCCGCGGACGAGACGCCGGGCCAAGGCGAGGGTGTCGACGGTCCGGTTCGTGAGCGGCGGATAGCCCAGCTCCCGGGCGGCGGCCTGGAGGAACGACAGGTCGAAGCGGAGGTTGTGACCCACGATCACCGCCGTGCCGAGGAACTCGAGGAACGAGGGGAGGGCCTCGGCGATCGTCGGAGCCTCGACGACCATGGCGTGGGTGATGCCGGTGAGGACGGTGATGAACGGGGGGATCTCCGTCTGCGGGTTCACGAGGGTCTGGAACCGGCCGGTCTCCTCGCCGCCGAGGTAGCGGATCGCCCCGATCTCGGTGATCGCCGACGTCGCCGGCGAGGCCCCCGTCGTCTCGAGGTCGACGACGCAGAAGGGCACCTCGGAGAGGGGAGCCCCGAGCTCGTCGAAGCTGCGTTGGCGCATCGTCCTCCCTCGTCGTCGCCGACCCCGAACCCTAGCCCGAACAGGTGTTCGATCCAAGGGACGGGCGTAGTAGCCTCGCGGCGTGCGATTCACCGGCCGCGTCTACTTCGATTTCGCCGCTCCGGCGGTCTGGCGCTTCTACCGGCTCCTCACCACCGCCGCTCGTCGTGGCGTCGAGCTGCGGATGGCCTGGCGCTCCTTCGCCCCCGAGGGAGACGAGGCCGGGCGCCGAGCCCTCGCGAGCTTCGAGGAGGTGCTCGATCGGGCTCCGGAGCGCCACGGCGCCTACCTCCAGGCGCTCCTCGCCCAGCACCATCTCGACGGCAGAGCCGTCGACGATCCGGAGGCGTGGCGGCTCGCCGCCGAGGTGGCGCGGGTACCGGCGCCCCGCGACCCCGAGGCGTACCTGCCTGCGGTGGACGCCTCGACGGCCGCCGCCCGGGAGCTCGGGGTCCGCGCGACGCCCACGATCTACCGGCACGGGCCGGTCCTCGAGGTCGACGTCACCCCGGCCGCCTACGCCGGCGACGTCGTCGCCCGCCTCGCCCTCATCGACGCGGTCCTCGAAGACGACGGCATCTGGCGCCTCGTCAAGCCGTGAGGCGCTGACGGAGGGCTTCGTAGAGGACCACCGCGGCGGCCACCGACGCGTTGAGGGAGTCGACGACGCCCCGCATCGGCACGACGATCCCCGCACCCGCCCGGAGCCAAGGCTCGGAGACCCCGCGGTCCTCCCGGCCGACGACCACCGCCGTGGGCCCTCGGAGGTCCTCGGTCCAGTACGGCGTCGTCGCATCGGGCCGAGCTACGAGGAGTCGCCGGGGAGGGAGGGCGGCGAGGGCGTCGGTGGCCTCGGCGACGGCGAGGGGCACCGTGAAGAGGGCGCCCTGGGAGGCCCGCACGACGTTCGGGTTGAAGACGTCGACGACGGGATCCGCGACCACGACCGCGGCACCCACCGCGTCGGCGGTTCGGAGCATCGCCCCCAGGTTCCCGGGCTTCTCGATCCCGTCGGCGACGAGGACGAGGTCCGATGCGGCGATCCGGTCGAGGTCGAGGGGAACGCGCTCGACGACCGCGGCGACGCCGTCGGGTCGCTGACGGACGGAGAGCTTCCGGAAGGCCCGTTCCCCGACGCGGAGGGGGACGACGCCCCGAGCCTCGGCCGCCTCCGCCACGTCGTCGACCGGGCCGAAGGCGGGAGCGAGGAAGAGGCTTCGGACCTCGACCGGGGCGGCGAGGGCCCGGAGGACCTCCCGGCGGCCCTCGACGAGGAAGGTCCCGGTGCGAGTGCGGGCCCGGCGCCGGTGCAGCGCCGCCGCGGCCTTGATCGTCGGGTTCGAGGGGCTCGTGATCGACGTCGGGTCGGTTCCCATCACCGCACGCCGAAGCGCAGCGGCAGGTCGGTGGGCCGATAGAAGCCGGGATCGAGCTCGGAGCAGCGGCGGAGGCCGGCGAGGACGTTCGCCACGGTTCCCTCGTCCCCGGGATAGCCGCCGTCGAATCGCACCGCGATGGGCGGGCTCCCCTCCACCTCGATCTCGTCGCAGGGGTCGTCGAGCTCCCAGGCCATGACGAGGCGGAGGAGGATGGAGCGACCGTCCCCGGTGGACAGCTCGGCGCGGTGATCGGCACCGACGACTCGGCCGTCCTCGACGATGGGCTCGATCCGTACCGCCACGTCGTGGTAGGGCCAGAGGAGGCCGCGGGCGATGAGCCGAGCCGAGGCGTCGAGCCCCTTGTGTCCCACGCGGCCTTCCTCGAGGCCGCGGCGGAACTCCTCGACGGTGAGACCGTAGCCGGACTTGTCGACGAGGGTGCGGCGTCGAGTGGAGCTGTCGACTCGACGGGTGACGACGATCCGCCGCACCCGTCGGGAGCCCTGGGCGACGAGGAGCGGCACTCGGTCCATGATGAACCCCGGGTTCGTCCCGGTGACCACGATGACCCGCTGGTTCGAACGAGCCGAGGTGTGCATGGCGTCCCAGATGTGTCGGGGAGCCCAGGCGAGTTCCTCACAGGTCGTCACGACGTGGTAGCCGGAGGAGACGAGTCGGATGATCTCGGGACCCACCTTGTCGGCTCGGGAGGAGAAGGCGACGAGCGCCCGTTCGGCGTTCTTCGCCGGGGGGAGGACGACCGTCGATTCGTAGCCGGCGGCGCCGGTCTCCCGCTGGAGGGCTTCTCGGGCCTCGGGGTCCGGATCGACGACCGCGGCGACCTTCGCGACCACGCCGTCTTCGACGGCGGCCTCCGCCACCCAGGACCCGATGGGGCCCGCTCCGACGACGACGAGCTCGGACATCGGGCGCATGATGGCCGAAGCGCCGGTCGCTGCCAAGCCTCGACGAGGGCGTCAGGTGACCGTCGTCGGCTGCCTCGGGTGGCGGCGATGTCGGCCGTCGCGGAGGATCGATTCGGTGGTCTCGATCGCGCGGGCGAGATCGGCGAAGGAGTTCACGAGCGGGCTGAAGCCGAATCGTACGAGCTCCGGGGTGCGGAAGTCGACGATCACCCCCTCGTCGCGCAGCGCCTGGGTGAGCTGCCACG
This sequence comes from Actinomycetota bacterium, assembly GCA_011371355.1. Taxonomy (GTDB): domain Bacteria; phylum Actinomycetota; class Acidimicrobiia; order Spongiisociales; family UBA5794; genus DRQR01. Next base: position 7,440 of record DRQR01000132.1, read on the forward strand.
CCTCCGGGTGGGCCACGGCGACGTGGGAGCCCCGTCGGCTCGGGTCTCGAGGGCCGACGACCCTCGCGCCGAGGTCGCCCAGGTGGGTCTCGACCAACTCGACGAACCAGCCCGTCATCGCCATCGACTTGCGGCGGATCGCCTCGATCCCCGCCTCGGCGACGAGCTCGATGCCGGCGATCGCCGCGACGAGGGAGAGGATCGGCGGGGTGCCGACGAGGAAGCGGCGGATGTCGGGGGCCGGGACGTAGTCGGGGGCGAAGGAGAACATCGACGCGTGACCCCACCAGCCGGGGATCGGCGAGACGAGCCGCTCGTGGAGGTCGGCCCGGACGTAGAGGAAGGCCGGGGCGCCGGGGCCCCCGTTGAGGTACTTGTAGGTGCAGCCCACCGCGAGGTCGGCGCCGATCCCGTCGAGGTCCACGGGGACCACCCCGGCGGCGTGGGAGCAGTCCCACAGCACCAGCGCCCCGACGTCGTGGGCGGCCGCGGTGATCGCCGCGGCGTCGGCGAGCGCGCCGGAGCGGTAGGAGACCCACGACAGGGAGACGAGTCCCACCTCCCCGTCGAGGGCCGCGGCCACGTCGTCGGGGCTCGGATCGGAGGGGACGATCCGCAGCCGTCCTCCCGCCCGGCGAGCGGCCGCGTCGAGCACGTAGCGGTCGGAGGGGAAGTTGTCGGCGTCGGTGACGACGTCGCGACCGTCGGTGACCTCGAGGGCCGCGGTGGCGAGCTTGTAGAGGTTCACCGTCGTCTGGTCGGCGAGGGCCACCTCCGCCGGGTCGGCGCCGAGGAGCGGTGCGAGGAGCCCACCCGCCCGGAGGGGCAGGTCGATCCACTCGGACCACGCCTCGACGAGGCGCGTTCGCCAGTCCCGCCGGATCGTCGCGAGCACCGCGTCGAGGACCTCGCCGGAAGGGGGACCGAGGGAGTTGCCGTCGAGGTAGACGACGTCCCGGTCGGGCCGGAGGAACCTCGCCCGGAACGGCGCGAGGGGGTCGGCGGCGTCCCGGGCCTCCGCCTGTCGTCGCAGGTGGCGCACCTCAGAAGAGCTCGTAGCGGCCGGCGATGAGCCGGTCCCGTACCCCCGCCCAGTCGGCGAAGCACGCCCGGACGATCTCGGCGAGGTCCCCGCGGGGAACCTCGCCCACGGTCTCGACGTGGACCGCCTGGGGCTCGGTGACCGGGCGACCGATCGCCGAGAGGAGCCGCACGGTCACCTCCCGGGCGTCGGTCTCGGCGAGGAGCCGCTCGGCGATGTCCGCACCGATCGCGTGGTAGGTCTTGCCGACGTGGGCGGCGGGGTTCTTCCCGGCGGCCGCCTCGAGGCTCATCGGCCGGTAGGGGGTGATGAGGCCGCCGAACCGGTTGCCCCGTCCCACTTGGCCGTCGTCGCCGGCCTCGGCCGACGTGCCGCTGAGGCTGAGATAGGGGGAGTCGTCGAGATCGGCGAGGTTCACCCGCACCGCCACGGAGCGGCCGAGGACCTCTTCGGCGAAGGCCGCGGCGTCGGCGCGCACCGCGTCGACGACCTCGTCGTACGCCCCCCGGGAGGAGACGCGCGTCGCCAAGACGGGGACGGCGATCGTCAAGGTGATCTCCGCGCCGACCCGGGCACCCATGATCTTGACGTCCCGTCCGATCGGGACGCGGGCTCGGTAGTCCTCGGAGTTGAGGAAGTACTCGAGGTCGTGGACGACCCGCTCGAGGGGACTCCGGGGGAGGGAGACCGCGGCGAAGGAGGTGTCGTTCGCCAGCGGCGCGCCCCGGCGCCGCTCCTCCACCACCTGCTGGAGGTCGGTCGACGACTGGTTGAGCCAGAGCTCGACCTCGAAGGCCTTGGCGTCGGCGTCGGGGAGGAGCGCGAGGAGCTTCGCCTTGTAGGTCTCGGCGAGGGCGTCGGGATCGGGTCGCCACTCGGGGCAGCCGAAGTCCGCCTTCCCCACGAGGACGAGCCGGGAGGGTTTCGTGGTTCGGCCCCCGCCGAAGCCGACGTCGACGGTGCCGGCGGCGAGGACGGCCTTGTCCACGTTGAAGTGCCGCACGGTGCCGGTGTGGGCCAGGTACTCGGAGGCGAGGTGCCGGGCGAGGTCCTCGGCGAGGGCGTCGCAGAGGGTGTCGGGATGCCCGACGCCCTTGCGTTCGACGAACTCGATCTCGGGCTCGAACCGCGGCCGGGTGGTGACCGTCAGGTGATCCATGTCCGGATCCTACCCCCGGTCGGCGACGCGCCCGGACCTGCGCAGCTCCCGGAGGGCGCGCAGGAGGGAGGTCTTCGATCCGGTGCGGAGGACGTTCGCCGCGTAGATGCGCCCGGCGACGCGGACGGCGACGGCGATCGTCACCACGGTCCCGACGAAGGCGACCCCCACCTCCCAGGGAGCGACGTCGCCGGCGGCCATGCGCATCGGCATGGCGATGGGCGCCCAGAAGGGCACGAGGGAGACGATCCGGGCGACGTCCCCGTCGCCGGTGAGGGACGCCACGGCGACGATGTAGGGGACCATGACGAGCATGGTGAGGGGGAAGGCGGCGTTCTGGGCCTCCTCGGTGCGGGAGACGAGGGACCCGGCGGCGGCGTAGAGGACCGCGTAGAGACCGAACCCGAGGACGAACCAGACCACGACCCCGCCGGCGAGCGAGGCGATGATCGCCGGGACGTCGGCGGCACCGGCGACCTCTGCGGTGACGACCCCGGCCACCGCGATGAGGAGGAGCTGGAGGATGCCGAGGGCACCGATCCCGAGGATCTTCCCGCCGAGGAGCTCGTGGGGTCGGACCGCGCCGAGGACGAGCTCGACCACCCGGTTCGCCTTCTCCTCGACGACCCCGACGAGGATCCACTGGCCGTAGGTGACGATCGCCACGAACATCACCACCGCTGCGGCGAAGGCGGCGCCCGCCCTGGCGAATCCGACCTCGTCGTCGCCGGTCACCTCCTCGACGGGGACCCGGGTGGCGGCGACGAGGCTCGCCGCGTCCGCCGGGTCGAGACCGAGCTCGGCGGCTCGTTCGGCGAGACGGGTCCGGGCGAGGACGGCCTGGACGGTGGCGACGAGACCCCGGGGGGTGTCGGCGTCGATGAGGATCGCCTCGTCGGTGACGGCGAGGTCCACCTCGTCTTCCTCGACGGCCTTCCGCGCCGCGGCGGCGTCGGGGAAGCGCTCTCCCTCCACCGTCGATCCGGGAGGAGCGAGCTCCTCGACCGCGTCGAGGAGGGGTTCCGGGTCCTCGCCGACGATCCCGATCCGGGCGGTGGTGTCGACGCCGACGATCCGGGCGATGAGGGGAGGGGCGGCGATGAACCCGACGACGAGGAGGAGGGCGACGCCGGTGGAGATCTGGAAGGCGCGGGACCGGATCCGCTCGACGAAGTCCCGACGGGCGACGAGGAGGAGGGGAGCGCTCATCGCCGCACCGCCTCCCGAAACACCTCGGAGAGCGTCGGCGGTTCGAAGGTGAAGCGTTCGATCCGTCCGGCTCGGCGGGCGGCGTCGAGGAGTTCGCCGAGATCCACGTCGCCGTCGAGTCTGAGCCGGACGACGCCGTCGCGTTCGGCCACGAGAGAGACGCCGGGCCGGTCCCGCCACCAGGCTCGGTCGCCGACCACCTCGACCTCGAGGTACCGGTAGCGGGAGGCCTTCCGGAGCTCGCCGATGGGACCGTCGAGGACGACCCTGCCGTGGTCGACGATGACCGCCCGCTCGCAGAGGTCCTCGACGAGATCGAGCTGGTGACTCGAGAACAGCACCGCCACGCCCGCCCTCGCCCGCTCCGCGAGGAGCCCGGCGAGGTTCTCGACGCCGAGGGGGTCGAGCCCGGCGAAGGGCTCGTCGAGGACGAGGAGCTCGGGGGAGTGGACGAGGGCGGCGGCGAGCTGGGCCCGCTGCTGGTTGCCGTGGGAGAGCTCCTCCACCCGGGAGCCCTTCCGCTCCCCGAGGCCGAGGCGTGCGAGCCACTCGTCGGTGGCCCGGGTGGCTTCGTCGGGGGCGAGTCCGTGGAGACGACCGAACCAGGCGACCTGGTCGGCGACGGTCATCCGCGGGTAGAGCCCCCGCTCCTCGGGCATGTAGCCGAACCGGAGCCTGGTCTCGTGATCGATCGGCCGGCCGTCCCAGGTGACGCTGCCCTCGTCGAGGGCGACGAGGCCGAAGATCGCCCGCATCGTCGTCGTCTTCCCGGCGCCGTTGGGTCCGAGGAAGCCGACGATCTCGCCGCGCTCGACGCCGAAGGCGCAGCCGTCGAGGGCGACGACGTCCCCGTAGCGCTTGTGGAGGTCGGCGAGGCGCAACATGGCCGGAAGCCTAGGGTTCGCCGTGTGCCGTCCAGTGTTCGCGGTGGATCCGTCCCCGGCGGCGTCCCCGGCGCAGCGAGCCCGACCGTCGGTCGGGCGCCGGATGCCCGAGGGTGACGACGCCGATCGGGTCCACCTCGTCGGGGATGCCGAGGAGCGCTCGCAGGCCGGGGATCGCGTGGACGCCGAGGAACCCGGCGGCGAGACCCTCGTCGACGGCGGCGAGGAGGAGCAGCATGAGGGTCGCCCCGGCGTCGACCCACCAGTAGGGGACCGGCCATCCCGTCTCGATGGCCATCGGGCCGTGGGGTCCGCCCTTGTCGGCCTCCGCGTAGCGGCGTAGGTAGGCCGCCTTCGAGGTGCAGACCACCACGTGGACGGGAGCCCTCGAGATCCACGGATCGAAGCCCCGTGCCACGTAGTCGGGCTCCCCGGCCAGGTCGGCGATCGCCTTCCGGGTCGTCGGGTCGGTGACGACGACGAGGTCCTGACCCTGGGTGTGGCCCGCCGAAGGGGCCCGGAGGGCCGCGGCGAGGATGCGCTCCACCGCGGCGGGATCGACGGGATCCTCGGTGTAGTTGCGCACCATCCGGCGCCGACGCACCACGTCGGAGAACTCCATGGCCGGAGGATACGGCCGGCCCCGCTCGACGCCGGACCTCCGGGATCGGTGAGGACGTGCGGGGTCCTGCGCCGGTCTCCGGCCCGGGTTCTCCGTCCCCGGGGGTCGTCGGCCGGTGAGGCTCAGAGGGCGACGAGGGCGGCGAGGATCTCTTCGAGACCGGCCTTGGCGTCGGAGAAGAGCATGAGGGTCTTGTCGAGGTAGAAGAGCGGGTTGTCGATCCCGGCGAAGCCGGGGGAGAGGCTCCGCTTGATGACGACGACGGTCCTCGCCTTGTCCACCTCGAGGATCGGCATGCCGTAGATGGGGCTGTTCGGATCGTCCCTCGCCGAGGGGTTCACGACGTCGTTGGCGCCGACGACGAGCACGACGTCGGTCATGGGGAACTTGGGGTTCGCGTGGTCGAGGTCGAGGAGCTGCTCGTAGGGCACGTCGGCTTCGGCGAGGAGCACGTTCATGTGGCCGGGCATCCGTCCGGCGACCGGGTGGATGGCGTATTCGACGGTGATCCCCCGCTCTTCGAGGGCCGCGGCGAGGTCGCGGACGGCGTGCTGGGCCTGGGCGACGGCGAGGCCGTAGCCGGGGACGATCATCACCCGCTCGGCGTAGGCGAGGGAGATGGCGACGTCCTCGGGGGTGGCCCGGTTCACCGGCTTGTCGCTCATCTCGGCGGCGCCCCCACCTCCACCGAACCCGGAGAAGAGCACGTTCGTCAGGGACCGGTTCATCGCCTCGGACATCTGGACGGTGAGGATGAGGCCCGCCGCCCCCACCAGCGCTCCGCCGATGATGAGCGCCTGGTTGCCGATGACGAAGCCGGCCATCGCCGCGGCGACCCCCGACAGGGAGTTGAGGAGGGAGATGACCACCGGCATGTCGGCGCCGCCGATGGGGATCACGCCGGTGATCCCGAGGACGAAGGCGAGTCCGGTGAGGACCCAGTAGGCGGTGGCCTGCCCCGAGGCGACCGCCCAGACGGCGGCGGCCAGGGTGAGCACACCGAGCCCGGCGTTGAACCACGGCCCGCCCGGGAGCGCCACGGGCCGACCCGAGACGAGGCCCTGGAGCTTCGCGTAGGCGACGAAGCTGCCCGAGAAGGTCAGGGTGCCGACGAGGAGGGA
>DRQR01000133.1 GCA_011371355.1 Actinomycetota bacterium
GGCGACCGCCCTGGGGAACGCCCTCGTCCAAGGGGTCGGACTGGGACGGTTCGCCGATCTCGCCGAGGCGCGACGATGGATCCGCTGATCGCCCACTTCGAGGCCCGCCCTCGGGGACGGTGGAGGGCCCGCTGGGTGTGGGACGAGCGTCCGGAGCCCGTCCGGTTCCGCTCCGGGTCGGAAGGGCGGGAACGCTGGGTGGCCTTCCGGCGTCGCTTCGAGATCCCCGAGGTGCCCACGCGGGTCCCGGCCCGGGCCTTCGCCGACGGCCGGTTCGTCTGGTGGGTGAACGGACGGGAGGTGGCCCGGGGTCCGATGCGGGCGCCGCGGGGTGCGGCGAGGTACGTGGTTGCCGATCTGGCCCCCTTCCTCGTCCCCGGAGAGAACGTCGTCGCGATCCTCGTCCATCATCCCGGGACGGCGCTGCCCTGGTGGGTCCCGGAACTCCCCGCCGGGGAGCTCGGCCGGGGCGCCCTCGTCGTGGAGATCGACCTGCCCGACGCCACCGTGGGAACCGACCGGTCGTGGCGCTGTACGGCCTCGGTGGGCAGGACGACGGGCCGCGACGACGGGATCCGCGGGCTGCCCATCGAGGAGCTGGCTCCGGGAGCCCTCCGAGACGACTGGCTGGAGCCGGGGTTCGACGACGGCGCCTGGCGGGGGGCCGTCGAGCTCGCTCCCGTCACTCCCGGCGAGGTCACCGTGCTCGCTCCGCCGTCCATGCCCTACGGGCAGCTCGGGCCGCCTCCGTGGTCGGGTCCCCGTCCCCGTCGCCGGCGGGTGTCCTTCGAGCCGGGGGCCCGGGCCCCGGTGGAGAGGACCGTTCTCGAGGGACCCCAGGACTGGTGGGTGGCGGATCTGGGTACGGTGACCTGCGGCACCGTGGAGCTCGAGGGGACGGCATCGGACGAGGTCCGGTTCGTCCTCGTCGGTGGGGAGCTCCCCGACGGCGGAGACCTCGGGACCGACCTCCTCGCCCGGGGACGGGCCGCCCCGGGTCGGTTCCGTCTCGAGACCTTCCATCCCCGCGGCTTCCGGCGCCTCGCCCTCGGCGTCGCTCCGCCGGGACGGGTCCGTCTCGACGAGGCCGTCGTGGTGGAGCGCTTCTCGGTCCCGGATCGGGAGGCCTCCTTCTCCTGCTCCGACCCCGAGCTCGTGGCGGTCTGGGAAGCGGGGCGGCGCACCGTCGATCGGTGCGCTCTCGACACCTACGTCGACTGCCCGACGCGGGAGCAGCGAGCCTGGGGCCTCGACGTCGTGGTCCCGACGATGGTCGATCTGGCGACCTCCGACCGCTGGGACCTCCCCCGGTGGTCCCTCCGCCTCCACAGCGTGCCCCGGAGCGACGGCGCCTTCCCCATGGTGGTCGCCGCCGACCTCGAAGGAGCGGTGCACATCCCCTCCGTGGTGCCCCACCTCGTTCGGGCCTTCCGGGAGGTGTGGCGGTACACCGGGGATCGGGACCTGCTCGAGGATCTGCTCGGCGCCCATCGGACCGCCGTGGCGTGGCTCGGGGGCTTCCAGCGTGCCGACGGGCTCCTCTGGGACGTGCCGGGTTGGAACTTCCTCGACTGGGCGGCGGTCGCCACCGAGGGTGCCTCGTCGGTGCTCAACGGCCTGTTCGGACGCGCCCTCCTCGACCTCGCCGAGCTCGCCCGGGCCGCCGGAGACCACGCCACCGTGACCTGGGCGGAGGAGCGCCACCGTCGCCTCCGGGACGGGTTCGAACGGTTCTGGGATCCCCTCCGGGGCAGGTACCTCGACGATCTCGGCGGCCACGCCGGCCTCCAGGCGAGCCAACACGGCCAGGCCGCCGCCCTCGTCGGTGGGCTCGTTCCCGAAGGACGCCGACGGCCCCTGGCAGCCCTCATGCTCGACCGGAACCGCCTCGTCGAGGCCCGATGGGAGCTCCCCCCTGGTACCGAGGCACCGGCTCCGACCGACGTCGCCCCTCCCGGCTCCCTCTGGCGACCCCGTCCGGAGCCGTGGTGGGATCTCGACCACGGCCTCGTCGCCGCCCAGCCCTTCTTCCGCTACGTCGTCCACGACGCGGCGGTCCTCGCGGGGGTCGGCGGACGGATCCCCGAGCTCTGCCGCGACTGGGTCCCGCTCCTCTACCGAGGCGACACCACGCTGTCGGAGACCTGGACCACCGGTACGACGTGCCACGCCTGGTCCGCCACCCCCACTCGTGATCTCGTCGTCGTCACCGCGGGGATCCGCCCCGCCGCGCCCGGGTTCGTCTCGGCCGTCGTGGCGCCCGACCTCGGTGGGCTCGAGTGGGTCGCCGCGGCGGTTCCCCATCCCCGGGGCACCCTCGAGGTCGAGATCCACCGAGACCGTCTCGAGGTCTCGAGTCCGGTCCCCGTCGAGGTGGATCCATCCCGGCTGTGGGGGGGCTCGGCGGTGCAGCTCCCACCCGGTCGCCATCTCCTGCGACCCTGATCACCCCTCCCGGATCGGAGGGCCCGATTCGGCGAGGCTCGGCACGATGGGAAGGGGCCGACGCCTCACCGGCGACGCTCCGGGCCCACGCTCCCCTTCGGCGAGGACCTCACCAGGCCGCGCCGGCCCGTTCGGGCCGAGGTCCCACGTCGGCGGCGTCGTAGATGCGGTCGACGAGCCGGAGGGCCGCCGCGGCGTCGGCGATCGTGGCCCGGGGCTCGGCCTCCCCCCGGACCACGGCGAGGAAGTGTTCGAGCTCGGGCACGTATCCGGCGAGGCTGAGCAGACGGTTGGCGTCGGTGGGGACGGGGAGGTTCGGCTCCCAGAGGGTGCCCGGTCCGCCCTGGGCGGGCCGACCGACGACCCGGACGAGGTTCTCCACGATCACCGCGGGCCCGGCCCCGGTGATCTCGACCCGCTCGTTGTCGACCTGCCAGGAACGCATCGTGGAGAGGTGGAGGGTGCCGACTGCTCCCGACACGAACCGCAGGAGCACCGCGTAGGCGACCCGTCCGTCGGGTCCGGTGGCCCGTTCGACGGTGACGTCCTCCACCTCGCCCATGAACCACCGGGCGAGATCGACCATGTGGATGGAGTTGTCGACGAGGAAGGTGTAGTCGTCGCGGTAGAGGCCGGGTCCCATGGAGAACCGACCCTCGAAGAAGGCAGGGGCTCCGAAGCTCGGCTCCTCCACCGCGGCCCTGGCAAGGGTGTAGGCCGGAGCGAAGCGCTTCATGAACCCCACGCAGAGCGGGATCCCGGCCTCGCTCGCCCGGACGGCGAGCTCCTCGGCCTCCGCAGCGCTCGCCGCGGCCGGCTTCTCCGCCCAGCAGGGGAGGCCACGGTCGAGGACGTCGCCGATCACCTCGGCGTAGCTCGGCGGTGGCAGGGCGACGAGCACGGCGTCGAGCGCTTCCTCGTCGAGGAGCGCCCGATGACCCACGTACCACCGGGCGGCCCCGAAGCGCCGCGCCGTGGCCTGCGCCTCGTCGGGGACGAGGGAGGCGACGGCGACGAGCTCGACGTCGAGGAGGGAGAGGGAGGGGTAGAGCATCCGGGTCGCATGTCGTCCGCACCCCACGAACCCGATCCTCGTCATCGGCCACCTCCCTTCCGGTCCACCTGCTATGGTGGAATCATGTTCGATAGCTCATTCTCGCACATCCCGGCGCCGGGCGCCATCGCCGTCCCATGATCGGCTCGGCGCGCCTGAGCCACCTCGGGATGGTGGTCCCCGACCTCGAGGCGGCGATGGCCGAACACCGTCGGCTCCTCGGGTTGTCCTGGCCGGAGATCAAGGTCCTCGAGGACGTCTACCGACTGCCCGACGGAGAGACCCGGACCGTACCGCTACGGGTCGTCTTCTCCCGGGAGGGGCCACCGTACCTCGAGCTCATCGAGGCGGTTCCGGGGACGCCGTGGACCGTGCCCTCGGGGGGCGGGCTCCATCACGTCGCCTACTGGTCCGAGACGCTCCTCGAGGACGTGGCGACCTTCGTCGAGGCGGGACTCGACGTCGAGCTCACTCGGGCCGGTCCCGAGATCGCCCAGGGGTTCAGCTACCACGTCTTCGAGTCGGGAACCCGCGTCGAACTCATCGACGTCGCCGCTCGTCCCGCCATCGAAGCGTGGACCGGGACCTCGCCGGGGACCTGATCGGCCACTCCGGCACCGTCGCCGTCAGCGGGACGCCTCCACCTGGGCGGCGAGGCGACGCATCGCCCGCGGGGTCACCCATCGGAAGGGCTGGGAGACGAGCCAGATGATCGGTCTCGCCCACCGGTATCGGCTCTCGGGACGGACCGTGAGGGTGACCTCGGTGGTGCCGTCGGGGCGTTCGGCGAACTCGAACCGGGGGTGGTCGATCCACAGGTCCCCGAGGGCCCGCTCGTCGAGCTCGAGGAGCCTGCCCCGATCGTGGGCGACGACCTCCTGGCGGAGCACGATCGTCCACGGCCCCACGAGCCGGTAGCGCACGGAGATCGCCGACCCGGGCTGGGGCCACTCCCCTTCGACGCCGACGAGGCCCGCGTAGCCGGGGAAGAAGGTGAACCAGTGTTCGGGGGAGAGGGCGTAGCGGTAGATGGCGTCCACCGGCGCCCGTACCACGAACTCGTGCGACCAGATCACGGCCGCCGAGCGTACCAGGAGCCGATCCTCGTTCGGACTCCACGGTGGGGCGAGGGGTCCCGGCCCGGGGCCCGCCGCACGCCCGCCCGACGTCGAGGGCGCGAGAACGCCACGGCCACCGGTGCCGAGCGCGCCGACGTGGGCCCGGCAGGACTCGAACCTGCGACCGACGGATCATGAGATCGACACGGCGGGTTTCGCCGAGCTGGCGGAATCGCCCAAGACCTAATAATGCCGAGGGATTTCACTGCTCACTGGGTCCCGTCGCTTCCCATGGTTTCTCAACCTCTCGCGGCCTGGGCGGCCCTGTCGCCGGCGATGTTGGAGACGTCTTCTTCCGCTCCCGGATCCGACAGTCCTGAAGGGATCGTCGCCGCCGGGGTTCCGACCGACAACGTGATACGTTGATTGTCGTGGAGTGGCGGCCGAGAACGGCACCGAGAGCCTCGGGAAACCGGTCGAGGAGCGTGGCCGCCGGCGCCAACGGCGTGAGCACCGGAAACAGCGTCCGTTCGTTCACCAGCAACGCCACCTGGGGCCGCCAGAACAAGACGTTGGCGTACCAGTTGCCCAGCGCCGTGTCCGGATCCACCACCGGAGGCATCACGGGCCGGGGCACTCGGCCGAGCAGCTTCTCGGTCGCATGAACGGTGAACATCTCGCCTACCCGGCGCTCCTCCGGATGGAAGCCCGCAGGTCCTCCATGAGTATGTACAGGTGATGTGGGTTCTCCGGCAGCGGCTGGAACCCATGCTTCGCGTAGAAGCTCGCGGCAGTCTCGTCCTTGGCGTGGACGAGCTCCGCCCGCCCACCGATCTCGTCGGCGGCAGCCACACACCGGGCCAGCGCGTCGCGCAGCAGGTCGGCACCGAGGCCGCTCCCCTGCTCTGACCGGTCGAGCCCCAGCCGGGCGAGCAGGATGACCGGGATGGGCCTGCGGCGGGGAAGCCCTGCGCCCAGCCGGCGTTCCGCCCGGTCCGGTTCGA
>DRQR01000134.1 GCA_011371355.1 Actinomycetota bacterium
AAGAGCACGAAGGCGTTCGACTCCTTGACGAAGGCCAGTTTCCTGGTGAAGAAGTACTTGTAGTTGATGAGCTTCGAGGCATGGACGTAGGGGTTGGCCTCGGCCTCGAAGGGGAGGCGGATGTTCACGCCGAAGGAGTAGTCGGCACCCGCCCCGTGGTTCGAGGCCTCCATGATGCCCGGCCCGGCCCCGGTGACCACCATCCAGCCGTGGTCGTCGACCATGCGGTTGGCGAACTCCGAGGCGAGGCGGTAGTTCGGATCGTCCGGTTCGGTCCGGGCGGACCCGAAGACCGTCACCTTCGGTACTTCCCGGTGGCGGGAGAAGACGAGGAAGGTGTAGCGCATCTCCTTGAGGGCCGCGTTCACGAGCTTGAGGTCGCCGCGTCCGGGGGCGTCCCGGAGCAGCTTCAGCGAGGTGACGATCATCTCCCGGACGAGGTCCCCGTCGCGGTGGTCGGCGTCGACGAGGTCGACGAGCCCGTCGATCGCCGCGTCGATCTCGGGTTTCCCGAAGCGGTAGTCCCTCATGGCATCACGACTCGGCGTTCCGGATCAGTCTCGGAAGTTCACGAACTGGAGGGGGATGTGGTAGTCGAGGGCCTTCATCTCGGCGATGACCCGCTGGAGGTCGTCGCGTTGCTTGCCCTGGACCCGGAGCCGATCTCCCTGGATCTGGGCCTGGACCTTGAGGCCGAGGTCGCGGACGCGCTTCGCGAGCTCCTTCGCCGCGTCCTGCGGGATTCCCTCGCGCACGGTGAACACCGCCCGCACCCGCCCACCGCCCACGGTCTTCGGCTCGCCCCCGGCGAGGGCCTTGAGGGGGACCTTCCGGCGGACGAGCTTCGAGCGGAGCACGTCGACGGCGGCGTCGAGCCGACCCTCGGTCGACGACTCGACGACGATGCCCTCGTCGGTGAGCTGCACGGTCGTGCCGGTTCCCTTGAAGTCGAAGCGGGTCGCGACCTCACGTGCCGCCTGGTCGACGGCGTTGCGGACCTCCTGGCGGTCGACGACGGAGACGATGTCGAAGCTCGGCACGGGCGGAACGATACTCAGTCCCGGAAGGGAGGACCCGCAGGTCCCCGGCGGACCACGGCCGCCCACACGGTCTCGTAGTGGTCCCGGTCGTACCGGTCGATGTGGGGGAGGACGAACTCCTCCCAGGCCCGCCGCAGCGGATCCTCCTCCGAGGCGAACATCCGCAGGCCCGCCGGGATCCGATCGAGGACCGTTCGGAGGCTCATCGGGGTCTCGACCCGGGTCCGGGCATCCCCGGCGACGAAGGACTCGTTGATCTCGACGGCGAGCCGAGCGATGAGGGGGACGAGCTCCGGGAGCATGGTCGGATGGCGCCGCTCGAGCATCGTCACGAGCTGCTCCTCGGTGGGGAAGTCCTTCTCCCAGATGATCCAGCGATCCGCGAAGGCCTTGTTGAGGGTCTGGGTGCCGGCGTAGTCGCGGAGGTCGGTGGGATTCAGCGTCCCGAAGATCCGGACGTCGGACCGCAGCCTCACGAGCTCCCCGGTGGGCAGTTCGAGGGCCTGATGGCGGTCGAGGAGGCCGTGGAGGGCGAAGAGGGTCTCGGCGCCCGCGGCGTTGAGCTCCGAGAGGTTGATGAGCGCCGGACCCCGCAGCGCCCGGGTGATGTCCCCATCCTCCCAGCGCGACTCGGTACCTCCCTTCCCGTCCCCGTGGAGCTTGATCGACCCGATGAGGGTGATGTCCCGCACCTCCCCGGTGAGGGGGATCCGGTAGTAGGGCATCCGAAGCCGAGCGGCGAACTGCTCGAGGTCGTGGTCCTTGCCGGTGCCCATGTGGCCGCGGAGGGCGAGATGGAGCGGGGTGTCGGCGAAGGGACCCCGACGAATCGTCTCGAGCTTCGCGAGGCGATAGAGCATGCCGAGGTCGACGTAGTAGGGATCGGGCTCGGGGATGTGGGCGCGGCGGAGTTCGAGGTCGGGGAGGTCGTCGGGCAGCTCGACGACCTCGAGGGTGACCGGCTCGCCCCTCCCGGCGGGGTCGGTGAAGGTGACGGTCTCAGGCAACGTGGCTCCCTTCGACGAGACGACGTTCCGACGCCGACCGCCACCAGCCGTCGGAGCCGGAGCGGGCGATCGTCCTCAACAGCGTGGACCGGACCCCATCGACCATCGCCGCGGCGAGCTCGTCGGGACGCTCGACGATCGCGTTGCGGGCGTAGGCCGCGGCGACGGTGTCGTCGCCGATCCCGATCCCGAGCACCGTCGTCCCGCTCCGCTCGACCTCGTGGGCGGCCGCGGCGAGGGCTTCCACCGAGCCGCGGGTCATCCCGTCGGCGAGCACGACGATGATCCGGTGGGAGACCCGGCGCTGGGCGAGACGTTCGGCGGCATGGACCAGGTTGAACTCGTCGACGTTCGCGGCCTTGTCGAACATCGAGACGGGCGGGGCCGCGGCGGGATCCTGCCGGACCGCGCGGGCCGCCTCCCCGGGCGCCGCGGCGACGTAGAAGAGGCCGGCCATGAGCTCCTCGGCGAGCCGCCACCTCGAGGCGAAGGGCTTGACGAGGTAGTGGTTGACGGTTCGCGTGAGCCGTTCGGCGCCGCTGCCCTGCGACCGGCGGAGCGCCCCGGTGGCCCTGCTTCGGCGCTCGAGGTACGAGCGTTCGGTGTCGGTGGGCGAGGCGGGGAACGACCGGTTGAAGATCGCCACCTCGAAGTCGATCTGGAGCTCGTCGCAGAGCCGGGCCAGGGTCCAGGCACCGAGCGTCGCCGCGGCGAGGGCCCAGGGGCGGCGCCGGGGACCGCTACCGGCCCGGGGCTGGAGCATCGAGGCCGAGCCGTCGACGAGGAGGCTGACGCCGTAGGACCTCCGGGTCGGGAGGTCGCGGCGTTCGAACATGCGCTCGTAGAGGCCGGCGCCGAGGAGGAGCGCCGAGTACGGCGAGAGGTCACCGGCATCGAAGCCGCTCCGCAGGCCCCGTCGCTGGTTGGCGAGGAAGAGCGGATAGAGCTCCCCGGAGACGCGGTGTTGGGCCACGCCCCAGTGTCGCACCGCCTCGGCGAGGAGGGCGTGGCCCTCCGGCGCGAAACGTCGGTATCGCTCGGGGAGGCCGCAGACGACGAGCTTGCCGCTCTGGCCGGTGGGCAGGTAGACGTCGGGGGCGACGGAGATCCGCATGATCTGCTCGGTGGCGGGGTCGCCGGCCTGCTCGGCCTCGCCGTGCCGGCCCTCCTCGGCCGAGACCGAATGGGCGGCCTGCCGGGTCTCGTCGTAGGCGTCGCGGTCCCGGAGCGGGGGGGTCGGCAGGCGGACCGCGTCGACGCCCTCGGCGATCGCCGCCCGGTCGTGCTCGAGCGCCGCCTTCCGCGCGGCCGGTCCGGCGGTCGACGTCTCGGTGAGCAGACCGTGGAGCCGGGCCACTTCGAGGAGCTGGAGGGCGACGGTGCCCACGGCCCAGGGATCGTCGAGGTTCGGCACCTCGGTGAGGAAGGGCGTCGCGTCGTCGAGGGCGGCGGCGACGTGCGCATCGAGTCGGCGTTCGAGGGACTCCCGGTCGAAGTAGCCCCCGACGAGGAGGAACGCGGCGAGGGCGAACTGGCCGAGGGGGCGGGCCTTCGCCATCGCCTCGGGCATCGAGACCCGGTAGAGGTCACCGAGGACCGACCACGCGCCCGGGTAGGCGGCGAAGTGGCGACGTTCTTGGCGGGCGTCCTCGAGGGAGAGGAAGAGCGCCTCGGCCGGTGGGCCGCCGATCTCGGCGAGGGCGTCGAGGAGCGGCATCGGCCGGCTCTCCTCGGTCTGGGCTGCTTCGGCGTCGGTGGGCTTCGACTCGGGGGCGGAGCGCGCCGTCGGGGTGGCGACGGGCTCGCCGTCGGCGACGTCCCGACGACGGTGGGCGAGCCACTCCCGGGGGATGGGGCGTTCCTCGTCGAAATCGGTGGCGAGGAGGTGCACGACCTCGTGGAGGGCAGACGTGAGGGCGACCTCGGTGGGGGTCACCGGGGCCGCGCGCAGATAGGCGGCCTGGAAGACGCCGGGATCGAGCACGATCTCCCCCGGGGACGCCGTGGCCTGGGTGCCGAGACGGACCCGGAGTTCCTCGTCGGCGGCCATCGAGCGGGCGAAGCGGGTGACCGCCGGGGCGACGCGCTGGTAGCGCGCGACGACGGCTTCGATGGCGGTCTCCTCGGCGGGGAGGAGCTCGGTGAGCACGGACCTGTCGGACGTTCGCATGAACCCACCAGTGTACGGGCTCCCCCGGCGTGGCCGGCACGGCTTCAGGAGCCGCCCCGGGGTGACGATCCAGTTGCGTGTACCCGACCGCGAGGAGGGGCATCGTCCTGGCCGTCGCCGTCGTCGTGGCGACCGGCTGCGCGCGTCCCGGGCCGGTGGGGGAGTCCCGCCCCTCCGACCGGGTGGTCCTCCGCGTCGTCGACGAGACGGGCCGTCCGATCTCGGGCGCGGAGGTCCGTACCGGCGGCTCGGTGGCGATCACCGGCGACGACGGGAGCGTCGTCGTCGCCGGACGTGGACCCGTCGCCGGGCGGGTCGACGCCTCGGGTCACCTCCCCGAGCCCGTCGCCACCGAGCCGGGGGAGACGACGGTCCGCCTCTGGCGCCGGCGAGGACCCGACGGCCGTCGCCGGGCGGCCTTCCACTTCGGCGGCGACGTCATGCTGGGACGCCGGTACCTCGACCCGGTCGCCCCGGGGACGGCGATCGTCGACCCGGCCGATCCCACGACCGCACGGGAGGTCGTCGTCCACCTCGCCGCGCTCTTCGCCGCCGCCGACGCCTCGGTGGTGAACGTCGAATCCGCCGTCGGTGAGTTCACCGCCGACGACGCCGTACCCGGCAAACGGTACGTCATCGCATCCCCGCCGGTCCTCCTCTCGGCGCTCGGGCTCCTCGGCGTCGACGCGGTCACCCTGGGGAACAACCACGTTGCCGATTTCGGCGACCTCGGCATCGCCCGGACGATCGCCGCCTTCGAGGAGGCCGGGATCGCCTGGACCGGGGCGGCGGTGGAGGCCGACGATTCCGCCCATGTAGCCCTCGTCGACACCCCCGTGGGCGTCCTCGGCATCGTGGGGGGGACCACGGTGGACGGGGACTTCGTCAACGAGCGACTCCCCACCGCGGCGAGCGGGCCGATCGACGACGGGACCTGGATCACCGAGCTGCGCGACGCGGGCACGACGGGGTTCCCCGACTGGCCGGCCGGTGAGGTTCGGGCCGGGGATCTCTGGCGGTGGTTCACGGCCTTCGAGGCCGCAGCCGATCCCGAGGCCGTGGCCGCGGCGTGGCAGGCGGTTCGGGCGGTCTTCCCGGAGCTCCAGGACTGGGTGGCGCGTCGGGGACACGGCGGCGCCCGAGGGGCGGGCCGGGAGGAGATCGCCCGGGACGTGGCCGCCGCCCGCCGGGCGGGAGCCGACATCGTCGTCTACGAGCTCCACGGCGGCTTCCAGTACGCCGACGCCCCCTCCTCCTTCGGTCGGGATCGGGTCCGTCGCGCCGTCGAGGCCGGTGCCGACCTCGTGATCGGTCACCATCCCCACGTCCTCCAGGGGGTCGAGGCGCCGGGCGGAGCCCTCGTGGTCCATTCCCTCGGCAACCTCCTCTTCGACCAGGATCTCCTCCGAACCTTCCCGGGCGCGTTCCTCCGGACGGTCGTGGACGAAGACGGCCGGGTCCTCGAGGCGAGGTTCGTGCCCTTCTGGCTCGACGGCTACCGGCCCGTTCCGGTGGTGGGGGAGACCGCTCGACGGATCTTCGGGCGGCTCCGGGCGACCTCGGCGATCGGAGCCGAGGCGGTCCGGCTCCCCGATCTCACCGTCGGGCTCGTCCCCGGTCGGACCGAGGGAGAGCTCACCGTCGACGACGCCGGGGTCGTCCGGCCCCGGACCTTCGCGGCCCCCGCCGTCGTGACCCTCGACGGCGGGGTCGAGCGCCTCGATGACCCGTGGGTCGCCCGGGTCGTGGCCGCCGACGAGGGCATCGCCTACGGCCGGGATCTCCTCGGGATCGGCGGCTTCGCCGACGACCTCGCAGACGGCCGCGGGGATCGGGTCGCAGGCTGGGTGGCCGTCACCGCCGACCGGATCCGCTTCGAAGCGGGAAGGGTCGTCGTCGACGCCGGGCCCTCCCGGACGATCCTCCGGACCCGGGGTCGGATCCCGATCCCCCGTCACCGGCTCTTCGACGACGACGGTCGCCCCCTCGACGGCGACCCCTGGTACTCCTTCGCCGTCCGGGCGACCGCGTCGGGTCCCGCCACCCTCGGCCTTCGGCTCGTCGTCTACGACGTCGACGACGCCGATCCCCTGCGCGACCCCGTCTCGACGGTCGTGCGCACGGTGGTGGTGCCGGTGGACCTGGAGCCCGGGATCGGCGACGTCGAGTTCCGGATCCCCGAGGCCGCGTTCGCGCCCACCGCGGACCTCGAGGCCGACGCGATCCTCCCGTACCTCGAGCTCCGAGCGGATCGCCCGGTCGTCGTCGAGCTCGACGACGTGGAGTTCGTCGAGTGGCGGTCCCTGACCCCGAGGGTCGGCCACGTCGTCGAGGTGAGCCGGCTCCAGGGGCCGGCCGGGGCCGCGGTCACCCTGGCTCGCCTCGTCCCCGTGGAGGAAGCCGCGGGGGAGGGGTGAGGAGCTGGTCGACCGGAGCCCGGTCGTCGACGAGGGGGCGCGTCGCGCCCACCCAGGCCTCGAGCGCCTCCCCCGAGACGACCACCGACGCGGCGCCACGAGCCCGGAGCCGAGCCGCGAGGGGGTCGAGCCGGAGGGGTCGGTTCGCGGCGACGAAGACGAAGTTGCCCCCGGCCCGCCCTTCGAGGAAGTCCGGTGGGGCGAGGAGCGCCACGTGGTCGAAGACCTCGAGGAGGGTCGCTGCCTCGGCCCTGGCGAACCCGTTGGGTGGGTAGTCGATGAGGTTGAGGACGTAGACGCCGTCGGCGTCGAGGTGACGGGAGACGTCCTCGAGGAACTCCACGGTCGTCAGGTGCCAGGGCACGGCGAGGCCGCCGAAGGCGTCGCCGACGACGAGATCGGCCCACCGCGGCGGCAGACCTCGGAGGGCGACCCGGGCGTCACCGACGACGACCGCGAACCGTTCCACGTCGATCCCGAGCTCCTCGACGGCGAGGTCGACGAGGCCCTCGTCCACCTCGAGGACCACGCTGCGACTCCCCGGTCGGGTCGCGTCGAGCCACCGGGGCAGACCGAAGCCTCCGCCGCCGATCCAGGTCGCCCGGAGCGGACCCTCGAGCTCGACGTCGACGACGTCGGTGACGAGACGGCCGTAGCGGAAGGCCACCTCCGTGGGGTCGCGGTGGATCGCCGAGTGGGGCAGGGTGTCGAGCCACAGGACGCGGAGGTCGGGATCGTCGGGGTCGGGGACGATCCGGGCGCAGTAGTAGACGGTCTCCCGGTGGCAGGGCGCGGCCACCGCCGGCCAGATCCCGACGAGGGCGATGGGGACGACGAGGAGCGCGGCGTCTTCTCGACGCCGCAACCCGACGACGACCCCGACGGCGACGAGGAGGACGCCGAGGACCGCGACCACCTGCCGCGTCCCGAAGGCCGCGACGAGGAAGAACCCCGTCACGAAGGTGCCGGCGAGGGCTCCCGCGGTGGCGAAGGCCGACAGCTCGCCGACGACGCTCCCCGTGTGCCGGAGGTCCGTGAGCGTCGCCTTCACCGCCGCCGGGGTGACCGCCGACAGCAGGGCCGCAGGGAGGAAGAACCCGAGGCCGGCGAGGGCGACGGCGGCGGCCGGGATGTCCCGGGTCAGGGTCGGTCCGAGGACGTCGACGATCGGGGGGATCGCCAGGGTGGCGCTGCCTCCTGCGGCGAAGAGCACGCCGACGAGCCGGCGTGGATCCCACCGGTCGGCGGCTCGGCCTCCGAGCCAACCCCCCGTCGCGATCCCGGCGAGGACGGTGCCGATGATCGCGGTGAAGGTCTCGAGGGTGACCCCCACCCAGGGCGCGAGGAGCCGGCCCGCGAGGATCTCGAGGACGAGCACCGCCGCCGAGGCGGTGAAGACGAGGGCACGCGCGGCGGCGGGACGCACCCGGCCAGTCAAGCAGCCGGACGGCGATCCGCCGAGCCCTACGGCTCAGGATCCGGGGAAGAGGACGCGGATCTCGTGGGGGAGCACCCCCACCACGTCGTCGAGCTCGCCGGGAGTGACGTGACGGGCGAGGACGGCGTAGGTGGCCTCCGCGAACCGCCGCGCCTCGTCGAGTCCCAGGTCACCCGGGAACCGGTCGGCGATGTGTCCGAGGAAGTCGTCGAGGTGGCGGTCCTTGACCGGGGTGTGGGTCGGGTTCCACCCCTCGTAGAAGACGCCGCGGATGAGCATGGGGAGCTGGGCGGCGAGCTGGGCCATCTCGGGGGTGGGGAGTCGGTCGCGGAGGGCGAGCAGCGAGGCCTTCATCGCCAGGTAGGCCCGATGCCGGTCCTCGGTGCCGAGCTCCTCGGCGACCTCGTTCACCCACTCGTGGCTCTTCTGGACCGTCGGTGCGAAGAAGTCGCTCATCGGAACCTCCTTCCCGCGAACCTCTCGGTTCCTCTTCGAGGATATCCGCCGCCCCGGCGTGGCGACAGGGTCGAAGGCCCCACGATCCGGCCCGTTCCTATCATCGCGGGATGCACTACGACTCGACGACCCTGCCGAACGGCCTCCGCATCGTCTCCGAGGAGATGCCCACCGTCGCCTCGGTGGCCATCGGATGCTGGGTGGACACCGGGAGCCGCGACGAGCGTCCCGAGGAGGCCGGGGTCTCCCACTTCCTCGAGCATCTCCTCTTCAAGGGATCCGATCGGTGGCCGGCCCGGCGCATCAGCGAGGCCTTCGACGCGGTGGGGGCCCGCCACAACGCCTTCACCTCGAAGGAGTACACCTGCTTCTGGGCGCGTCTTCGCGACGAGGACCTGCCCCTCGGGGTCGAGATCCTCGCCGAGATGCTGCGGCGCCCGGCCTTCCGGCCCGACGAGATCGACGCGGAGCGCTCGGTGGTCCTCGAGGAGATCAACATGAACGACGACGATCCCACCGACGTCGCCCACGAGCGCTTCATCGAGGCCCTCTGGGAGGGACATCCACTCGCGCCGCCGGTCCTCGGCACCCGGGGGTCGATCGAGGCGATGACCCGGGAGATCATCGACGGCTACTGGGCGCGTCGCTACGCGCCCTCGTCGGTGGTGGTGGCCGCGGCGGGCCGCATCCCCCACGATCGTCTCGTCGAGCTCGTCGAGCGGTGGTTCGGGGACTGGGAGGGAGACGCCGGTGGCCGACGGCTCCAGCCGCCCGCCGTGGAGCCCCGAGTGCGGCTCGAACGCCGCGATACCGAACAGGCCCATCTCGTGTTCGGCTCCCCCGCGATCCCCCGCGACGACGAACGGCGTTTCGCCCACCTCGTCGTCGACCACGTCCTCGGCGGCGGCATGTCGTCGCGGCTGTTCCGCGAGATCCGGGAGGAACGCGGGCTCGCCTACGCCGTCCACAGCTTCCGCCTCCCCTTCGCGGAGGCCGGGGCGAGCGGCATCTACGTGGGGACCACGCCGAGCCGGGCCGCCGAGGTCCTCAAGCTCGTCCGGGCCGAGCTCGACAAGCTCCTCGCCTCGGGGCTCGACGACGACGAGCTCGAGCGGGCGAAGGGCCACATGAAGGGCGCCCTCGCCCTCGCCCTCGAGGACGCGAACAGCCGCATGAACCGTCTGGGTCGCAACGAGCTCACCGGCCTGCCCCACCTGTCGGTCGACGAGATCGTCGCCCGGGTGGACGCCGTCGACGCCGAGGCGGTCCGCGACGTCGTGGCCGCCTCCTACGGGGGCCCCTACGTCCTCGGCGCGGTGGGGCCGCTCGACGAGGAACAGCTCGAGGGTTTCGTGCGGTGAAGGTCGCCGTCTCGGGGATCGGTGGACGGATGGGGCGGCTCGTGGCCGAGGCCGTCGCCGCCGCCGAGGACCTCGAGCTCGTCGCCGGCTACGACCCCGCCCGGGCGGGCTCGGAGATCGCCGGGGTGCGGGTGTCGACCTCCCCCGACGAGCTCGGCGCGGCCGACGTCGTCGTCGAGTTCACGCTCCCCGACGTGGTGATGGGGAACCTCCGCCGCTGGCGGCGACTCGGGCTCGACGCGGTGGTGGGGACCTCCGGGTTCGACGAGGAGCGGCTCGCCGCGCTCGCCACCGAGTGGGGACCGGAGGGTGGTCGCTGTCTCGTCGTGCCGAACTTCTCCATCGGGGCGGTGGTGATGATGCACCTCGCCGAGGTCGCAGCCCGACACTTCGCCGCGGCCGAGATCGTCGAGCTCCACCACGACCGCAAGGCCGACGCGCCCTCGGGCACGGCCACGGCGACCGCTGCCCGGATCGGTGCGGCCGGGGCCCAGCGGCGCGACGTCGAGTCGACCGAGCTCGTCCCGGGCGTGCGCGGCGGTCGGATCGCCGACGTGCCGGTGCACAGCGTGCGGCTGCCCGGCCTCGTCGCCCACCAGATGGTGATCCTCGGCAACCGGGGGGAGACGCTCACGATCCGTCACGACACGACCGACCGGGAGGCCTTCCTCCCCGGGGTGCTCCTCGCCGTCCGTGGGATCTCGGGTCTGCCCCCGGGCGTCACCGTGGGGCTCGAGTCCCTGCTGGGGATCGGTGGATCAGGCCGGTAGCGCCGGAGCCTCGTGGACGGTGACGAGGGTCTTGCGTCCCTCCGCGTCGACGATGAGGAAGCCCGTGGGCTCGGTGCCGATGAGGTCCTTCTCCCAGATCTCGACGGGGTGGTGGATGAAGTGGCGCAGCTCGACGGGGAACGAGGTGGTCCACCCCCCGACGGCGATCTCGACGACGTCGTCCTTCGGATCGTAGAAGAAGAAGGCGAGGGGGAGCCGTTCGACCTCGTACTGATCGCCGAAGTCCCGATCGAGGACCTCCATGGTGATCCACTTCCCCTCGAGCTGCTTCGTGAGCCCTTCGAGGTAGCCGGCCCATTCCTCCTTGGGAATCTGCTTGGTGAACTCGCTGGTCATCGTGGTTCTCCTCCATGGTCGTTGGGATGCCGGGGCGGGCGGGAACGACGATTCCGCACGCGACCCCGTCATCTCCTAGAACCCCGCGGAGGCCGAAAACGTTCCGGCCCGTCTCCTCGGGGAGACGGGCCGGCGACGAAGGTCGTGGGCGGCGGGTCAGGCGGCCATGAAGGCGGCGAAGAGCGCCGCGCCGACGAGGAGCGCGAAGAGGAAGAGGATCGCGATGGGGATGAGCACCGCCGCGGCGGCCTTCCCGGTCGACAGGCTCTGGGTCTCCGCCGTGGCCCGGACCGCGAGGACGAGCGCCCAGATGCCACCGACGATCCCCCCGATGATGGGAATGATCCCGAGGGCGGTGGGCGCCCCGGCGTAGCCCATGCCGCGGAAGAGCTCGAGATAGCCGCCCTTCGCGCCGAAGAGCCGGGTGAGGATCCAGACGATCCCCGTCCAGACGCCGAGGACGATCGTCGCGGAGAGCACCGCACCGATGATCCACTGGACGACCGAGAAGCGTCCGGGTCCGATGATCGGGCCGAGTCCCGAGATGAGCGAGGCGCCGGCCATGACGGCCATCGCCTGGACGGTGGCCGCGTCGTCGCTGCCGATCTCCGCGAACACGCCTTCTTCGAGCTTGACGGCTCGCTGGACTCGAGCCCAGATCACACCGAAGTCCATGGTGTCCCACCTCCCACTTGCGTGGCGCCATGATGCCACATCGTCGAGGGGGTTTCCGGGATTCGGGTTCAGAACAGCGCCGAGGCGAGGGCCTTGCGGTAGGTGCGGGTGAGGGGATGTTCCTCCCCGAGGGTGTTGAAGATGTCGATGACGGCGAGCCGGGCCTCGTCCTTGTGCTCTCCCTTGGCGCGGACGACGTCGATGAGGAGGTCGAGGGCCGGCTCGTACTGTCCTCGGGCGGCGAGGGCCTTCGCGAGCTCGATCTTCGCCGTGTCGTCGTCGGGGTGCTCCCGGACCCGTCGCTCGAGCTCCCCGAGGTCCTCGCCCGCCGAGCGCCGGAGCCGCACCGCGGCGAGGAGCCGCTCCACCTCCGAGTCCCGAGGGAGCTTGGCGAGGACCGCTTCGGCCTCGTCGAGGTCGCCGCGGTCGATGAGGATGCTCGCGAGGGCCGTCGCCGCGGCGGGATGGTCCGGCTGCGACTCGAGGGCCTGGCGGAGCATGTGCTCGGCACCGACGGTGTCCCCGGCGATGAGGGCCGCCCGGGCCTCGTCGACCATCCGGTCGAGCTCGCTGGGTACGAGCTCGTCGAGCCACTGACGGAGCGCGGGTTCGGGATAGGCCCCGGTGAAGCGGCTCACCTCCCGGCCGTCTCGGATCGCGACGACGGTGGGGATGCCCTGGACGCCGAACTGCTGCGCGAGGCGGGGATTGGCGTCCACGTCGATCTTCGCGAGTTCGAAGGCACCGTCGTACTCGGCGGCGAGGCGTTCGAGGAGCGGCCCCAGGGTGCGGCACGGTCCACACCAGGCGGCCCAGAAGTCCACGACGACGGGCACCTCTCGGCTCCGCTGGAGCACCTCGGTGGCGAACGCCGTCTCGTCGACGTCCTTGACGAAGGGGGAGACGTGGTCCATGGGCGGGAGGATAGCGGGGAGGACCCCTGGTAACGTCTCCCGCATGCAGGCTCGCCCGCCGCACCCGCCCTTCGGTCACC
Organism: Actinomycetota bacterium; assembly: GCA_011371355.1. Classification (GTDB taxonomy): domain Bacteria; phylum Actinomycetota; class Acidimicrobiia; order Spongiisociales; family UBA5794; genus DRQR01. Next base: position 12,686 of record DRQR01000134.1, read on the forward strand.
TCCTGACGGCGGTGATCACCCCCTTCGGGGACGACGGAACCGTCGACTACGGCGCCTTCTGGCGGCTCACCCGACGGCTCGTCGCCGACGGGTCCGACGGCATCGTGGTCGCCGGTACCACCGGGGAGTCGCCGACGCTGTCGACGGTGGAGAAGGTCGCCCTCTTCCGGGCGGCCGTCGACGCGGTCGGGGACCAGGGGCTCGTGATCGCCGGGACCGGGACCTACGACACGAAGGAGTCGATCGAGCTCTCGGAGAAGGCCGCCGAGGCCGGCTGCGACGGGATCATGCTCGTCACCCCCTACTACTCGAAGCCGCCGCAGGAGGGCCTCTACCGGCACTTCACCGCCGTGGCCGACGCGGTCGATCTCCCCGTGCTCTTGTACAACATCCCGGGCCGCACCTGCCGGCTCATCGAGGTGGAGACCCTCAGACGGCTCGCCGATCACCCCCGGATCGTCGCGGTCAAGGACGCCGTCGACGACCTCGAGTGGAGTCGGCGGGCGATCGAGGCCCTCCCCGAGGGCTTCGCCGTCTACTCGGGCTCCGACGCGATGACCCTCGCCCTCATGGAGCACCACGCCGTCGGGGTGGTCTCGGTCGCCGCCCACCTCGTCGGTCCGCACATCCGCCGTTTCCTCGACGCCATGCTCGCCGGAGAGGTCGAGGAGGCTCGGCGACTCGACGAGCGGCTCCAGCCCCTCTACGAGGCCCTCTTCGTCGAGCCGAACCCCATGCCGGTCAAGGCGGCGCTCGATCACCTCTGGGGGCGGGTGGGGGAGCCCCGTCTCCCCCTCGTCCCCGCATCGGCCGCCACGGTGCGCCGGATCGAGGAGCTCCTCGCCGAGCTGGAGGGCGAGTGACCGTCCGCATCACGTTCCTGGGGGGACTCGGCGAGATCGGGCGCAACTGCGCGACGATCGAGATCGACGGGCGCCTGGCGATGATCGACGCCGGCCTCATGTTCCCCGAGGAGGACATGCTCGGGGTGGATCTCATCCTCCCCGACTTCGGGTCGGTCGTCGAACGCGCCGACGACCTCGAGGCGATCCTGCTCACCCACGGCCACGAGGACCACATCGGTGCCCTGGGCTTCCTCCTCCGGGAGGTTCGGGCACCGATCTTCGGGACTCCCCTCACCCTCGCCCTCGCCCGGGCTCGGATCGAGGAGGCCGGGATCACCGCCGAGATGCACGAGGTGGAGCCCCGCACCTGGGTGGAGGCGGGTCCGTTTCGTTTCACCTTCATCCCGGTCACCCATTCGATCCCCCAGGCGGGCGGGATCGCCATCGAGACGCCGGAGGGGATCGTCCTCCACTCGGGCGACTTCAAGCTCGATCCCACGCCCCTCGACCGCCGCACCGCCGACCTCCAGACCTTCGCCGGTTTCGGACGGCGCGGGGTGCGCCTCCTCCTCGCGGACTCCACGAACGCCGAGCGGCCCGGGGTGGTGCCCTCGGAGACCTCGGTGGGTCCGGAGCTCCGGGCCCTCGTGGCCGGTGCGGAGGGTCGGGTGATCGTGGCCTGCTTCGCCTCCCACGTCCATCGGGTCCAGCAGGCCATCGACGCCGTCGTCGCCGACGGGCGCAAGTTCGCCTTCCTCGGACGGTCGATGCTGCGGGTGTCGGAGATCGCCGCCCGGCTCGGCCTCCTCGACACCCACGCCGGGCATCTCGTCGAGCTCGACGACCTCCTCGAGCTGCCTCCGGAGCGCACCGCGGTGATCTCGACGGGTTCGCAGGGTGAGCCCTTCGCCGCCCTGTCCCTCATGGCCGCCGGGGAGCATCGCTCGTTGAAGCTCGAGCCGGGGGACACGGTGATCATCTCGGCGACGCCGATCCCGGGGAACGAGACGAAGGTGTCGCGGGTCATCAACAACCTGATTCGCCAGGGGGTGCGGGTCTTCCACGGCCGGAACGCGCCGATCCACGTCTCCGGGCACGCCGCCGCCGACGAGCTCCTCACCTTCTACAACGTCGTCGAGCCGAAGGCCCTCGTCCCGGTGCACGGCGAGTACTCCCATCTCGTGGCGAACGCGGCCCTCGGCGAGCGGGTCGGGATCGAGGAGATCGTCGTCTGCGAGGACGGCGACGCCGTGGTGCTCGAGGACGGCGAGCTCCGGGTGGAGCGGAAGGCCGTCTCGGGATCCTACGTCTACGTCGACGGGAGCGGGGTCGGCGACCTCGAGGGGGTGATCCGGGACCGGCGCCACCTCGCCGACGGTGGGGTGGTGATCGTCACCGTGGGCGTCGACCAGCGCACCGGGGAGATCGTCATCGGCCCGGAGGTCGACAGCCACGGCCTCACCGGGGAGCCCGACGACCTCCACGACCTCGTGGTCGAGCGGGTTCGGCAGGGCGTCGAGCGCCTCGAACGGCCCATCGACATGGACGCGCTGCGACGTCGGATCCGCAACTCGGCGACCCGGGCGTTGCGGGGGAGGCTCCGGCGTCGTCCCTTCGTCGTCCCGGTGGCGATCGAGGTCTGAGCCCCGCCCGAGCAGGCCGGCGATCATCGCGACGCCGAGCGCGGCCGCCACGACGAGGGCGAGACCCCCGAAGGCGTCGTCGAGGCGTCCGTTGGTGTGTGGTGGCCAATGGTCCGCCGGTCGCCGGCGAAGGCCAGGACCACCGCGACGAGGAACGGCGGCAGGAGCCCGTCGAGGACCCGGTTCGTGGAGAGGGCGTCGACGACGGGGAAGGGCGAGAGGGCGATGCGGGCCCCGAGGAGCAGCGAGCCGACGGACACCACGGAGCAGCCGCGGGCGTCCGAGATCTTCCCGTCGAGTCCTTCCCGCCGGCCGAAGGCGCCGGCGACGGCGGAGGCGGTCGACCCGGCGTCCACGGATCGGCGACGGGACCCCGGGGTAGGGTGTCGAGATGCGCCTCATGGTCCGGCGGCTCCGGGACGGGATCCCCCCGACGGTCGTCGCCCTCGGTCTCGTCAGCTTCCTCACCGACCTGTCGTCGGACATGATCTATCCCCTCGTCCCCGTGTTCCTCCAGTCCGAGCTCGGGGCCACCGCGGCGGCCCTCGGGCTCATCGAGGGGTTGGCGGAATCGACCGCCTCGATCTCGAAGGTCCTCTCGGGTCTGTGGACCGACCGGATCCGGCGCCGGAAGCCCTTCGTGCTCGTCGGCTACGGACTCGCCGGGGCCGTCCGTCCCCTCATGGGGTTCGCCACGAGCTGGGTGCACGTCGCTTCGGTGCGGGTCGTCGACCGGCTCGGCAAGGGTCTGCGAACCTCGCCCCGGGACGCGCTCATCGCCGACGTCACCTCCGAGGAGCACCGTGGGGCGGCCTACGGATTGCACCGGGCGATGGACGACGCCGGTGCCCTCCTCGGTCCGGTGGTCGCCGCCGTGCTCGTGGGGGCGGGCCTCGGCCTCCGCGGGGTGTTCTGGCTCGCGGTGATCCCGGCGGTCGTCGTGGTCGCCGTCATCGTCGTGGCGGTCCGGGAGCCCCCGGGCCGCCGGAGCGGATCCGGCGGACGGGTCGAGCCGATCCGGTGGGGGTGGCGGGAGATGGGCCGCGACTACTGGTGGCTGCTCGCGGCCGTGTTCGTCTTCACGTTGGGGAACTCGGCGGACGCGTTCCTCCTCCTCAGGCTGTCGGACGCCGGCGTCACCGCCGCCGGGGTGGCGCTCCTCTGGGGGCTGCTCAACGGCGTGAAGATGATCGCCAGCGTCCTCGGCGGCCGGCTGTCGGATCTCCTCGGACGGAAACCCCTCGAGCTGAGCGGTTGGGCGGTCTACGCCCTCGTCTACGGGGGAATGGCGGTGTTCACGAGCCTTCCGGTGCTCGTCGGGCTGTTCCTCGTCTACGGGATCTCCTTCGGGTTGACCGAGCCGGTGGAGCGAGCCTGGGTGGCGGGGCTCGTTCCCGAGCGCCTCCGGGGCTCGGCCTTCGGCTACTACCACGCCGCCGTGGGGTTGGGGGCGCTGCCGGCGTCGGTGATCTTCGGCGGAGTGTGGGTGACGACGGGGCCCGGGGCGGCCTTCCTCCTCGGGGCGACGCTCGCCGGGATCGCCGCGACGATGCTCATCCGGGTGCCCGACCCCGGGCCGCGGGCCGCCTCGGTGGCTCGCCGAGGTCCGAGAACCACACCGATGTAACTCGGCGCGCGTCCGGACGCGCGGAGGGTGGTTGGCATGGCGCGGGGGAGGGGGTATGGTTCGGGTCCCATGCCGACGCGGACGACGACCCGCGGGGCGAAGGGGCGGAGCAGGGCCAGGAAGTCGACGAAACAGCGAACCTCCCGACGCTCGCGGATCCTCGAAGCGCTGCGCAGGATCCGGCGGGGCGTGGGAGCCCGACTCGGACGCGAGCACCACGACGTCTGGGGTGTCGCGCTCGTCGTGGGGGCGGCCCTCGTCCTCCTGTCGTTCTTCGACCTGTCGGGGCCCCTCGGCTCGGCCGTCGCCACCGCCCTCCGGTTCCTCTTCGGCGTCTGGGCCTACGCGGTGCCCTTCGCCCTCGGTGCCCTCGGCGCCTCCTTCCTCGGGATCTTCCCCCGGCCCGATCACGGGCGGCTCGCGGTGGGGATCGCCGTGGTCTTCGTCTCCACCCTCGCCCTCTTCCATCTCCTCACCGGCAGCGTGGCCCTCGCCTCGGGGATCGACGAGGTCATGACCCGGGGCGGGGCCGTCGGTGCCCTCATCGCCTTCCCCCTCCGGCGGATCGTCGGCTTCTGGGGGGCGCTCGTCGTCCTGCTGGCGGCGATGGCGATCGGGAGCCTCGTCGTCACCCGAGCGACGGTCCGGGACGTCGCCCGGGAGCTCGTGGCGCTCGTCCGGCGCTTCCGGCGCTGGGTGGGGCTCGTGACCGCGCCCGAAGCCCCGCGGCCGGCCCCCGTCGTCGTCGTCGAGCCTCCCCCGGCGACGCCACCGCCGTCCCCTCCGCCCGAGCCGGAGCCGGCGCCGATGCCCGAGCCGCCGAAGACGAGGCGGAAACCACCCCCTCCGCCGAAGACCACGAAGGGCTACGTCCTGCCGCCCCTCGACCTCCTCGCCCGGTCGAAGGGCGCCGGCACCGACCGGCGCACCCTCGAACGCACCGCCGCCGACCTCGAGGAGGCCCTCCGCCAACACGGCGTCGACGCCCGGCTCACCCGGATCGTGCCCGGACCCACGGTCACCCGCTACGAGATCGAGCTGGCCCCCGGAGTCAAGGTGGCGCGGGTCACGAACCTCGCCCACGACCTCGCCTACGCCCTCGCCTCGGCCGACGTTCGGATCATCGCCCCGATCCCGGGCCGCAGCGCGATCGGCATCGAGGTCCCGAACCGGAAACGTCGGCTCGTCACCTTGGGGGACATCCTCGCCTCGGAGGCGGCCGCCTCCGACCCCGACCCCATGCTCGTCGGGCTCGGCATGGACGTCTCGGGCACTCCCCGACTCCTGCGGCTCACCGAGCTGCCCCACGTGCTCATCGCCGGGGCCACCGGGGCGGGGAAGTCGTCGTGCATCAACGCCCTGATCACCTCGCTCCTCATGCGGGCCACCCCCGAGGAGGTGCGGTTCATCCTCGTCGACCCCAAGCGGGTGGAGCTCGGCCAGTACAACGACGTGCCCCACCTGCTCACCCGGGTGATCACGAACCCGAAGAAGGCCGCCGACGCCCTCCAGTGGGCGGTCCAGGAGATGGA
>DRQR01000135.1 GCA_011371355.1 Actinomycetota bacterium
GCTCGGTGCTCGCCGCCCTCGACGCCGGCGCGTCGCCGGTGTGGGCGGCCTCCCTCGTCGTCGCCCGGGCGACGGCTCGGCACCTCACCGGGCTCGAACGGGTGACGATCGTCGCCGCCGGGGACGGCGGGGTGGGCCCGGCACCCGAGGACGACCTCACCGGCGATCGGATCGTCGCGGCGCTCACCGGAGCGCCGCCGCCGGACGCGGGAGTCCTGCGCGACGCCGAGACCGCCCGTCGACTCCTCACCGCGCCCTGGGCGCATCCCGGAGACCTCGAGCGCTGCCTCGAGGTCGACCGGTTCGACTTCGCGATGGAGGTGGTCGACGAGGGCGGCGTCGCCCGGCTCCGGGCCGTCTACGCTGGACGAGCCGACCACGAAGGAGCAGCGCCGTGACCGAGATCAGCAGGTTCCCCGTCCCCTCCCTCGACGACCTGCCCGACGATCTCCGAGCCCGCATCCTCGAGGTGCAGGAGAAGACCGGGTTCGTCCCCAACGTGTTCCTCGTCATGGCCCACCGCCCCGACGAGCTCCGGGCCTTCCTCGCCCTCCACGACGCGCTCCTCGACAAGGCCACCGAGACCCTCTCGAAGGCCGAGCGGGAGATGATCGTCGTCGCCACGAGCGCGGCGAACGACTGCCTCTACTGCGTGATCGCCCACGGGGCGATCCTCCGGATCCGTGCCAAGGATCCGTTGATCGCCGATCAGCTCGCCGTCAACCACCGCAAGGCGCCCCTCACCGAGCGACAACGGGCGATGCTCGACTTCGCCCTCAAGGTGGCCACCGACTCGGCGGCGATCGAGGAGGAGGACCTCGAGCATCTCCGGGAGATGGGGTTCTCGAACGAGGACATCTGGGACATCGGGGCGATCGCGGCCCTCTTCGCCTACTCGAACCGGATGGCGAACCTCACCGGGATGATGCCGAACCCGGAGTTCTACGGGATGGGTCGCTGACCGAAATCCCCCCAGTCGGTGGCCGACGCGCTACGCTGCGTGGCAGCAAGGAGGCTGCCGATGGACCCCCACCTCGTCGTCGACCTCACCGGCGATCCGCCGAGGATCGACCTCACCGCCGTCGCCACCCGCTACGAGCGACGCTCCTCCCACCTGCCGCACCTCGTCGACCACGGCGTCCCGCCCCCGAGCCGAGCGGATCTCCCCGACCCGGTCCCCGAGCACCGCGCGGACGCCGCCGACCCGGACAAACCCCTCAACTCCGGCGAGGCCGATGCCGATAGGAGCACCATGTTCTGGCGCAGGAAGCACAAGGACGAGGCGCTCTCCAAGGACGACCAGCGGCGGTACGAGGAGAACATGCGGAACCGCCTCCGCGGCATCGGCTCCCTCGGATCGCAGTTCACCGAGGAGGACGCCGACGCCGTCGAGGCCCGGCTCCGCAACATGGTCTACGGAACGAACCGCGAGTAGCGGGTCGACGACCCGTCCGCCAGAACCCCACCACCCCGGCCGTCCCGGTGACGGCGCACCGAGCCCGCCGCGCCCGCCGCCTCCGAACGCCGCCTCCCGAAGGGGTACGATGGTCGAACCCTCGAAGGACGAGCCGCCATGCCCGACGCCGGGGAGCCCGAGCGCCCCACCTTCAGCCGAGTCCCCCACGGCTACGACCCCGCCGAGGTCGACGCCCACCTCGTCGAGCTCACGACACGCCTGCGCATCGCCCGGGGTCGGATCGAACGCCTCGAGGCCGACCTCCGCCGGCTCCGTCGCGGGGCCTCGCCGACGCCGCCGACCCCGTCCGTCGAGGCCCGGGAGGAGGCGGCCCGTCTCGTCGCCGAGGCCCGCCGGCTCCGCGACCGGGCCGCCGCCGAGACCGAGCGCCTCCTCGACGAGCTCCGGTCGCTGCGCCGTCGCCTCGCCGAGACCGAGCGGGTCGCGGCCGCCGAACGGCTCATCGTCGACCTGACGGACGTGGAACGAGCCGTCGTCGAGCTCGCCGAACCGAACCGAGCCAGCCGCTACCGCTCCCGATCGGCCCTCCTCCCCCGGCTCGGTGCCACCGCGGACGAGATCCACGGCGAGCTCCGGACCCTGCGGCCCGAGGGTCTCTGACCTCAGATCACCCGCTCGTTCCCGCCGTCGATCGGCACCTGGGCCCCGGTGGTGGCGGCGAAGGCCTCCCCCAGCAGGGCGACGACGAGCTCGGCCACCCGAGCACTCGTGATCTCGGTGCCGAGGAGGTTCCGGGTCTTGTACTCCTCGGGCGTCATCCCGTAGCGAGCCGCCCGCTCGGCGATGAGCGCCTCGGTCCACAAGCCGGTGTCGAAGACCGCGTCGGGATGGACGGTGTTCACCCGGATGCCGTCGGCCGCCCATTCCAGGGCGGCGACGCGTACGACCTGGTTCGCCGCCGCCTTCGACGCCGAATAGGCCACCGCGCCCGGCCCGGGCGCCGGCACGTTCTTCGAGCCCACCACCACGACCCGACCCCCGCGAGGCGCCCGGGCGAGGAAGGGGTGGACGATCCCGAAGAGCCGGGCGAGGGCCTCGGCGTTCACCTCCATCCCCCGCCGCCAGGCCGCCTCGTCGAACTCGGCGATCGGCGACGAGGAGGGGAACGCCCCGGCGGCGGCGACGAGCATGTCGATCCCCCCGAACCGCTCGACCGCGGCGTCGACGGCGGCGACCGTGGCCTCCCGATCGGTGAGGTCGGCGACGACCCCGAGGTAGGCTGGACCCGAGACGACGTCCTCCACCTCCTCGGCGACGTCGACGCCGACGACCGCGGCTCCGGCCTCGAGGAGCGCCGTCGCGCACGCCCGGCCGATCCCCGACGCCGCGCCGGTGACGAGGGCGACCTCCCCGGTGAAGGCCCGGTGGCCGCCGAACCGGGCGAGCTTGGCCTGCTCGAGCTCCCAGTACTCCACGTCGAAGATCTCCCGCTCGCCGAGGGCCTCGTAGCCGCCGAGGGCCTCCGCAGACTCGATGACCCAGATCGTGTGGGCGTAGATGTCCCCCACCCGGTCCGAGGCGGCGGCGTCCACCCCGACGGTGACGACTCCGAGCTCGGGATCGACGATCACCCGCGGCGCCGGGTCGAGGCGGGTGAGGTCACGTCCGTCCCGGTTGCGCTCGAAGTACGCCGCGTACTCCTCGACGTAGCGGGCGACGTCCCGTCCCACGAGCGGGATCCGTTTCGTCCACAGCACGTGGTCGGGCGTCGCGGGACCTCGGGTCGCCACCCGGGCGAGGTCGGGCCGGGCCGCGAAGGCCCGGGATCGCTCGTCGGCCCGGCGGGTGACGATCATCGGTCGCCCCGCGGCCGAGGACACCTCGGTCCGGAGCTCTGCGAAGGCCACCGGATCGAACGGGGACGGTGGCGGCGGGGCCGGCGGCTCGGGGCGGAATCGGGCGAGGTACTCCTCGGCGGCGCCGACGAGGTCGATCATCCGGTCGTAGGCCACCCGGGTCGTCTCCCCCCAGGTGAAGATCCCGTGGTTGAGGAGCACCATGCCGACGGTGTCGGCGTCCCGGTCTCGCTCGAGGACCTCGAGGCAGGCGCGGGCGAGGAGGAAGCCGGGCATCACGTAGGGGACGACGACGATCCCCGACAGCGCCTCCCGGATCGCCTCGGCGCCCCGCGCCGTGTTCGTGATCGCGACGATGGCATCGGCGTGGCTGTGCTGGACGGCGGGGTCGGGGATCACCGCGTGGAGGATCGATTCGACCGACGGGTTCGGCGCGGTCGGATCGAGGAGCGACCGGCGCAGCTCCCGCATCATCGCCGTGTCGGAGAGCTCGGGGAGCCTCGCGAGCTCTCGGGTACGGTGGAGGTCGAGGGGGGCGAACCCGGCCGCCTCGATCGTGGCGAGATCCCAGCCGCTCCCCTTCACCCAGAGCGTGTCGACCGACCGACCGAAGACGTCGGTCTCGACGGTCTTCACCGAGGTGTTCCCGCCGCCGTGGAGCACGAGCGCGGGATCGGAGCCGAGCAGGCGAGACCCGTAGACGCACTCGTCGAGCGGCCCGTCGAAACGCTTCGCCTCCTCCCAGCGGTTCCTCACCCGGTCACCTCCTCGTCGACGTCATCGTGATCTGCGGTAGGGCTTCCCGATCGCCGCCGGGGGCACGGCCCGGCCGATGGCTCCGGCGAGCACGACGATGGTCACGACGTACGGCACCGCCTGGAGGAACTGGCTCGGGAGCGGGAACCCGGCGATCTCGACGCCGAGGAGCTGGATCCGCACCCCGAGCGCCCGGGCGAACCCGAAGAACATCGCGCCGGCGAGCACCGGCCCCGGCCGCCACTTGCCGAAGATGAGGGCGGCGAGGGCGATGAACCCGGTGCCGTTCGTCATGAGGTCGTCGAAGGACCCGACGGTCTCGAGGGAGAACTGGGCTCCGGCGAGGCCGGCGATGCAGCCGCCGAGGATCACCGCCCCGTACCGGACCCGGATCACGTCGATGCCGAGGGTCTCGGCCGCGTGGGGATTCTCGCCGACCGCCCGGACCCGGAGACCCCACCGGGTGCGGACGAGGACGAAGGCGGCGACGGCGAAGGCGAAGAAGGTGAAGAAGAAGATCGGCTTGGCGGTGAACACGCCGCCGACGACGGGCAGGTCCGAGAGGATCGGGATGGACAACTCGGGCAAGGTCGTCGCCGAGTCGGCGTTGAGGGGCACGAGGATCTGGCTCCGCAGGAAGCTCGTCAGCCCGATGGCGAGGAGGTTGACGGCGACGCCCGAGACGATCTGGTCGGTGCGGAGGGTGATCGACAAGAACGCGTGGAGGGCGGCGAAGAGCCCACCGGCGACGACGGCGACGAGCACCGCCAGGTAGAGCGGCACCCCGCCGGCCCCGCCGTTCATGAGGGCGTAGGCCACGAACCCGATCCCCGCCCCGGCGAGCATCATCCCCTCGATCCCGATGTTCACCACCCCCGACCGCTCGCTCCACAACCCCGCGAGGGCCCCGAGGGCGATCGGCGATCCGAGGCGGAGGGACTGCACGAAGAGCGGAGCCAGGTTCGTGCTCCGGTTCGACGACAGGGCGAGGGCGGCGACGAGGATCATGAGGACCGACAGGACCCCGGCCACCACGAGTCCCGCCTGGACGATCCTCCCGCGCCATCCGACCGCCGCGGCACCGAGGAGCACGAGGGCCCCGCCGATCCACAGGGTCGCCGTCGAGGGCACGAAGGTCCACGAGGGCGCGTCGGGCCCGATCCCGAAGAGGAACCGTTTCGACTCCGTGGTGAGGGCCGGGGCGACGGCGAAGACGAGGAGGAACCCACCGACGACGAAGAACCCGCCGACCACCCGCTGGCGGTCGAGACGGAGCCGGCGAGGCGCGACGGCGGCGATCACACCGGGGCCTCCTCCCGCTCGGGGAGTCGAAACAGCCGGCGGATCATCACGTCCCCGGCGATGAAGACGAGGATCGCCGCCTCGATGATCCGCACGAGGTCCGTCGACATCCCCGCCCGCTGCTGCATGAGGGGCGCACCCGACAAGAGCGCTCCCCACAAGAGCGCGGCCGGGACGATGCCGTAGGGATTGGCCCGGGCCAACAGCGCGATCGCGATGGCGTCGAACCCCACGTTGACGAACACGCCGGGACTGAGATGCCCGTCGGCCCCCGAGACGTGACCGGCACCGGCGAGCCCGGCCATCGCCCCCGAGATCGCCATGACGAGGATCGTGATCCGCGCCACGCTCATCCCCGCGTAGGTCGCCGCGTCGGCGTTCGTGCCCACGGCCCGCACCTCGAAGCCGAAGGGGGTCCGATCCAGCACCCAGGCGGTGGCCGCGACGAGGCCGAGCATGAGGAAGATCCCCCAGTGGAGCTTCGTGCCGGCCACGAGCTCGGGCAGCCTCGCCGCATCGGGCAACGGTCGGGTTCGGGCGACCGACACCGCCGTGTCCCGGAGGATGATCGGGTCGAGGGAGTTGACGAGCCACACCGCGAGCAACGTCATGACGAAGTTCAGCATGATCGTGGTGATGACCTCGTGGGCCCCGGTCTTCGCCTTGAGGATCCCCGGGACGATCCCCCACACGAACCCCCCGACGATCCCCGCCCCGAGGACGATGGGGAGGAGCAGCCACGCCGACCAGTCCTGGAGGAAGGACCAGGTGCCCACCCATGCGGCGAGGAGCGCGCCGGCGAGGATCTGGCCCTCGGCGCCGATGTTGAAGAGCCCCGCCTTGTAGGCGAAGGCCATGGCGAGGGCGGTGCCGATGAACGGCGTCGCCCGACCGATCGTCGTGGCGATCCGGGCGGGGGTTCCGAAGGCCCCCTCGAAGAGGGCACCGTAGGCGACGATCGGGCTCGAGCCGGCGACGACCACCGCCACCGCCGCGACCGCGAGGGCGGTGAGGACGGCGAGGACGGGCACGACGACGGGCGCGAGCCCACGCCGGAGGGCCGCCGGAAGTCCGTTCATGCCGCCTCGGAGCCGGTCGCCATGAGGAGCCCGATGCGGTGACGGTCGGCCTCCTCGGCCGCCATCGAGGCGACGATCCGTCCCCGGTAGAGCACCCCCACGGTGTCGGCGAGGCCGAGCACCTCGTCGAGCTCGGCCGAGACCAGCAGGACCGCCGTCCCGCGATCCCGCATCTCGACGAGCCGACGATGGATGAACTCGATGGAGCCGACGTCCAGTCCCCGGGTGGGCTGGGCGACGAGGAGCACGGCGAGGGGTCGGGAGAGCTCCCGGGCGACGACGACCTTCTGCTGGTTGCCGCCCGACAGTTGGGCGACGGGCACGTCGACCCCCGGGGTGCGGATGTCGAAGGTCTCGACGAGCTCCTCGGCGTGGCGCCGCACGGCCGACCGGTCCCGGACGAGCCCCCGGGCGTAGGGGGCCTCGTGGTAGCGGTTGAGCACGAGGTTGTCGGCCACCGAGAAGGGCCCGATGAGACCGTGGCGGGTCCGGTCCTCGGGGATGTGGCCGACCCCGAGGTCGGCGATCCGCCTCGGGTCGAGCCCGACGACCGACCGGCCCGCCACCCGGACCTCCCCGGCGACGACCGGACGCATCCCGGCGATCGCCTCGACGAGCTCCCGCTGACCGTTCCCCTCGACGCCGGCGATCCCGAAGATCTCGCCGGCCCGGACGGCGAAGGAGCAGCCGTCGACGGCCCGATGACCCCGATCGTCGTCGACGACGAGGTCGACGACCTCGAGGGCGATCTCACCCGGGTGGGCCTCGGTCCGCTCGACGGCGAAGCTCACCTCACGGCCCACCATGAGGGCGGCGAGCTCCGCCTCGGAGGTCTCCGCCGGGGTCGTCCGCCCCACGACCTCGCCGCCCCGGAGCACGGTGATCCGGTCGGCGACCTGGGCGACCTCACGGAGCTTGTGGGTGATGAACACCACCGACTTCCCCAGGTCGACGAGCTCTCGGACGGTGCCGAGGAACTCGTCGACCTCGCCGGGGGTGAGGACCGCGGTCGGCTCGTCGAGGATGAGGACGTCGGCGTCCCGGTAGAGGGCCTTCAAGAGCTCGACGCGTTGGCGCACCCCGACGGAGAGATCCCCGACGAGGGCGTCGGGATCGACGGGCAGCCCGTAGCGATCCATGAGCTCGTCGAGGGTGCGCCGGGCGGGTCCGAGCTCGAGCACGCCCCGACGGACCCGTTCGGCCCCCAACACGACGTTCTCGAGGACGGTGAGGGTGGGGACGAGCTGGAAGTGCTGGTGCACCATCCCGATCCCGTGGGCGATCGCGTCGGCCGACGAGGAGAACTCGACCTCCCGGCCGCGGACCCGGATCGTCCCCTCGTCGGGCCGGTAGAGGCCGTAGACGATGTTCATGAGGGTGGTCTTCCCCGCGCCGTTCTCGCCGAGGAGGCAGTGCACCTCCCCCTCGGCGAGATCGAACGACACGGCGCGGTTGGCCACCACGCCCGGGAAGGTCTTCGTGACGCCGTCGACCTCGAGGACGTGGTGGCCCCCCTGCGTCAACGGATCAACCCTCCAGGGGCTGGCCGGTGATCGGATCGACGCCGGTCGAGATCGACCCGTCGGCGAGCCCGGCCCGGTACTCCTCGAGGACCTTCGCCGCCTCCTCGGGCACCGGGGCCTCGTGGAAGGGCGCGTAGTCCATGCCGCCGTTCGCGGCGGTGAGGGTGTAGATGCCGCTCTGGAACTCGCCGGACAGGAGCGCCGCGATCTGCTGGAAGACGCCGAGGCCGACGTCCTTGATCGCCGAGGTGGCGAGCCGGTCGGCACCCTCGATCGCACCGCCCTCGAAGGTCGTGTAGTACTCGTCGGTGTCGACACCGATCACCCAGGCGCCCTTCGCCGCGGCGGTCTTGATCCCCGACGAACCCGTGGGTCCACCGGCGCCGAAGATCACGTCGGCACCCTCACCGAGCATCTGCTCGGCGGTGGCGGCGCCGCCGGTGACGTCCGTGAACGACTCGTGGTAGACGATCTTCACGTCGACGTCGGGATTCACCTGCTCGGCACAGTGCTTGAAGGCGTTCGCGAACCGGACGACGGGCGGCACGGCCTCGACACCGGCGACGACGCCGATCACGTTCGACTCGGTGAGCGCGCCGGCGAACCCGCCGACCATGCACCCGCCCTGGTCGTCGGCGGCGAGGACGCCGACGTAGTTGTCGGGGTACTCGGGGTGGAACTGGTCGACGCCGATGAAGGTCACGTCCGGGTTCGCCTTGGCGAACTCGAGGGTGTCGGTGGCGAGGAGGAACCCGACGGTGACGACGACCTCGGGATCCCCGTCGAGGATCGAGTTGAGGTTCGTCACGTAGTCGGCCTCCGACGCGGTCTCGATGTAGCGGGACTCGAGGCCGAAGCACTCCGCGGCGGCGGCGAAGCCCTTGTAGACGCCCTCGTTGAAGGTCCCGTCGTTGATCTTGCCGATGTCGGTGACGAGGCCGATGTTGAAGTCCTCGGGCACCTGGACCTTGCCCTTGGCCTCCTCGCAGGCCTCGACGAACTTGCCGGTGATGAAGGTGTCGCCTCCGGCGGTCGTCTCCGTCGCCCCACCGGCGGTCGTCTCGGTCGCCCCACCGGCGGTCGTCTCGGTGGTCCCACCGGAACAGGCGGCGGCGACGAGGGCGAGCGCCGTCAACAGCGTCGCCCACGCAGTCGATCTCGTCTTCATCGGATCCCTCCCTCCTCGTCAGATCTGCTCGAACAGTCGAGCGATCGCAGCACTGTAGTCGCCGCGGAGGACGCCGGCATCCGTGATGATGCCGGTGACGAGTTCGTGGGGGGTCACGTCGAAGGCCGGGTTCCACACGGCGACCTCCGCCGGGGCCCCGGGACGCCCCGGCGCACCGCGGAGCTCGTCGGGGGCGCGAAGCTCGATCTCGATGTGGTCGCCATCGGGGGTGGCGGGGTCGAAGGTGGAGCGCGGTGCGGCGACGTAGAAGGGAACCCCGGCCCGAGCGGCGGCGACGGCGTGGGCGAAGGTCCCGATCTTGTTGGCGACGTCGCCGTTCGCGGCGATCCGGTCGGCGCCGACGACCACGGCGTCGACCCGGCCCGAGGCGAGCAGGGTCGCCCCGGCGCCGTCGGGGAGCACGGTCACCGGGATCCCCGCCCGGTGGAGCTCCCAGGCGGTGAGCCGGGCGCCCTGGAGGAGGGGCCGGGTCTCGGGAGCGTAGACCTCCACGGGATGGCCGGCGGCGGCCTTGGCGTAGACGACCCCGAGGGCGGTGCCGATCCCGAGGGTGGCGAGCCGTCCCGCGTTGCAGTGGGTGAGGATCCGGTGACGGTCGGCGAGGAGCTCGGCGCCGTGGGCGCCGATCGCCGCACAGGCCTCCCGGTCCTCGGCCACGATCGCGTGGGCCTCGTCGAGGGCGAGGCGACGGATCTCCTCCACCGAGGTGCCGCCGATCGCCGCGTCCCGAACCCGGCGGACCGCCCAGGGGAGGTTCACCGCCGTGGGTCGGGCGGCGCCGATCCGCGCCGCGGCCGCCTCGAGGACCGCGCGGGCCTCCTCGACGCCGGAGGGCCGGGCCTCGTCGAGGGCGACGACCATGCCGTAGGCCCCGGCCCCGCCGATCGCCGGGGCACCCCGGACGGCGAGACGAGCGATCGCGTCGACGACGTCGTCGACGCCGGTGAGGTCGAGGTACGCCTCCTCGTCGGGCAGCCGGGTCTGGTCGAGGATGCGAAGGCGGCCGTCGATCCAGGCGACCACCTCGAGGTCCGTTCCGAGATCTGCCATCGCGCAGCTCCTTGCTCGGCGAGCAGGCGGCGGGGACGTTACCATCGGGCGACCTCGCATCCCACGGACCGGAGATGATCCCCACCGCCGAGCTCCTCGCCCTCACCGGACGCCGGGCCCTCGTCACCGGCGCCACCGGGACGATCGGCGGAGCGATCGCCCGGCGACTCGCCGAGGCGGGGGCCGAGGTGGTGGTCCACGGCTCGCCGGCGAGCGGCGACCGGGCCGAGGCCCTCGCCGCCGAGCTCGATCCCCCCGGCC
>DRQR01000136.1 GCA_011371355.1 Actinomycetota bacterium
CGGTCGAACGTGACGGGCCGTCGGGTGGACCACACTCCCTGGGGGCCTCGGTAGTCGGGGATCCCCGACCCGGTCGAGATCCCGGCGCCGGTGAACACGAGGATCCCCGTGGCGGCGGCGAGGAGCTCGACGAGGCGTTCCTCGACCGCGGAGGTCACTGGAAGCTCTCGTACCCCTCCGCCTCGAGCCGTTCGGCGAGCTCCGGACCGCCGGAGGCGACGATGCGGCCACCCACCATCACGTGGATGCGGTCGGGGCGCAGGTAGCGGAGGATGCGGTTGTAGTGGGTGATCAGGAGCATCCCCAGCTCGGGGCTCCGCAACGACTCGACGATCTCGGCGACCTCTCGTACGGCATCGATGTCGAGGCCGGAGTCGATCTCGTCGAGCACCGCCGCCCGCGGCGACAGCACCGCGAGTTGGAACATCTCCGACCGCTTCTTCTCCCCGCCCGACAGCCCCACGTTGATGGCCCGAGCGCGGAAGGGCTCCATGCGCAGCCGCTCGCTCATCTCGTCGACGCGGCGCCAGAAGTCCTCGGGGTCGTCGGCGAGGAGGGCCAGCTCGCCGAGGAGATCGTCGAGGGTGACGCCGGGGACCTCCACGGGGTACTGGAACGCGTGGAAGAGACCGGCTCGGGCCCGCTCGTCGACCGACTTCCCGAGGAGCTCGACGTCGGCGACCCTCGCCGAGCCGGAGGCGGCGTACTCCTCCTTGCCGGTCAGCACGTGACAGAGGGTCGACTTCCCCGATCCGTTGGGCCCCATGAGGGCGTGGATCTCGCCGAAAGGAACCTCGAGGTCGACGCCTCGGAGGATCTCGAGGTCCCCGAGGCGGGCGTGGAGGTCGTCGACGACGAGCGCGGCGGTCACGACGGCTCCTCCACGAACACGTGAACGACCCCTCGGTCGTCGACCTCGACCCGGTAGACGGGAACCGGCCTCGTCGCCGGGAGCGTTCGGGCAGCACCGGTGCGCAGATCGAACTCGGCTCCGTGACGGGGGCACTCGACGGTCGCATCGAGGATCTCGCCCTCGGCGAGCGACGCTTCGGCGTGCGAACAGCGATCCCCGATCGCGTAGACGTCGTCGCCGATGCGGAACACCGCGATGCGGTGTCCGGCGGCCTCGACGCGGACCCCGCCGCGGTCGGGGAGCTCCTCGAGGGGTGCCACTTCGACGTCGATCACAGGCGTCCCTCCTCCTGAGCCTCGACGAACTTCCGATTCAGGCGTTCCCGGACGATCGGGGCGAGCGCGTGGTGGGGCATCCTCGCGATCGCCTCCTCGAAGAACCCCCGGATCTGGAGCCGATCGGCCTGCGCCGCGGAGAGCCCCCGACTCATGAGGTAGTAGCGCTGCTCCTCGTCGAGGGGACCCACGGTCGAACCGTGCCCGCACTTGACGTCGTTGGCGAGGATCTCGAGGTTGGGGACCGACTGGGCGCTCGCCCCCTTCGAGAGGATGAGGTTCCGGTTCGTCTGGAAGGCCTCGGTCTTCTGGCCCTCCTCCTCGATCCGGATGAGGCCGGTGAAGACCGAGGAGGCCTCGTCCTCCACGGCCCCCTTCAGGAACATGTCCGATCGGGTGTGGGGAGCGGCGTGCCGCATGTGGTAGCGGTAGTCGAGCACCTGGTGGTTTTCGCCGAAGTAGGCTCCGACGACGTCGGCCTCGGCTCCGGGACCCACGAGATCGCCGTCGAGCCGGACTCGGGCGTAGCGTCCGCCGAGCCCCACCTCCGTGAATCGAACGACGGCGTCCCGGTCGGCGGCGAAGCGGACCCGGCCGACGGCACGGACCTCCGATCCCCACTCCTGGAGGATCGTGAGGGAGACCACGGCCCCGTCCTCGGCGAGGACGACGACGTGGGGAGCCGCGAACCCGTACTCGCCGTCGGGGGAACGGAGGTGGACGACGACGGGGAGCTCGGTGCTCGGCTCGGCGTGGAGGACCACCGCCGGGAAGGCGGCGATCCCGCTCCCGGTGAGCTGGACGTCGACGTAGACCGGCCCTGGGACGCGGGTCCCCCGGGCGGCGTGGATGAAGGCCCCGTCGACGGTGAAGGCCTCGTGGGCCGCGGCGAAGTGGTCGTCGGGCTCGATGCCGGCCCGTTCCACCGCCCTCTCCGGCGACGGCGTCGTCCCGTCGTGGGCCGCCAGCGCGCCGACGACGAGACCTTCGACCTCGGCTCGGGCATCGGCGCCGAACCCGTCGACGACGCGGATCGAGGCGACCGGCGCGAGCGCCGCCGCGACGGCGTCGGTCTCGATCGGCCGACCGGGGCCCTCGGGGAGCTCGAAGTCGCCGAGGGAGAAGTCGAGCTCGACGTAGCGCCAGAGCTCCTCGCGCTCGGAGGGCGGCTCGAGCTGCGAGAACCGCTCGAACGCGGCGAGCCGACGGCGTCGGCGCCAGCCGGGGTCGAGCTCGAGTCGCCGCTCGACGATGGACCGATCGAACATCGCTGCCTCCTCCGGAGCCGGCAGCTTACCGAGGTCCGGGGTCCTACCCGCCTCCGGTAGCCCACGGTGGCCGCTACGGTTCCCGCCGCTTCGTCTCCGGCCAGGAGGTCTCCCCGATGCGATGGTTCCTGCTCGTCGTCGCCTGGACGCTGGGTTCGGCGGCGCCGGTCGCTGCCGCCGTCCCCCCGAACGTCCACGCCGCCCCGTTCCCGCCCGAAGAGGCCGCGGTGAAACGCCTCGACCTCTTCCTCGACGTCTTCCCGGTGCACGGGAGCTTCGAGTACGTCGACAGCTTCGGTGCTCGGCGTCCCGGCGGGCGGCGCCACCGCGGCACCGACGTCCACGCCCCGAAGGGCACCCCGGTCGTGGCGGTGGCCGACGGCGTCGTGACCCGCATGGGATGGAATCCGACGTCGGGCTGGCTCCTGGAGATCCGCCATCGCGACGGATGGTCGTCGGTCTACCTCCACCTCAACAACGACACGCCCGGCACCGACGACGGCCGTGGCGGCCCGGCCGCCGCGTACGCCCCGGGGATCTTCGTGGGCCGACGGGTGTCCGCGGGCGAGGTCGTCGCCTACGTCGGCGACTCGGGGAACGCCGAGCACACGGTGAGCCACGTCCACTTCGAGCTCCGCCGCGGCGGCGAGTCGGTCAACCCCTATCCCTATCTCGAGTCGGCCCGGATCCGGGCGCGGTTCGACGTCGAGCCCGAGCCCCGGGCCCACTGAGCTCGGCGAGCGCCGCGGCGCGCGCGAACACCGCGTCGAGCATCTCCTCGGTGAGCCGACCGGTGAAGGTGTTCTGCTGGGAAGGGTGGTAGGAGGCCAGGACCGTCGCGCGCTCGAGGGGGACCTCGAGGCCGTGGGCGAACCGGGGCCGGGGACGGGGCACGTCGAACCCGAGCCGCCCCAGGACCCTCCAGAGGGCCCCGTAGGCGAAGCCGCCGAGGGCCACGTAGACCACCGGGTCGAGGGCGGCGAGCTCGGCCTCGAGCCAGGGCGCGCACGCGTCCCGTTCCGCCGGCGTGGGTCGGTTCCCGGGTGGGGCGCAGCGCACCGCGGCGGTCACCCAGGCGCCGCGGAGCCGGAGGCCGTCGCCCCGGTGAATCGACCGGGGCTGGTTCGCGAACCCCGCGCGGTGGAGGGCCCGGTAGAGCCAGTCCCCGGAGCGGTCTCCGGTGAACATCCGTCCGGTCCGGTTCGCGCCGTGGGCCGCCGGGGCGAGGCCGACCACGACGACCCGGGCGTCCTCGTCCCCGAACCCGGGGACCGGGCGCCCCCAGTACTCCTCCTCCCGGTACGCGGCGCGCCGGGTCGCGGCGACGGCTTCCCGCCATTCGACGAGCCGGGGGCACCGACGACACTCGACGATCTCGGCGCAGAGCTCGGCGAGGCTCATGGCGGCAGCGCCGCCGGGTCGTAGGTCGAGTCGGTGGACCAGAGCATCCAGCCCCCGACCCGCTCCTCGGCGACCGTCTCGACGGCGAGGATCCCGTCGGCGCCGATCGTCCAGGTCTGGAGCCAAGGCCGGAGGGTGCCGTGCCCCTCGAGCTCCCGCAGACCGGCGGCGAGGGCCCCGTCGACGATCTCGGGTCCGTGGAGGTTCGGGTCGTCGAAGCCCCGCCATCCGGAACCGTAGTTCGTCGTGTAGAGCATCGGGCTGATGACGTCGACGACCCGGGAGAGGGGCCCGGGCCGTTGTCCCACTCCCTCGTCGGTGCTCGATTCCAGGGTGATCCCCAGGATCGTCGTCCCCACCGCGCAGCCGAGCGGGTGGAGGACCGACGTGGCACGCTCCAAGAACGCGAGCACCGAGTCGATCCGGACCTCCTGGGTGTACCCGCCGTCGAAGACGGCCGTCGAGACGTCGCCACCGAAGGGATAGCTGACGTAGTCGAACTGGATCTCGTCGAAGCCCCGACGGCAGGCCTCCTCGGCGAGGGAGATCGCGTACTCGTAGGAGCCGGGATCGGAGGGGTCGAGCCAGGCGTGGCCGGCGGCGCTCCGCCAGGGAGCCCCCGTGGCCTCGTCGACCACCGCGTGCTCCGGCTCGGCGGCGGCGAGGAAGGGGTCCTGGAACACGGCGACCCGAGCGATGCCGTAGAGGCCGTGGTCGTCGAGATCCTCGACCACGGCATCGAGGTCGTACCGGACCTCCACCGCGCCGATCTCGTGGGCCCGCTCCACCTCGGTGTCGTGGAAGACGACCCCCCGGTCGTCCTTCACCTCGACGACGAGGGCGTCGATCCCGGTACCGTCGGCGAGGGCGAGGAGCGCCTGCCACCGCTGGGGATCGGCGGCCGCGTCGGGCCCCACCCTGAGCGCATGGACCGCCACCGGCTCGGCGAGGACGTCGAGACGGTCCTCGTCACCGTTCCAGGGGATCTCCCGCTCCACGTACCCCGGTCGGGTGACGACGACGGTCCCCGGTTCGGCGCGCTCGAGGACGAAGGCCCCCTCGTCGTTCGTGACGTCCCGGCTCGCCCCGAGCTCGACCACGGCGCCCGGCAACGGGAACCCGTTCGGCGTCTGGACTCGGCCGTCGAGCACGACCGGTTCGAGGCGGAACTCGAGGACCCCGCCGGGCGGGTACTCGTCGAGGGTCGTGGCCGCCGGATGGAACCCGGGAGCGGAGACCTCCACGGGGAGGGGACCGTCCCTCCAGGGCACCTCCACGGCGCCCGCGGCATCGGGCCGCAGCGCGGCTCCGTCGACGACCACGGTCGCCTCCGGTAACGCGGTGAGGTCGTCTCCGGCCACGACGGCGACCTCGAGGGTGGGAGGACCGGACTCCGCGCCGCGGAGGTCGCCGAGGGGCGCGCCGATGGGGTTGGCGGCGCAGCCGGCGAGGATCCCTGCGAGCGCGAGCGCGAGGAGTCGGGAGGAAGCCACCCCCGGGAGGGTACCGACTCGTTGCGACGGGAGCTCCACCGTGATAGGTTCGTGATCGCTCCCCCCGAGCCATCGGGGACGAGGGAAGGAGGGGAGCAGTGGCGGAGCAGGCCCAACACGTGTCGCTCGCCGACGGAGTCGGCATGTATCTCGACGCCGTCGCGACCCACGAGCTGCTGAGCGCCGAAGACGAGGTCGCCCTGGCGAGGGCGATCGAGGCGGGCCGAACCGCCCAGCATCGGCTGGAGGAGGAGGACCTCACCGCAGACGAGCGGGCTCGCCTCCACCATCTCGTCCATCTCGGTGACGAGGCGCGAGCCACGTTCATCCGGTCCAACCTCAGGCTCGTGATCTCGATCGCGAAGCGCTACGCCGGCCGGGGCCTCGACCTCCTCGATCTCATCCAGGAGGGGAACCTCGGGCTCATCCGGGCCGTCGAGAAGTTCGACTGGCGGAAGGGCTTCAAGTTCTCCACCTACGCCACCTGGTGGATCCGCCAGGCCATCACCCGCGGGCTCGGCAACCAGGCCCGGACGATCCGGCTCCCGGTCCACATGGCCGACGTCGTCAGGACCGTCCAGGAGACCGAGCTCGCCCTCCGCGAGCGTCTCCGCCGGACCCCCACCGTCGAGGAGATCTCGGCCTCGAGCGGCCTCGACGCCGAGAAGGTGGAGCTGGCGCTCACGGTGCCCGCCGACACCGTCTCCCTCGACCGTCCCGTCGGCGAGGAGGGTGAAGCCGAGCTCGCCGACTTCGTGGCCGATCCCGCCACGGCCGACCCCTTCCGCCCCGTCGAGGAAGAGGCCCGGGCCGCCGAGCTCGGACGGGCCCTGTCCCTCCTCGAGCCCCGGGAACGGATCGTCCTCGTTCTCCGCTACGGGCTCGACGGGGAGGCCCCGCGGACCCTGACGGACGTGGGACGCCACCTGGGGATCACCCGCGAGCGAGTGCGCCAACTGGAGCGGCGGGCGCTGACGAAGCTGCGGCATCCGAGCTGCATGCACGAGCTCGAGTCGCTGCTGTGATCAGAAGAGCCTGAGCACGTCCGAGTCGATCCCGCGGAGCGTCTCGTAGTCGACGACGCGCCACTCGATGCCCCGGTCGGCGGCGAGGACCTGGGCCTGGGGCTTGATCTCCTGCGCGGCGAGGATCCCCCGGACCTCGCCGAGACGCTCGTCGCGGCGAAGGAAGGAGAGGTATCGGTCGAGCTGCTCGACGCCGTCGATCTCCCCTCGTCGCTTCACCTCCACGGCGACGACCCTGCCCTCGGCGTCTCGGCAGAGGAGGTCCACGGGACCGATGGGGGTGGGATACTCCCGTCGGATGAGCTCGAGGCCCTCTTCGAGGGTGCCGGGCCGTTCGGCGAGCAGCCGCTGGAGCTCGAGCTCCACCCCGTCCTTGACGAGGCCCGGGTCCTCGCCGAGGTCCACGCTCGTGTCGAGGTGCACCTCGTGGAAGCGGATCTCGAGACGCTCTCCCTTGGCGTTCGTGACGATCCAGCGGTCGCCCTCGTCGACGAGGTCGTTCGGCGCCGTCATCCAGTTCAAGGGCTTGTAGGCCCCGCCGTCGGCGTGGACGAGCACGCAGCCGTCGGCCTTGACGATGACGAGGCGCCGCGCGAGGGGGAGATGGGCGGCGAGCCGGCCTCGATAGTCGACGGTGCAATCGGCGACGACGATGCGCACCCGGCGAGGCTACCCGATGCTCCGACCCCGAGGACCGCCCGGGCCCTCAGCCGATCGCGCCCTCCATCTGGAGCTCGATGAGCCGGTTGAGCTCGACCGCGTACTCCATGGGCAGCTCCCTGACGATCGGCTCGATGAACCCGGCGACGATCATCGCCGTCGCCTCGGCCTCGGTGAGCCCCCGGGTCATGAGGTAGAAGAGTTGGTCCTCGCCCACCTTCGAGACCGTCGCCTCGTGGCCGATGTCGATGTCCGACTCCTCGATCTCCATGTAGGGGTAGGTGTCCGACCGGGACTCCTCGTCGAGGATCAGGGCGTCGCAGCGGACGAAGCTGCGGGCACCCTCGGCACCGGGTTCGACCCGAACGAGCCCTCGGTAGCCGGCCCGGCCGCCGTCCTTCGAGATCGACTTCGAGGTGATGAGCGAGGTGGTGTTCGGCGCGGCGTGGACCATCTTCGCCCCGGCGTCCTGGTGCTGTCCCTCCCCGGCGAAGGCGATCGAGAGGACCTCGCCGTGGGCACCCTCGCCCATGAGCCACACGGCGGGGTACTTCGCCGTGAGCTTGGAGCCGAGGTTGCCGTCGATCCATTCCATGGTCGCGTTCGCGTAGGCGACCGCCCGCTTCGTGACGAGGTTGTAGACGTTGTTCGACCAGTTCTGGATCGTCGTGTACCGGCAGCGGCCACCCTCCTTGACCACGATCTCGACGACGGCCGAGTGCAGGGAGTCGGAGGAGTACACCGGCGCCGAGCATCCCTCGACGTAGTGGACGAAGGCCCCCTCGTCGACGATGATCAGCGTCCGCTCGAACTGCCCCATGTTCTCGGCGTTGATGCGGAAGTAGGCCTGGAGGGGCTGGTCGACGTGGACGCCGGGCGGCACGTAGATGAACGACCCGCCGGACCAGACCGCCGAGTTCAGCGCGGCGAACTTGTTGTCGTTGGGGGGGATGACCGTCCCGAAGTACTGCCGGACGATCTCGGGGTATTCCCGGACCGCCGTGTCCATGTCGGTGAAGAGCACCCCGAGACGCTCGAGGTCCTCGCGGTTGCGGTGGTAGACGACCTCCGACTCGTACTGGGCGGTGACGCCGGCGAGGTACTTCCGTTCCGCCTCCGGGATCCCGAGTCGCTCGTAGGTCTTCTTGATCGACTCGGGCACCATGTCCCAGTCGGTCGCCTGCTCCTCGGTCGGCTTGATGTAGTAGTAGATGTCGTCGAAGTCGATCTCGCGTACCGCGCCGTCCCCGACCCAGGTCGGCAGGGGCTTGCGGAGGAAGCGCTGGTAGGCCTTGAGCCGGAACTCGAGCATCCACTCGGGCTCCTTCTTCATCCGCGACATCTCGCGGATGATCTCCTCGCTCAGGCCCTTCTTCGGCTTGAAGACGTAGTCCTCCTCGTCGGCCCAGCCGAGCTGGTAGCCGCCGAGGTCGATCTCTACGGTCGACATGGGTGCTCCCTCGTCGTCGATGCTCCGTTTTCCACTACCGCCATAGTCGGATTGTAGGGGCTCGGCGGCCCTCCCGGTGCAGGAGGACGTCGGACGCGCCGGGGCTCGACGACGCGAGCCCCGGGCGGGGTCTCGTCGGGACGGGAACGAGTGGGAGTGGGGGAAGACCGAAACCGCCCCGACGAACCCATCGATGTAACGTTCACGGCTCGTCGCCCGTTCCCCCGACCTCGCCGACGAGGTCGGCCGGCACCGGCGGTCGGCCGTCCGCCCGCAGCACCCAGAACCGCTCCACCTCGACGGGCCACCGCTCGAGGATGCCTGCGGCGATCGGGCTCGCCGTCCGGGCCTCGTGGGCGCGGATGAGCTCCCGGAGCTCCTCGACCTCCGCCTCGCCGAGGCGACGGGCGTCGGGAGCGGTGTCGGCGAGGTGCCCCTTCACCGAGAGATCCGGATCCCACAGGTAGAGGACCCCGCCGGTCATCCCGGCGGCGGTGTTGCGACCCACCGGACCGAGGGCGACGACGACCCCACCGGTCATGTACTCGCAGAGGTGGTCGCCTGCGCCCTCGACGACCGCCACCGCGCCCGAATTCCGCACGGCGAAGCGTTGGCCCACCGACCCGGCGACGAAGAGCCGCCCGCCGGTGGCCCCGTAGAGGCAGGCGTTGCCGGCACCGTGGCGATGCCCCGGTCGGGGCCGGATGACGACCTCCCCGCCTCCCATGCCCTTCCCGACGTAGTCGTTGCCGACGCCGTCGAGCTCGATCGCCACCCCCTTGGCGAGGAAGGCGGCGAGGCTCTGTCCGGCGGTGCCCGACAACCGGATCCGGATCGTCCCGGGGGGGAGTCCCTCGTCGCCGCGCACCTCGGCGATCTCGCCCGACAGCCGCGTCCCGACGGCCCGGTCGGTGTTCTCGACGGGGTAGGCGACGACGACCCGCTCCTCCCCTCGGAGGGCGGCACGACCGTCGAGGGCGATCTGCTCACCGAGGGGCGAACGGGGGACCCGGCGGAAGCTCCGGTCGGTGCCCACGTCGGCGCGGACGAAGAGCGCGGCGAGCTCCTCGGCCGGCGGCGGCGCGCCCTCCTTCGGGACGAGCAGGTCACCCCGCCCGAGGATCTCCTCGAGGTGGCGGGCCCCGATCCGGGCGAGGTGACGGCGTACGTCCTCGGCGAGGAAACGGAAGAGGTTCACGACGTGATCCACCGAGCCGGCGTACTTCGCTCGGAGGTCCTCCCGCTGGGTGGCGATCCCCACCGGACAGGTGTTCTCGTGGCAGCGACGCACCATCTTGCAGCCCAGCGCGAGGAGCGGCAGGGTGCCGAACCCGAACCGGTCGGCGCCGAGCATCGTGGCGATGACGACGTCGCGTCCGGTGTGGAGACCGCCGTCGGTCTCGACGGTCATCGCGGAACGGAGGCCGTTCTCGACGAGGGCCTGATGGGCCTCACCGAGCCCGAGCTCCCAGGGTGAGCCGGCATGCTTGATCGACACGAGGGGGGAGGCCCCCGTACCTCCCCCGTACCCGGAGATGACCACGACGTCGGCGAGGGCCTTCGCCACCCCCACGGCGATCGTGCCCACCCCCGGGCCGGAGACGAGCTTCACCGAGACCCGGGCGAGGGGCTTGAAGGTCTTCAGGTCGTAGATGAGCTGGGCGAGGTCCTCGATCGAGTAGATGTCGTGATGGGGCGGCGGGGAGATCAAGGTCACCCCCGGCTCGGTGTGCCGCAGTCGAGCGATCTCCGGCGTGACCTTGTGGCCGGGGAGCTGACCCCCCTCCCCCGGCTTCGACCCCTGGGCCATCTTGATCTGGAACTCCTCGGCGGAGGCGAGGTACCCCGGCGTGACCCCGAACCGCCCCGAGGCGACCTGCTTGATCGCCGAGTTCCGTCGGGTGCCGAACCGGGAGGGATCCTCCCCGCCCTCGCCCGAGTTCGACAGGCCGCCGATCGTGTTCATCGCCTCGGCGAGGGCTTCGTGGGCCTCGGGCGACAGCGCGCCGAGGGACATCGCCGCCGTGGTGAACCGTCGCATGATCCTCGAGGCCGGCTCCACCTCCTCGAGGGGCACCGGCGGTCCGAGGGGCGCGACGTCGAGGAGATCCCGCAGCTCCATGGGCGGGCGTTCCTCCTCGACCTTGCGGCGGTACTCCTCGTACTGCTCCCATTCCCCCGACCGAACCGCCTTCTGGAGGGCGAGGACGACCGAGGGGGCGTTGAGGTGCTCGACGCCGCCCCGGCGGAACCGGTAGTAGCCCTGGGGCTCGGCACCTTCCTCCGAGGCGTAGCGGCGGTGGCGGGTGAGCACGTCGGCGGCGACGCGATCGAAGCCGACGCCGCCGATACGGCGCTGCACCCGTCGGAAGGCCAGCTCACAGATCTCTTCGTCGAGACCGATCGCCTCGAAGAGCTCGGATCCCCGGTAGGAGGCGACCGTGCACACCCCCATCTTCGACATGATCTTCAGGAGGCCCTTCTCGAGGGTGCTCCGGTAGTTCTCCTGCGCCTCCACCGGACCCACCGACACCCGCCCGTCGACGGCCATGGCCCGGACGTTCTCGATCGCGAGGTAGGGGTTGACCGCCGAGGCACCGAAGCCGACGAGCACGGCGAGGTCGTGGGCGTCGCGCATCTCCCCCGACACCACGACGATGGAGGCTCGGAGCCGAAGCCCGGCATCGATGAGGCGGTGGTGGACCGCCCCCACCGCGAGGGGCATGGGGATGGGGGCGTGGTCGGCGTCGGTCTCCCGATCCGACAGGACGAGGATCGACGCCCCGCCCTCCGCCGCGGCCTCGGCCCGATCGCAGAGCGCCGCGAGCGCCTCCCGGAGGGCCCGGGCACCCCCCGCCGCGGGGAACACGGTGGTGAGCCACTCGGTACGGAAGGCCTCGTCGTCCCTGCCGGTGATCGCCTCGAGCTCCGCGTCCGACAGGACCGGGGAGGGGAGCTCGAGGAGGTGGGCCTGTTGCGGCGTCTCCTCGAGGATCGAGCCCCGGCGTCCCAGGTAGGTGCGCAGGGACATGACGAGCCGCTCGCGGAGAGGATCCATCGGGGGGTTCGTCACCTGCGCGAAGGCCTGGTGGAAGTACCAGGAGAAGCGCTGGGCATGTCGGGAGAGGGCGGCGAGCCCCGTGTCGTGCCCCATGGAGCCGACCGGCTCGAGCCCCTCGGCCATCGGCCCGAGGATGAGGAGCCGCTCCTCCTCGGTGTAGCCGAAGACCCGGCCGAGGGCCGCGGGGTCGAAGCGGTCGTCCTGGAGATCGTCGAAGGGATCGGAGACGTAGGTCGTCTCCGTCGAGATCCACTCCCCGTAGGGCGCGAGGGAGGCCAGGGAGGCCTTGACCTCGTCGGACATGCGGATGGCACCGGTCGTCAGGTCCATGTCGAGGACCTCGCCGGGACCGAGCTGGCCGGTGTCGACGGCGTTCACCTCCACCTCGGGGGCCACGCCCGCCTCGGAGGCGACGACGACGTAGTCGGGAGTGATCGTCCATCGGGCGGGACGGAGGCCGTTCCGATCGAGCCCGGCGAGGATCCGCCGCCCGTCGCAGGCGGCGATCGCCGCCGGCCCGTCCCAGGGTTCGGTGAGGAACGCGTGGTACTCGTAGAAGGCACGGAGGTGGGGATCGAGGTCCTCGACGTTCTCCCACGCCGCCGGGATGAGCATCTCCTTGACGTGGGGGAGGCTCCGGCCCGACCGGACGAGCACCTCGAAGGCCTCGTCGAGACTCGCCGAGTCGGAGCCCGAGACGGTCACGAGGGGCTTGAGGGCCTCGATCCGGTCTCCCCAGACCTCGGAGCGCAGGTCGTTCGAGCGGGCCTCCATCCAGGATCGGTTCGCGGCCACGGTGTTGATCTCACCGTTGTGGGCGAGGATGCGGAAGGGCTGGGCGAGGGGCCAGGCGGGGAACGTGTTCGTCGAATACCGCTGATGGAAGAGGGCGAAGTCGGTCTCGAACATCGGGTCCTTGAGATCCCAGTAGAACTGCTCGATCCGCGAGGCGGTGAAGAGCCCCTTGTAGACCACGGTCTCCGACGAGGCGGAGGCCACGTGGAAACCGTCGAGCCCGGCCCGCGCCGCGCCTCGCTCCGCCGCCCGTCGGGCGAGGAACAACGCCCGATCGAACTCGATGCTCGACCATCCCTCGGGTGCGGCCACCACGGCCTGTTCGATCGTCGGCATCGACGCCCGAGCCGTCTCCGACAGCGAACGCGGACCCACCGGGACCCGGCGCCAGAGCAGGAGCTCGACGTCCTCGGCGCCGAGGGCCGCCTCGACGACCCGCCGCGCCTCGGCTTCGTCGCCCCGGGGAAGGAACACCATGAGGAGCCCGAGCCGAGAACGCGACGGCGCCGCGATCCCGGCGGCGGCGAGGTCCCGCTCGAGGACTCGATAGGGGATCCGGGTCATGATGCCCGCCCCGTCCCCGGTCCCGTCGATCGATCGCGCGCCGCGATGGTCGACGTTGTGGAGGCAGGCCACGGCGAGGCGCAGGGTCCGATGGGTCGGCGCGGCCGAGCGGGCGGCGATGAACCCGACGCCGCAGGCGTCGTGGCCGAGGCGTTCACGGGTCAGCGGGAAGCTCCGCTCCATCCAGGCTCCTCCGTCGACGGCCCTCGGGCCGTCGTCGGTTCGGCCACACGGCCCGGCGGGAGGCCCTCCACTGTATCGCCCCGGCGACGCTGCGGGAAATCGCCCGCGAGGTCCCCTACCCTCGCCACATGCCGGTCATCGTCGTGGGTGCGGACACCGACGTGGGGCTCGCCGTCGTCGAGGCGCTGTCGAGCCGGGCCGCCGAGCTCAGGGCCTTCGTGTCGGATCCCCGGGCGGGTACCGAGCTCAAGGCCCGGGGCATCAAGACCGCCGTCGGCGACGTCTCCGACGCCGGGCACGTCGGCGCCGCGGCCTGCGAGTGTTTCGGCGCGGTCCTCGTCGGCGCCGCGGCCGTCGACGCTCGGGAACGGGCCTTCGCCGACGCCCCGGAAGCGGTCCTCGCCGGGTGGGCGGAGGGGCTCGCCGACGCCGGGATCCGCCGGGCCATCTGGGTGCTCCCCCGGGCGATGCGCGTCCCCACGATCCCTCACGCGACGGAAGTCGCCGTCGTCGACGGCGAGGCTCCCCCGACGGAGATCGCCCGGGAGGTCGCTCGCCTCGACGACCTCCCGTCGTTGGGACCGGGTCCGGGGCCTTGAGGCGACCGTCGAGAGCGACGCCGCCCCCTCGAGGCATCGACGTCACCGAAACGGTGTAGGTTGCCGGCGTCGCCACGAGGAGGTCATGCCGTGGGAGCGGTTCGTATCGCCGTCCAGATCCAACCCCAGCACGCCGACTATGCGGCCATCCGCGACGCCGCGGCCCGCTGCGAGGACCTCGGCGTCGACGTGATCTACAACTGGGACCACTTCTTCCCGCTCTTCGGCGGCTCGCCCGATCCCCACACCGGGAAGCACTTCGAGTGCTGGACGATGCTCGGCGCATGGGCGGAGCAGACGACGACGATCAAGCTCGGCGCGCTCGTGACCTGCAACTCGTACCGGAACCCGGATCTCCTCGCCGACATGGCACGGACCGTCGACCACATCTCGGGCGGTCGCCTCGTCTTCGGGATCGGCGCCGGCTGGTTCGAGAAGGACTACGTCGAGTACGGCTACGAGTTCGGGACCGCCGGCCGGCGGCTGAGGGCCCTCGCCGAGGCGATGCCGAGGATCCGACGGCGCTTCGAGCTCCTCGATCCTCCACCGCTCGGTCCGATGCCGATCCTCATCGGCGGCGGTGGGGAGAAGGTGACGCTCCGGATCGTCGCCGAGCACGCGGACATCTGGCACGGCTTCGGCGACGTGGAGACGATTCGACGCAAGACGGAGATCCTCGCCCGCCACTGCGCCGAGGTGGGGAGGGATCCCGCCGAGATCGAGCGGTCGGTGGGGTTCCAGCTCCACCGCGCCCCCCTCCCCGACGCCGAGGCCTACCTCGAGCTCGGGGTCGTCGAGTTCACCCTCGGGGTCTCCGGGCCCGACTACGACCTCGAGCCCCTCGAGGCGTGGCTCGCCTGGCGAGACCGGGTCAACGCCTGACGGCACCGAGGACGGCGGCGAGGGCTTCGACGGCGTCGATCGACGTCGAGGCGTGGGGGGAGACCCGCACCCAGCCCGACCGCTCCGAGACCACGAACCCCTCGGCGGCGAGGCGTGCGACGGTTGCGGCGGCGTCCTCGCCGGGCATGCGCAGGGTGACGATCCCGGCCCGCTCCGTCTCGTGGCGCCACGGGGTGCGGACCTCGGCCCCGGCGGCGGCGGCGAGCTCGGCCACGAGGCCCGACCGCTCGAGGACCGCGGCCTCGACCGCCGCGACGCCCACCGCCTCGATCACGTCGATGGCGGCGGCGAGGGCGACCGCACCGAAGACGTTCGGTGAACCCTCCTGGAAGCGATCGGCGTCGGCGCGGGGAGCGTGGAGCGGCGGCGTCACGAAGTCGAAGGCGTCCTCGACCCCCCACCAGCCCGTCAGCGTCGGAGCGAGCCGGTCGAAGGCCCGGCTCGACACCGCCATGAGGCCGGCCCCCCAGCCGGCTCGCATCCACTTCTGGCCGCCGGCGACGACCACGTCGGCGGGCGACAAGCCGACCCGGATCGCCCCGAGGGCCTGGATGGCGTCGACGACGAGGAGGGCGTCGCCGGCGAGTTCCCGGAGCGCGGCGAGATCGACCCGAAAGCCGGTGGCGTAGTCGACGAGGGACACCGCGATCGCCCGGGTGTCGGCGTCGACGGCGGCGGCGAGGACGCCGGCGGTGACCCGACCGTCGGGGACCTCGACCCGCCGCACCTCCGGCCCCCCGGCCTCGGCCGAACGCAGCCACGGATAGAGGTTGGCGGGGAACTCGTGGGCAGGGACGACGACGTTCCCGCCGGCGGAGAGGAGGCCGAAGGCCACCTGGAAGAGTCCCGCCGAGGTGGAGGGCACGACGGTGACCTGCTCGGGGGCGGCGCCGACGAAACGCCCGAGCGTGGCGAGTGCCGCCTCGTACCTCCCCATCACGAGCGGAGGCACGTCCCCCGACGGATGGGACACCGCGGCGACGATCTCGGCGAGCGCCGCGGCGACCCGGCGTCCGGGCGGACCGATCGACGCGAAGTTCATGTAGCCGTCCGGCTCGGAGAAGTCGGCCTCGTAGGTGGTCACAACACTCCCCGCTTCCAGATCTCGACGAGGCGACGGTAGCGGGGATCCTCGGCGACGAGCGACTCGTGGGTGCCGTCGGCGACGATCCGACCTCCGTCGACGACCACCACCCGGTCGGCTCGCTCCGCCGATCGCAGCCGGTGGGCGATGACGATCGCCGTGCGGTCGTGGAGCAGCACCCGGAGGGCCCCCTCCACCTCGACCTCGGTCTCGGGGTCGAGATTCGAGGTGGCCTCGTCGAGGACGATCACCGCCGGGTCGGCGAGGAACGCCCGGGCGAGGGCGACGAGCTGCCGCTCCCCGGCCGAGAACCGGCTCCCCCGCTCCCGTACCTCCGTGTCGAGTCCCTCGGGAAGGGAACGGACCCAACCGTCGATCCCCATGGCTCGCAGGACGTTCCAGATCTCCACGTCGTCGGCCTCGGGACGGGCGTAGGCGAGGTTCCGTCGCAAGCTGCCCGCGAAGAGGAAACCGTCTTGGGGGATGAGCGACACCGCGGCGACCCGGGAGCGATCGGTGAGCGAGCGGAGGTCGTGGCCGTCGAGTCGGACGATGCCCCGCTGCGGATCGTAGGCTCGGAGGATCAGCCGGGCGAGGGTCGACTTGCCCGAGCCCGTCTCCCCCACCACGGCGAGGCGTTGGCCCGGGGGCACCACGAGCTCGACGTCGACGAGGACCGGGCGGGCCGGGTCGTAGCCGAAGGTGACGCGCTCGAGCGCGACCTCGCCGGCCACGGGCTCGGGCAGGTCGACGGCGTCGGGCGCCTCGACCACCGCCGGTGGGGTGTCGAGGAGCTGGAAGAGCTTCCCGAGCGCGGCGAGGGCCGACTGGAGGAGGTTGTAGACGTTCGCGAGGTTGACGATCGGCTGGAAGAACCAGTCGAGGTAGAGGAGGAACCCCACGAGGGTGCCGAAGCTGAGCTTCCCTTCGACGACCCGGCCCCCGCCGACGTAGAGGACCGCGGCGATGGCGACCACCCGGAGGAAGGCGACCGCCGGGAAGTACCAGGCGATCGCCCGGGCCGCCGCCATGTTCGCCGCGAAGTAGTCCTCGTTGACGCGACCGAAGGTCCCGGCCTGCCGACGCTCGTGGGTGAAGGCCTGGACGACCCGAACGCCGGCGATCCCCTCTTGGAGCCCGGCGAGAACCCGGCCGATGCCCTCGCGAACCCGACGGTAGGCGACGGCGGCATGGCGTTGGAAGACCGCCGAGACCGCCACGAGGACGCCGACGACGGCGAAGGAGACGGCCGCGAGCCGCCAATCCAACACCACCATCGCCACGGCGACGCCCCCCACCGTCAGGAGGTTCGTCAAGGCCAGCACCGCACCGTCGCCGACGAACTCCTGGAGGGATTCGATGTCCGAGGTCATGCGGCCGACGAGGACGCCGGTCTTCTGCCGACCGAAGAAGCCCAGGTCCATGCCCACGAGGTGGGCGAAGACCCGTCGTCGCAGATCGAGGAGGAAGCGCTCCCCGACCGCGGCGACCGCGTACCTGGAGATCCGCCCGAAGACGTACTGCACCCCGAGGAGGACGAGGAAGACGAGGGCGAACCGGGTGACGGCGCCCCCGTCGCCCCGGGCGATGCCCTCGTCGACGCCGCCGCGGACCGCGAGGGGACCGAGGAGCCTCGCCGCCGTCGCCGCGACGGATGCGGCGAAGGCCCCCACCGCGGGCCAGGTCAGGTGCCGACCCATGGCCGCCGCCCGACGCAGGAGCGAGATCGTCGCCTCTCCGGACCGCTCCCCGGCATGGGACATGTACCTCATCGGGGCCGCGCCTCCTCCCCGGCGAGGACCTCCCGGTACCGCGGCGTCGTCTCGAGGAGCTCCTCGTGGGTTCCCACGGCGACGATCCGGCCGTCCTCGAGGAGCGCCACCCGGTCCACCATCGCCAGGGTCGAGGTCCGGTGGGCGATCACGATCGTCGTACGACCCCGCATCACCGTCCGCAGGGCCTCCTGGATCTCGGCCTCGACGACGGCATCGACCGACGAGGTGGCGTCGTCGAGGATGAGGATGCGGGGATCCCGGATGACGCTCCGGGCGAGAGCGATCCGCTGTCGCTGCCCTCCCGAGAGCCCGACCCCCCGCTCACCGACGACGGTGTCGTAGCCCTCGGGGAGCCGGCAGATGAACTCGTGGGCCTGGGCGAGGCGGGCCGCGGCCCGTACCTCGCGGTCGGTGGCGCCCGGGTGTCCGACCCTGATGTTGTCGGCGATCGTGGCCGAGAAGAGGAACGTCTCCTGGAAGACGACCGAGACCTCGGACCGAAGCTCGTCGAGGGGAACGAGTCGGACGTCGACCCCGTCGATCCTCACCGCGCCTTCGTCGACGTCGTAGAAGCGGGGGACGAGATGGGCGAGGGTGGACTTCCCGGCACCGGTGGGACCGACGAGGGCGATCGAGCTCCCGCCCTCCACCACGAGGTCGACGCCGTCGAGGACCATCCTCGAGGTCCCCGGGTAGGCGAACCGGACGCCCTCGAACCGAACCTCCCCGGGCCCGGGCGGGAGCCGGATCGCGACCTCCGGGGACGGCGGCGCGATCTCGGGCTCGGTCTCGAGGAGCGTCTCGATCCGGGCGGCCGCGGCGAGCGCCCTCGGGACGTTGGCGAAGAACCAGCCGGTGATCATGAGGGGCAGGACGAGCACGGCGAGGTACTGGGTGAAGGCGACGAACTCGCCGGGGGTCAACGCCCCGCCGATGACCCGGAGTCCGCCCACCCACAGGACCGCGAGGGTGCCGAGGGCGGGAATGAGCTCGAAGAGCGGCGTGTACACGGCCCGCTGACGAGCGAGCTCGATCGAGTCGTCGTAGATGCGCTGTGCGGTGGCCTCGAGCCGCGCCTGTTCCTGACGCTCCTGTCCGTAGACCTTGACGACCTCGATCCCGGTGATCGCCTCCTCGACGACCTGGGAGAGGTCGGCGAGGCCCTCCTGGACCCGGAACGACACGTCGAGGACGGCCCTGGCGTATCGGTACGCGACGCCGAGGAGCGCGGGGACGGTCGTCGCGGCGAGCCCCCCGAGGACCGGATCCATCGCCACGAGCACCGCGACGACGAGGACGAACATCGCGAGGTTCGCGACGGTGATCGGGAGCATCGCGAGGACGAGCCGTACCTGGGAGAGATCCGAGGAGGCCCGGGCCAGGAGCTGACCCGTCGGGGTGAGGTCGTGGAACGAGAAGGCGAGTCGCTGGATGTGGGTGAAGATCCGGTTGCGCAGGTCGGTCTCGGCCCGGTACGAGAGGGCGAACCCGAAGTACCGGCGTAGGCCGATCCCGACCGCTTGGACGGCACCGGCGGCGACGAGGGCGAGCACGAGCACGCCGAGGCGGGACCGATCCCCCGGGACGATCGCCTCGTCGATGACCCGCCTCGTCAGGATGGGGATGGCGACGACGAGCCCCATCCAGACGAGGGCGCCGAGGATCGCCGCCGCGGCGTACCGGGGATAGCGGCGCAGGACCTCGACCATGAGTCCGGCCCCGCGCCGGATCTCTGCGCCGTGGGGCTTCGACTCGGTCTCGGGAGGCACCCCGGCAGGGTATCTCGGTGCCGAAGCCGTGAACAGTTCGGACCCCTCCCTACACTCGCCGCCATGCGCCGCATCGCCCCGCTCCTCCTCGCCGCCGCGCTCGTCGCGAGCGCCTGCGTCGCCGGCGGCGAGAACGTCGTCGGCGTCGGCGGCGGACCGACCGGCGCCGCGGACACCACCACCACCACCTCGACGGCGCCGACGGGAACCGCCCCGCCGTCGACGACCACCACGGCGTCGACCACGACCTCCCCGGGGTCCACCACCCTGCCGGCGCCGGGAACCGACCGGGTCACCGCCGCGGTCGTGGGCCGTCCCTGGGGGGTCGTCGACGGACTCACGATGTTCCGGGGGAACCCGACCCGGACCTTCTACGGCACCGGGCCGCTGCCCGACCGTCCCCTCCGGCAGCGCTGGCGATTCCCCGACCGGGCGATGTGCGGCCAATCCCCGGTGGGCAAGACGCCGAAGGTGTGGTGCGGGACGGGCTGGACCGGCCAGCCCCTCGTCTGGGAGCGACCCGACGGGATCACCGAGGTCGTCTTCGGCGCCTACGACAAGCAGATCCACTTCCTCGACGCCGAGACCGGGGAGCGCACCCGACCCGAGTTCGACATGGGCGACATCGTCAAGGGCACGGTCACCCTCGACCCCGACGGCTACCCCCTCCTCTACGCGGGGTCCCGGGATCCCAGGTTCCGGATCATCGCCCTCGACGGCGACGAACCTCGGGAGCTCTGGTCCCTCCACGCGAAGTCCGTCGAGGGGATCTGGAACGACGACTGGGACTCGAACCCGGTCGTCGTCGACGACATGCTCTACGTCGGGGGCGAGAACTCGTGGTGGTTCGCCGTCGAGCTCCACCGCGGCTACGACGCCGAAGGCCGCGTCGCCGTCGACCCCGAGGTGCGGTTCGCGATGCCGGCGTGGACCGACGAGCTCCGCGAGATCGTCGGCCGCCAGCAGAGCGTCGAGAACTCCACGGTGATCTTCGAGGACCGCGCCTACTTCGCGAACTCGGCGGGTCGAGTCGTCGGCCTCGACATCTCCCGGATCCGGGAGGGCGAGGCCCCGGTGGTCTTCGACTTCTGGGCCGGCGACGACATCGACGCCACGATCGTCGTCGACGCCGACGGCATGCTCTACGTCGCCGTCCAGCAGGATCTCGCGCTGAAGAACAACACCGCGGCGAGGCGGGTCCGGGAGGTCGGTCAGGTCGTCAAGCTCGATCCGAACCGTCCCGACGATCCGATCGTCTGGTCCGTCGAGGTCCCCGCCGCCCGGGGCCAGAAGGCCGGGGTGTGGGCGACGCCCGCGCTCTACGGCGACGTGCTCTACGTGGCCGGGAACCCCGGCGATCTCCTCGCCATCGACACCGCGACCGGCGAGGTGGTGTGGTCGGACTACGTGGGAGGGAACGCCTGGTCTTCGCCGGTCGTCGCCGACGATCGCCTCCTCGTCGCCGTCGACTGCCTCACCGAGTCTCCCGGGCTCCGGCTCTACGACCTCTCCGATCCCAGGGCGCCGCGGCGGCTCTGGCAGCGGGACCTCGGTGCCGGCTGCATCGAGTCGACGCCGGCGGTCTGGAACGGCGGGGTGTTCGTTGGGTCGCGGGACGGCTTCTTCTACGCTCTGGGCGACTGATGCCCACGAGACGCAGGACCGCAGCCGGCCTCGGCTTCCGCACCTTCTTCGGTCTCGTCGTCCTCCTCGCCGGCATCGGTGCGTCGGTGCTCACCGTGGCCGGATTCCTCGGCGATCTCTGGTGGCCCTTCGACCTCGCCGCGGACCACCGGATGCAGTACTTCGGCGTCCTCGTCCTCGCGGCGATCCTCTACGGCCTCGCCTTCGGGAGGGGGACCGCGGTGGTCTTCGCCGCGGCGGCGGCGGTGAACGCGGTCGTGCTCGCCCCCCTGTGGCTGGCGGGCACGACGACGCCCCCGGAGGGAGCCCCCACCGTACGCATCGTCCTCTACGACGCCGAACGTGCCGCCGCCTCCCGACCCCTGCTCCTCCGCTGGCTCGCGGACCTCGACGCCGACGTCGTCGTCCTCCAGGGCACGACGCCGGAGTGGTCCGACCCGATCGCCGAGGCCGACCTCCCCTTCGAGCCGGTGATCGAGCCCGCGCCCGGCGTCCTCGAGGGCACCACGGTCCTCGCCTCCGTGCCGGCCGAGGGGGAGCTCGTGACGGTGCGGCGGTCGACCTTCGCCGTCGTCGAGGTCGACGGCGACACCCCCTACACCCTCGTGGCCGTCGAGTCGAACCGACCCGACTCCCAGGCGGCCCACGAGGCCCGCCTCGATCTCTTCTCGGCCGCGGCGGACCGTGCCACCCAGACGGAACGGCCCGTCGTGGTGGTGGGCAGCCTCGGCACCACCCGATGGTCGAAGGCCTTCTCGGTGTTCACCGACGCCGGGCTCCGATCCACCGAGGACGGGTTCGGCTACCAGCCCACGTGGATGCGGGCCGACCTCCCCCTCATCGGACCCTACTTCGGCATCCCCGTCGACCACATCCTCGTCGGCCCGGGGATCCGCGTCGTCGACCGGAGCGTCGGACCCGAGCTCGCGGGTCCCCACCGTCCGGTCACCGCGACCCTCCATCTCCGTCCCTGAGCCGGCGATGCTCCACGATCATCGCGCCGTCACCGTCGACGACCTCCCCCGCCGCGCCGCGGCGGCGATCGCCGCGGCCGACGCCGAGGTCGCCGCCGCGATCGCGGCGAGCCCCGACGTCGCGGCGATCGTCCACCTCGACGAGGCGATGCGGATCGTGGCCGACGCCTACGGGGCGGGCCCGTTCCTCGCCCGGGCCCATCCCGACCCCGAGATCCGCGTCGCGGCGGCGAAGGCCGAGGAGGAGCTCAACCAGTGGTCCACCGGTGTGGTCTTCCGCGACGACGTCGCCGCCGCGGTCCGGGCCGTCGCCGCCACGGAGGAAGCCCGTCGCCTCGAAGGGGAGCGGGCCCGCTCCCTCGCCTTCTGGCTCCGCGATCTCCGCCGGGCCGGCCACGAGCTCCCACCGGCGGACCGGGAGCGCCTCGAGGAGCTGCAGCGGCGCCTCGTCGAGCTCCAGATCGCCTTCGGCCGGAACCTCGACGAGTGGGAGGACCACCTCGACGTGCCGAAGGATCGGCTCGCCGGGATGCCCGAGGACTACCTCGAGCGCCTCGCCCCGGGGGACGAACCCGGCACCTACCGGATCACCATGGCCTACCCGGACTACCTCCCCTACCTCGACGAAGGACCGGATCGGGAACTCCGGCGGGAGCTCCAGCACCGGTTCTGGAACCGGGCGGCGAAGGAGAACACCGAGATCCTCGCCGAAGCCGTCTCGATCCGTCGGGAGATCGCCCGGCTCCTCGGCCGACCTACCTGGGCCCACCACGCCATGGAGCCGAAGATGGCCGACCCGGAGGCGGTGGCCGCGTTCTACGACCGGCTCGTCGAACCCCTCACCCGCCGCGCCCGGCGGGAGCTCGCCGCCCTCGCCGAGCTCGCCGCCGCCGACGGCATCGACGAGCTCCGATCCTGGGACTGGTCGTACTACGACACGCTCCAGAAGCGAGAACTCGGGGTGGAACCCTCGGAGGTGGCCGCCTACCTCCCCCTGGAACGGGTCGTCGAGGCGCTCTTCGAGATCACCTCGTCGGTCTTCGGCATCGACTACGTGCCGATCCCCGACCCGAGGGCCTGGCACGACGACGTCACCTTGTGGGGAATCGTCGAGCTCGGCGACGACGAGCCCTTCGCCTACTTCTACATGGACCTCTTCCCCCGGGAGGGCAAGTTCGGCCATGCGGCGTGTTTCCCCCTCGCCCACGGCGGCGTCGACGCCGACGGCCGCCGACGGCGTCCCGTCGCGGCGATCCTCGCGAACTTCACGAAGCCGACGGCCACGAACCCGTCGCTCCTCAAGCACGACGAGGCCGTGACCCTCTTCCACGAGTTCGGTCACGTCCTCCACCACTGCCTCGCCCGTACCGAGCTCGCCCGGTTCGGTGCCTTCGCCACCGAGTGGGATTTCGTCGAAGCCCCGTCCCAGATCATGGAGCACTGGATGTGGGAGCCGACGGTCCTCCGACGGATCGGCCGCCACCACGAGACCGGCCGTCCGATGCCCGACGAGCTCGTCGAGCGTCTCGTCGCCACCCGGGACCACAACGTCGCCCTGAAGACGCTCCGGCAGATCTTCCTCGGCGAGCTCGACCTCGCCCTCCACGGCGTCGACGACCCGCCCCATCCCGACGACGCCTACCGGGCGACGTGGCCGAGGACCCTCCTCCCCTTCCACGAGGGCACCTCGTTCCCGGCGAGCTTCGGCCACCTCATGGGCGGCTACGACGCCGGGTACTACGGCTATCTGTGGGCCCGGGTCTTCGGCGACGACATGTTCTCCGTGTTCGCGGCCGTCGATCCCCTCGACCCGGAGGTCGGACGCAGGTACCGGGCCGAGGTCCTCGAACCGGGAGCGAGCCGGGACGCCATCGAGCACCTCCGGGCCTTCCTCGGTCGCGATCCGTCCCCCGAGGCGTTCCTGCGACGTCTCGGCATCGCCTAGATCGACCGCAGGACCCCGCCGTCGACCTGCAGGGTCGCCCCCGTGATGTACGAGGCGGCGTCGGAGAGGAGGAACACCGCCGCGGCCGCGTACTCGTCGGGCGTCCCGTACCGCCCGAGGGGGATCCGCTGCTCGGCCCGGGATCGGACGAGGTCGA
>DRQR01000137.1 GCA_011371355.1 Actinomycetota bacterium
TCGGGGGACGGGTCGCCGCGTTGAGGTACTGGTTCCGCTTCCGGGTGAGCTCCTCCTGGGAGATCCCGGCCTCCTGCTCGAGGCGGATGAGCTCGAGGGCCTTCTCCTCGACCTTCGGGAAGATCGGATCGGCGCCCTCGGCGACGCGATCGAGGTCGGCGTTGTAGAGGGTGACGAAGGCCTCGATGGTCTCCCGGGACAGCGTGGGATGGTCCCCGTGGAGCTCGGCGATCTGCTCGTCGAGCGGCCGGCGGGGGATCGTCGTGGTGGTCGTGGTCGACGGCTCGGTGGTGGGCGCCTGCCCTTCACCGTCGACGGCCGTGTCGCCTCCCGCCGCCGATCCTCCCGGCACCTCGGTGGTCGTCGAGGACGGGGGCGGGGGGACCGGTTCGACGAAGGCCACGGCTTCGAGGTCCTCGAAGAAGGAGGCGACCTCCCGCTGGGCGACGAAGGTGGCCTCGTTGTCGATGACGAGCACCGGTGGAACCGCGGCGCGCGCCTCCTGGCGGTTGGCCTCGGTCGCGGCCTGGTCTTCGATGGGGTCCGTCGAGCGGCTGGCGACGAAGGTCTCCGGCGACGGTTGGCCGACGACGAGGGTGGTGTCCATCGGCTCGGGGTTCTCCCGTCCGGCGACGAGGACGATCGAGACCACCACGAGGGTGGCGAGGAGGATCACGACGTTGAGGGCGACGTTCCGCCGAGTCGCGTCGGTCATCGGGCCTCCTCGGCGACGTCCTCGACGAGTCGCTGCTCGTAGCGGCGGTAGGCCTCCACGATCGCGGCGACGATGCGATGCCGAACGACGTCCTCGCCTCCCAGACGCACGAAGGCGATCCCCGGGACCTCGCCGAGGACGTCTCCGATCATCCGGAGCCCCGAGGTGCGCCCGGCCTCGAGGTCGACCTGGGTCACGTCGCCGGTGACGACCATCTTCGAGTTGAACCCGAGCCGGGTGAGGAACATCTTCATCTGCTCGGGAGAGGTGTTCTGCGCCTCGTCGAGGACGATGAAGGCGTCGTTCAAGGTCCGGCCCCGCATGTAGGCGAGCGGGGCGATCTCGATGGTGCCTCGGTCGAGCATCCGGGCGGTCTCGTCGGGCCCCAACATCTCGTAGAGCGCGTCGTAGAGGGGACGCAGATAGGGGTCGACCTTCGCCGCGAGGTCGCCGGGGAGGAAGCCGAGGCGCTCGCCGGCCTCGACGGCGGGACGGCTGAGGACGATCCGCCGTACGGTGCCTTCGAGGAGCGCCTCGACGGCGCAGGCCATCGCGAGGTAGGTCTTGCCGGTCCCCGCGGGACCGATGCCGAAGACGAGGGTGTTCTCCCGGATCGCGTCGACGTAGCGCTTCTGTCCCAGGGTCTTCGGTCGGACGGCCCGACCTCGCCCCACGTGGACGGTCTCGGTGAACACCCGGGCGGGAGCCTCCACCTCGGCCCGCACCATGGCGACGATGCGGTCCACCCGATCGGCGTCGAGGCGCTCTCCCTCCTGGAGCAGGATGAGCAGCTCCTCGAGGACGTCGCGGACCTCGTCGACCTCTTCCCGGGTGCCCTCGAGGAGGATCTCGTTGCCGCGCGCGACGACCTGGACCGAGGGAAAGGCCTCCTCGATCCTTCGCAGATGGGTGTCCCGGAACCCGAGCAGCTCCGCCATGAGGTGGTTGCTCGGCACCCGAACACGCGACTGGATGGCAGGGGCGTTGGTCACGGGGAACGTTCCTCGGAGGCGGGAACAGCGAACGCTTCGACGATCCGCATCAGGGTGGAGGCCAGTATATCGGCGGGACCGTGGAAGCGAAGGGGGATCGTCGGGCCGTCAGGGGGACGGCGGCGGCTCGATGGTGACCTCGCGGAGTCGTTCGGTGATCCGATCGGTGGGCTGTTCGAGGAGCATGGCGAGGATCTTGAGGTCGTCTCGCCGGACGGTGAGCACCCGCCCGTTGTAGTCCTGGCGCTGGAGTTGGATCCCGCGCAGGAACCGCTCGATCACCGCCGCGTCGGTCCCCGAGAGCTCGTCCACGCGCTGGAGGTCGATGACGATCGTCTCCTCGTCCCCGGGGGCGATACCCGACTCGGGCGGCAACATGTGGGTGATCGGCACCCCGTAGACCTGGGCGAGGCGTCGCAGGCGCGGCACCGACAGGGAGCGCTCGCCCCGCTCGTAGGCGCCGAGGACCGCAGCCTTGAACTCCCCCTTCGTCAGCCGCTGGACGTCCTGGAGCGAGAGGCCGAGCTGACGGCGAATCGAACGCAGCCGCGCTCCGACGAGTTCGTTGTAGGTAGGCATCCGCCCCTTCCCTCCGCTACAGAGAGCGCCGACTCCACCGCTCTCGGTGTGGTCAGTCTAGTCGGTTCCCGCGGCCCCGTGGGGAACCGGGGACCCCGAGCATCGCGCAAGTCGCGGCGACGACCGCGGCGGTCTCCACCCTGAGGATCCGCTCACC
This sequence comes from Actinomycetota bacterium, assembly GCA_011371355.1. Classification (GTDB taxonomy): domain Bacteria; phylum Actinomycetota; class Acidimicrobiia; order Spongiisociales; family UBA5794; genus DRQR01. Next base: position 2,444 of record DRQR01000137.1, read on the forward strand.
GAGCCCGACGCGGCCGGCGTCGGAGGGGAGCTCGTCGGCTTCGAACCCGCCCTCGGGTCCCACGGCGATCGTCGCGGCCGTGCCGAGGGCGTCGGGTCCGTGCCCCTCGGGATCGGCGACGACGAGGGGACGATCGAGCTCGTCCCAGGCCAAGGGGCCCGCGATCTCCATGAGCCACGCCCCACGGCTCTGCTCGAGGGCACCGATCGCCCAGGCATTCGCCTTCTCCGGGCGCGGAGGCCGACCCCGACCCCTTCGGGTGGCCAACCACACGAGCCGCGGGATGCCGAGCTCGCCGAGCTTCTCGACGACGAATCGGGCCCGGTCGGTGCTCCGGGGCGGGGCGACGGCGATCGTCGGTCCCGCCACGGGGGCGACGTCCTCCTCCGCTCCCCGCTCGATGGCCGTCCCCGTCCAGCGGCCGGCGCCGACGACCCCGACGCCGTCGGTGTAGCTCACCGGCTCGCCGCGACGGAGTCGCAGCACCCGGTCGAGATGGTGGAGGGTCTCCGTGGACACCTCGAGCTCCGAACGCGCCCAGGGACCGGGTACGTAGACGTGGGGAACGTGACCCATCAGCGTCGGAAGAGGCCTCGCCGGCGCTGGGCGGGACGCTCGCCGCGGAGCTCGGCGAGTCGCCGGATCAGCTCCTCCTCCTCGGCATCGAGATCGGTGGGGATCTCGACCCCCACGTGCACGTAGAGGTCGCCGCGACCACGTCGGCGTAGATGGGGCACCCCTCGCTTCGGAACACGGAGGACGGTCCCTGGCTGGGTGCCCGCCTCGAGATCGATCGTCGTCGACTCGCCGTCGATCGTCGGCACCTCGATCGTGGTTCCGAGGATCGCCTCGGTGATCCCGACGGTCACCCGGTGGTGGAGGTCGTCGCCCTCCCGCCGGAAGCGGGGATCCTCGGCGACCTTCAGCTCGACGTAGAGATCGCCCGCCGGCGCGCCCCGCTCCCCGGCCCCGCCGCGGCCCGACAGACGCAGCCGGGTACCGTCCTCGACCCCGCCGGGAACCTCGACGGTGACCGTCCGCGTCTCCTCGACGATGCCGACGCCGCGGCACTCCCGGCACGGCGTGGAGATCACCTGGCCTCTCCCGCCGCAGGCGCCGCACCCGGTGACGGTCATCACCGTGCCCAAGAGGGTGTTCCGAGCCACCTGCACCTGGCCCCGGCCCCGACAGGCCGAGCAGGTGACGACCTTCGAGTCCGGTTCGGCGCCGAGCCCCCCGCAGCGGCCACACCGCGCCTCGGTACGGAAGGCGAGCTCCTTCGACACCCCGAAGGCCGCCTCGGCGAGCGTGAGCTCGAGACTCGTGACGACGTCTCGGCCCTGGCGGGGACGGGACCGGGCCCGTCCGAAACCGAAGTCGAAGCCGAAGCCGCTCCCGAAGAACTGCTGGAGGATCTCGTCGAGCCCGGCGAACTGGGTGAACAGGTCGCCGGCGTCGAAGGCCTCTCCCCGGTCGTACCGGGCCCGGCGCTCGGGATCGGAGAGGACCTCGTAGGCCTCGGCGATCTCTCGGAACCGTTCCTCGGCCTCGGGATCGTCCGGGTTGGCGTCGGGATGGGTCTCCCGGGCGAGCTTGCGGAACCGCCGCTTGATCTCCTCCTGCGACGCGTCCCGGGCCACGCCGAGGACCGCGTAGTAGTCCTTCATCGGTCGCCGCCGAGCTGCTCTTCGAGACTCTCGCCGACCTCCTCGACGACCCGCATCGTGCGCCGGTAGTCCATCCGGGTCGGTCCGATGACCCCGACCCGGCCCTGCCCGAGGGACCCGGAGTCGAACCCGGCCGAGACGACGGCGACGTCGACCTCGTCGCCCAGCTCGGCGGCGAACCGCACCGCCGGCTCGGTGCCCTCGGCGTCGAGCAGCCGAGCGATCGACGCCTCGGCCTCGAGCATCGCGAGGAGGCGTCGGACCACCGCGAGATCGTTCCACAGCCGGGCGAGCTGGGACGTCCCGCCGACGTACACCTCCCGGGTACGGGCACTCGACGACCGCAACGTCTCCTGGACGGGACGGACGATCTCGCGAACCTTCTCGGAGAGCTCCGAGAGGGGAACGCCCTCCCCGACCTCGGAGATCCGCTTGCCGGAGAAGGCGAACTCGAGCGCGCCCTCGGCCTTGGCGAGCTGCCGCTCGGTCGGCTCGGTCTCGAGCTCGACGACCTGCTGGATGACCCGGCCGGACTCGGCGACGACGACGAGGAGCACGGCCCGGCCGCCGAGTCGAACGAGGTCGATGCCGTGGATGACGTCCTCTTCGATGCCGGGACCGAGGACGACGGCGGGATAGCTCGTGACCTCGGCGAGGAGGCCGGTCGTCTCCTCGAGCAGGCGTCCGAGCTCCCGATGCATGTCCGAGAAGAAGGCCTCGATCCGGGCCCGCGTCCGGGCCCGGATGTTGCCCGGCTCGATGTGGTCGACGTAGAAGCGGTATCCCTGGTGGGTGGGGACCCGGCCGGCGGACGTGTGGGGCTGGGTGACGAAGCCGTAGGACTCGAGCTTGGCGAGGTCGTTGCGGATCGTCGCCGACGACACCTCGAGGCCCGTGCGCTCGAGGATCGTCTGCGAGCTGACGGGCTCCCCCGTCCGGATGTACTCCTCGACGAGGGCCTGGAGCACGAGGGAACGGCGCTCGTCCAGCATGGCACGGAAGTTAGCAGTCGGCCTCCGACAGCGACAGGACGGCCCGAGCGGCGGCATCGGTGCGCATCGGATCGACGACGACCACGCGACCCCGCCGGACGGCGAGGATCCCCGCCTCGACGAGCCTGCGACCCTCGGGGTGGTCGACGAGGGTCGCCGCGAGGCCCTCGAGGGCCACCCCGGCGGCTCGACGCAGGCCGACGATCGTCGTCTCGAGCTCCCGGAGTCGACCCTCGATCCGCTCGCTCCCCGCTCGAGGTCGGCGCCCGGCGGCGATCTCGGCGAGGTACCGATCGAGGCGACGGACGTTCCGGGAACGCACCCCTCCCCGATGGTCGTGGGCGCCGACCCCGAAGGCCACGTACTCCCCACCGCCCCACGTCGAGAGGTTGTATCGGCTGTGGTGACCGGGACGGGCCCAGTTGGACACCTCGTACCGGCGGAGACCGGCGGCGAGGCAGGCTCGATCGACGACCGCGAACGCGTCGGCCTGGAGGTCGGGGTCGGGGGCCGGGAGCGCCCCGGCGGCCACGGCCCGGGAGAGCGCGGTACCCCGCTCGACGGTCAGGGCGTAGGCGGAGAGGTGGTCGACGCCGAGGTCGAGGGCGCGCTCCACCGAGGCCTGCCACGCCTCGATCGACTCGCCCGGGGTCCCGTAGACGAGGTCGACGCCCACCGATCGGAATCCCGCCCACCGGGCCCCGGCGACCGCGCCGGCCGCTTGCTCCGGGTCGTGGAGGCGGCCGAGGAAGGCGAGGGTCTCCTCCCGGAAGGACTGCACCCCGAAGGTGATCCGATCGAACCCCGCGGCGACGAGCCCGGCGCCGAGCTCGTCGCTCCAGTCCTCGGGGTTGGCCTCGATGGAGACCTCGGCGTCGGGCCGGAGCCCGAATCCACGGTCGAGGGCGCTGAGGATCCGGGCGAGGTCGTCGACCCGGAGGAAGGTGGGCGTCCCTCCGCCGAAGGCGACGGCGTCGAGGGGCCCGAAACCGGGCGCCTCCATGCCGATCTCGGCGACGACGGCGTCGACGTACGCCTCGGTCCCGGCGTCGACTCCCGGATCGCCGTCGACGACCACGGCGAAGTCGCAGTACGGACAGCGACGACGGCAGAAGGGGACGTGGACGTAGGCCGACCGCAGACCCGCGGCCTCCTCGGCGAGCTCCGGATCGTCGGGGAGCCGGACGGTCACGGCTCGAGACGCAGCGCCGAGATGAAGGCCTCCTGGGGGACCTCCACCCGTCCCACCATCTTCATCCGCCGCTTCCCCTCCTTCTGACGCTCGAGGAGCTTCCGTTTCCGGGTGATGTCGCCGCCGTAGCACTTGGCGGTGACGTCCTTCCGGCGAGCCCTGATCGTCTCCCGGGCGATGATCCGGCTCCCGATGGCCGCCTGGACGGGCACGTCGAAGAGCTGGCGCGGGATGAGCTCACGGAGGCGCTCCACCATCGCCCTCCCGTAGCGGTACGCCTCGGACCGGTGGACGATCGACGAGAAGGCGTCCACGGGCTGTCCGTTGAGGAGGATGTCGACGCGGACGAGGTCGGAGGGGCGGTAGCCGGACGGTTCGTAGTCCAACGAGGCGTAGCCACGGGTCCGGGACTTGAGCTGGTCGAAGAAGTCGAAGACGATCTCGGCGAGGGGGAGCTCGTAGTGGAGCTCGACCCGTTCGGGCGACAGGTAGGTCATCTCCCCCATCTCGCCCCGACGAGACTGGGCGAGCTCCATGACCGTCCCGACGTACTCGGCGGGGAGGATCATCATCGCCTCGACGTAGGGCTCGGCGATGGAGACGATCCGCCCCTGCTCCGGGAGGTCCTGGGGACTGCGGATCGTGATCGTCTCCCCGCTCGTGAGTTCGACCCGGTAGGCCACCGAGGGCGCGGTGGCGACGAGGTCGAGGTCGTACTCCCGCTCGAGACGCTCCCGGACGATCTCCATGTGGAGGAGACCGAGGAATCCCACCCGGAAGCCGAAGCCGAGGGCCCGGCTCGTCTCCGGTTGGTAGACGAGCGCGGCGTCGTTGAGCCGCAGCTTCTCGAGGGCGTCCCGAAGCCGCTCGAAGTCGTCGCCGTCGGTGGGGAAGAGCCCGGAGTAGACCATCGGCTTCGGCTCCCGGTAGCCCGGCAGGGGCGCGGCGGCGGGCCGTTCGGCGTCGGTCACGGTGTCCCCGACCCGCACGAGATCGATCTCCTTGACCCCGGTGACGAGGTAGCCGACCTCGCCGGCGTCGAGGACCTCGACGGGTTCGACGGCGGGACGCCGAATCCCGATCTCGTCGGCTTCTGCGTCGAGTCCCGTCGCCATGAACCGAACGGGCCGGCGGGCCTCGAGGCGCCCGTCGACGACCCTGACGTGGGAGACCACGCCCCGATAGGTGTCGTAGAAGGAGTCGAAGACGAGGGCGCGGAGGGGAGCCTCCGGGTCTCCCTCGGGCGGGGGCAGCCGGTCGACGATGGCCTCGAGGAGTTCGTCGATCCCCTCGCCGGTCTTCGCGGAGACCCGGAGGACCTCCGAGGGATCGCCACCGAGGATCCCGGCGAGCTCGGCGGCCACCCGGTCGGGTTCGGCCGCGGGCAGATCGATCTTGTTGACGACGGGGACGATCTCGAGCCCGGCCTCGATCGCCAAGTAGGCGTTCGCGAGGGTCTGGGCCTCGACGCCCTGGGAGGCGTCGACGAGGAGGAGCGCCCCCTCGCAGGCGGCGAGGGACCGTGACACCTCGTAGGAGAAGTCGACGTGGCCCGGGGTGTCGATGAGGTTGAGCCGATAGGTCCGGCCGTCGCCGGCGGTGTAGTCGAGCCGGACGGCGTTCGCCTTGATCGTGATCCCGCGTTCGCGTTCGAGCTCCATGTCGTCGAGGACCTGGGCGCGCATGTCCCGCTCCTCGACGGCGCCGGTGCGCTCGAGGAGCCGATCGGCCAGGGTGGACTTCCCGTGGTCGATGTGGGCGATGATGGAGAAGTTGCGGATGCGCGAGGGGTCGGTCATCGTCTGGGGGAGCCCGGTCGGCGGGCATCGTCAGTGTACCGCCCACCCCACGGCTGCTCTCGTTGCGCGACCGGCTGCTATCCTCCCGCCGGTCCCCACCACCTCACGAGGTTCCGTCGAGTCATGGCCAACATCAAGTCGCAGATCAAGCGGAACCGCCAGAACGAGAAGCGGCGGTTGCGCAACAAGGCGGTGAAGTCCGAGCTGAAGACCCGGGCGAAGCGGGCGCTCGAGGCCGCCGAGGCCGGCGACCGCGAACGCGCCGAGGAGCTCCTCCGACTCGCCCAGAAGCGCATCGACATGGCGGCGGCGAAGGGGATCCTCCACAAGAACACGGCGGCGCGCCGGAAGGCCCGCCTCACGCGCCGGGTTCGCGCCCTGCTGGGCTGATGTCCGACGAGCCCCGCACCTGGCTCACCCCGGCGGCCTACGAGAAGCTCAAGGCCGAGCTCGAGTACCTGACGACCGAGGGCCGCCGAGAGATCGAGGCCCGGATCGCCGAGGCCAGGGATCACGGCGATCTGCGGGAGAACGCCGAGTACGACGCCGCGAAGCACGACCAGGGCATGATGGAGGCCCGCATCCGGCAGCTCCGCCATCTCCTCGACACCGCCGAGGTCCGGGAGGCGGAGGCCTCCGACACCGTCCAGATCGGCTCGGTGGTCCGGGTCGTCGACGACGACGGCGACGAGTTCGAGGTGTTCGTGGCGCCCTCGGAGAACCGGGTCGCCGGCGTCATGGTCGCCTCTCCCGACAGCCCGCTGGGGGCCGCGCTCTTGGGGGCGGGAGTGGGTGACGAGGTGCGGTACGAGGCGCCGGCGGGCACCTTCACCGTAAGGGTGCTCGGGGTCCGTCCCTTCGACGGCTGACCTCAGCGCCCCAGCCAGCGGGAGAGGGCGACGGTGAGCCGCTCCATGGTCACCCGATGGGTGGCCTCGGGTTCGCGCTTGAGGGCGAGGTCGGCGCGGGCGATGGCGTCGAGGGCCCGGGCGAGGCCCGCGGCCCGCGTGCGGTTGCGAGCCTCCCAGGCCTTCTTCACCGGGTAGCGGGAGGAACCCACCCACCCGGCGAGGGTCTCGAAGTCGGGCGCGACCTGGGCGAGGGCCCGCCGACGGATCTCACCTTCGAGGCTGGCGAGGAGGGCGAGGGGATGGGCGTGCTCGAGGTAGTCGGCGAGCCGCCGCAGCGCCTCGGCCTCCCGGCCGGCGACGATCGCATCGGTGAGGAGCCACACCGGCTCCTCGGGTCGGTTCGTGAAGCGCTCCCGGACGGTGTCGACGTCGACGACCCTGCCGAGGACGGCGAGCTGGTCGAGGGCCTGGCCGAGGGCGGCGAGGTCGGTGCCGAACCGTTGGAGGAGGATCGCCGCGGCGGGTCCCTCGAGGCGCAGCCCCCGGGCCTTCGCGGCTTCGGCGAGCCACGCCGCGGCGTCGCGTTCTCTGAGCTTCGGGATCTCGACGACCTCCCCCACCGTGCGAAGGACCTTGCCGAGGGGGGCGGGCACCGGCCCGGCGGAGACGACGACGAGCGCGGTCGACGACGGATCGGCGGCCTCGACGAGCTCGGCGACGATCTCGGCCTCGGCCCTGAGGAGATGCTGGGCGTCGACGAGGAGCACCGGGGTCGCGCCGCCGAAGAGGGAGCCCGACTGGAGGGCGGGGACGATCTCGGCGACGCCCTCCCGGAGCCGACCCTCGCCGTCGCCGGTGGATCCCTTGGGCGGGACGTCGATCCTCGTGGGGGGCTCGTCGCCGAGGAACTCGGCCGCCTTCTGGAACACGAGCGCTCGTTCGCCGGGCCCGGCGTCCCGCGGTCCGAGGATCGTGACGATCGCCATACCTCCACCCTAGGCGCGCGAAGGATCCGCCCTCCTCGACGATCCCGTCCCGAGGAGGCCCACGGCGCCTCCTCGACCGGCACCGTCTCGGTCACGGCCGGGCAGGGAGTCGTCGGGATCCCCGCGGCTCGAAGTCACGAGTCGAGAGCGAAGGCGACGTCGCCGTCCCGGGAGGTGAGGGAGACGGCGGCGCCGGCGTCGAGGAGCCTCGCGACGACCTCGGGACCGGGATGGCCGTAGGGGTTCTCCGCGCCGACGCTGATCACCGCTCGGCGACCCACCGTGGCCGCCAGCCACTCGAGGTCGGAGGTCTCGGCGCCGTGATGGGGGACGAGGAGCACGTCGGGATGGACGGGCGGGAGCTCCCGCTGGGCCACCGCCTCGACGTCGCCGGCGAGGAGCACCGAGGTCTCCTCCACGGAGACGAGGAGCACGACGGATCCGTCGTTCTGGGACCGGTAGCGGCGTCGGGGACCCAGGACCTCGATGCGGAATCGCCCCACCCGCACCGTCGCGCCGACCGGCGCCGGCTCGGCGGCGACGCCCAGGGCTCGGGCGTCGGCCACGAGCGCCTCGAGGGTGGGACCGAGCTCCGGATGCTCCGGATACCAGAGCCGGCCGATCTCGCGGCGCCCGAAGACCCCGGCGAGCCCACCGACGTGGTCGAGGTCGCCGTGGGTGGCGACGAGGAGGTCGATCCGTCCGATCCCGCGTCGGAGGAGGGCGCGGTGCCATCGGACCGGATCGGCACCGCCGTCGACGGCGACGACCGTGCCCTCTGGGTCGACGAGGAGCACGGCGTCTCCCTGACCGACGTCGAGGAAGACGACCTCGGGGACCGGAGGCGGCGCCGGACCTCCCAGGAGCCCGACCACGGCGAGTCCCACGAGCCCGCCGACCACGAGGGGTCGGCAGCCGGGGATCCGCCAGGCGAGGAGCAGGATCCCCACCCCGGCGGCCTGGACCGGGTCGAGCTGCGGCCAGGAGGCGGCCGCCGACGCGAGCTCGAGCACGAGTCGGGCGGGGACCCGGGCGACCGCGACGAGGGGCGGGAAGCCGCCGAGGGCGGCCAGGGCGCCGAGGACGGTCCCGACCGCGGCGACGGGCACGGCGACGAGGTTCGCGACGGGCGCGAGGAGGGGAACGGTACCGAACCGCCACAGGAGGATCGGCGCGACGGCCACCTGGGCGGCCAGGGAGGTTCGCAGCGCTGCGACGACCCACCGGCGCACCGGTCCGCCCGACCCGGGGACGGCCCCGGCGAGGACCCCGGCCGTGGCGGCCACCGAGAGCTGGAAGCCCACCGACCCGGTGAGGTCGGGGGCGGCGAGGACGAGGATCCCCACGGCGATCCCGAGGGCCGCCCAGGCATCGACGACGGCCCCGAGCACGGGGAAGACGAGGACCACCGCCGCCATCGTCGAGGCACGGAGCACCGAGGGCTCCCACCGGGTCGCCGCGGCGAACACGGCGAGCCCGACGAGCCCGACGACGGCGCGGGTCCTCGGGCGCACGGCGAGGGGGTAGGTCACGATCCACCAACCGGTGAGGAAGAGGGCGACGTTCGAGCCGGAGACCGCGACGAGGTGGACGAGCCCGGCCCGTCGCAGCTCGTCGTGGGAGACCGGGTCGAGGCCGGTGGTGTCGCCGACGAGGAAGCCTCGAAGGAGCGCGTCGTCGTCCCGTCCGCCGCCGAAGACGGCGCCCACCCGGCGGCGGACGAGGTTCCCGATCCAGAGCGCGGGGTCACCGCTGCCCCGGAGCCGGATCACCTCGACGGCGGCGAGCTCGCCCACCACCGCCGTGCGTCCGACCCGATGTGGTCTCGGTCGGAACGACCCGGCGACCCGCACCGTGTCGCCGACGGCGAGGCCCTCGACGGGCCCGGTCACCGAGAAGGCCGCACCGGCCCGTACGACGACGCGCCCGGCGACGGGGTCGGTCCCGACCCGACCTTCGACGACGAGCCTGCCGGCGGCAGGCACCGGGGTCGGGGGTCGCGCGGAGGCGACGCCGGCGAGGAGGCCGGCGGCGACGGCGACGGCCACCGGCACCGTCCCGACTCGCCACACCCCCGCGACGAGGAGCACCCCGACGAGGAGGGATCCGACGACGGGCTCGCCGACGCGACCGAGGGCCGCACCCAGCCAGAGCGCGCCGGCGAGGACGAGGACGCCTCGGGCGAAGGGGCCGGGGAGGTTCAGGGTGCGGCGATCCCGGGCCGGATGGCGGCGAGCTTCGCCTCCCCGATGCCGGGCACGTCGAGGAGGTCCTCGACGGTGCGGAAGGGGCCGTGGGCGGCCCGGTACTCCACGATGCGCCGGGCGAGGACCGGGCCCACCCCGTCGAGCTGCTCGAGTTCGGCGGCGTCGGCCCGATTGAGGTCGATTCCCGACGATTCGGAGACGGGGTCGCCCTCGCCGAGGGTCGGGACGTGGATGCGGTCGCCGTCGGCGACCGGGGCGGCGAGGTTCACCGCGGCGAGGTCCGCGTCGGGGAGGGCACCCCCGGCGGCGGCGACGACGTCGACGATCCGGCCCCCGTCGGGGATCCGCACGACGCCGGGCACGGCGACGGCGCCGGTGACGTGCACGGTGATGGACGCCGGGTCGTCGGTGACGGGGTCGACGACGGTCACCGGCGCGGGGCCCGGAGCCTCGCGGGTGTTCCACAGGCCGACGCCGAGGGCCACGACGGCGGCCCCGACGGCGAGCGCCGCCGTCCGACGGAAGGGCAGCTCTGACATGGCGGCTCCTATCCCGTCCCGAGGACCCTCCCGCCGATCTACCACCCGGCGCGGCGACGGGGAAGGGGTCAGCCGACCAGCCGCGCCACGACGACGATGGCCTCGACGGCTTCCTCGGCGAGCCGCTCGAGCTCGGCGACGAGCCGGTCGCCGAGGACGAGCACGACGACGCCGGTGAGGTTGACGCCGGCGTGGACGAAGATCGGGACGCCGAGGTCGCCGAACCGCACGGCGGAGGCGGCGAGGGCGAGACCGACGAGGAAGAGCCCGGGCACGGCGGCGAGCGCGTTGGGATCGAAGAGGTGGACGAGGGCGAACACCGCCGCCGATCCGATCACCGCCCAGGTCGTGCCGAAGGACCGTTGGATCCGGCGCAGGAGGAGGCCGCGGTAGATGGTCTCCTCGACGACGGGCGCCACGACGACGACCGCGAGGAACAGGAGGACGAGGTCGAGGGGATCGCGGGCGTTGGCGGCGATCCCGGCGATGGTCTGCTCGGGTGGTCCGTCGGGGAAGAGGAGGCGTACGAGCGGGCTGACCGCGAGGGCGACGAGGAACTGGAGCCCGACGCCGGCGGGGAGCCCCCAGGCGTCCCGGAGGCGGAGGACGAGGCCGAGATCGCGGCGCAGGTCGCCCGTCCCCCTGCGTGGGCCGAGGAAGCCGAGCGCCCCGAGGCTCCCGGCGACCTGACCGGCGAAGACCACGGTGAAGCCTCGGATCGACAGCGGGTCGAGGAGGGCCAGCGTGGCGACGAGCGTCCCGGCGAAGGAGCCGACGATCCCGGCGACGACGACGATCGCGAAGTCGCCGTAGCCCCAGGGAGTCCTGCCGCCCGGCGTCATTCGGGGAGCTCCCGGGCGCGCGCGGCGACCTCGTAGCGGATCGCCCGGTAGGCGGCGTGGTGGGGCATGCCGGCCATCCTCGCAGATCCGTAGTCGGCGAGGTACCGGACGAGGAACCGCAGGATCCCGTCTCGGTGCCATTGACGGAGGTGCTCGGCCTCGTGCCGGAGGAGCTCGGGGTCCTCGCCGGCGACGAACGCCGGGTAGCGATCGGGAGCGACGACGATCCGACCCGGGAGGGTCATCGCCGCGATCCGGCCCGCCCACCGACGCGCCAGCCATCGGGGTGCCGGGACGACGACGGCGTCGGGGACGCCCGTGGGATCCTCGCCGGCGGCCTCCATCACGGCGGCGATCGACGGCCGTCGGGGACGGGACATGGCGACCTCCTCACAGATCCCTAGCATTGGGGCCCACCGACGAGGGACCCGAACGTGGCCGAACGATACGACCATCGCGAACTCGAACCCCGCTGGCAGCGGCGCTGGGAAGAGGAGGGGATCTACCGCGCCGAGGTCGACTGGAGCAAGCCGAAGCACTACGCGCTCACGATGCTCCCCTACCCCTCGGGAGACCTCCACATCGGCCACTGGTACGCGATGACGCCCTCGGATGCTCGGGCACGTTGGATGCGGATGAAGGGCTACAACGTGCTCTTCCCGATGGGCTTCGACGCCTTCGGCCTCCCCGCCGAACA